>JADJWS010000001.1:1322140-1652675 GCA_016716235.1 Candidatus Defluviilinea gracilis
TTCTTCGACAAGCGTTACTCGGCGGTGAACATGCTCACGCCCGATTTTGTGAAATTGGCGGAGGCGCACGGAGTCCCTGCGAGGCGGGTGACCAAGCCTGAGGAAGTCAATGAAGCGATTGAATGGGCGCGGAAGACTCAAGGTCCAGTGGTGCTTGAGTTCCGAGTCGAGCAGGAAGAGGCGGTCTATCCGATGGTTCCCGCAGGCGCGGCGTTGGATGAGATGATGCAGAGACCTGTGAAGGCGTGAGATAAGAGAGTAGATAAATAGAGAGTAGAGAATAGCGAGTTGATCGTTACTGGTCATCTATTCTCTACTCCTCTACTCTCTAAAGAATGGAGAATTATGAACTACACATTTATTGCTTTAGCGGAAAACAAGCCTGGCGTGTTGAATCGGGTGACTTCGTTGTTTCGGCGGCGGAATTTCAATATCGTGTCGCTCAGCGCGGGGACGACGGAGAATCCCGAAGTGTCGCGCATGACCATCGTTGCGGAATGCCCGAACGGCGATATTGACGCGCATCGCATCGAGGCGAATTTATACAAGCTGGTCAATGTGATCGATGTGCAGGATGTGACGCATCAGTCCACCGTGATGCGCGATCTGGCGTTGATCAAGGTGCGAGTCGCGCCTGAACGCCGCGCCGAAGTGAACGGGCTGGCGGAAATCTTCCGCGCCCGCATCGTGGATGTGGCGGCTGATTCGGTCGTGGTCGAGATCACTGGCACGGAGGACAAGATCGAAGGCTTGATCGAGTTACTGCGCCCGATTGGGATCGTGGAAATGGTGCGCACGGGGCAGGTCTCGATGACGCGCGGGGTCAACGATGGTGTGCGGAGGATCGGGATGAATGGGCATGCGCAGGTGATGGAGATGGCGGAGATGACGCCGTGAAAAGGATGAAGGGTGAAGGATGAAGGATGAAAGAGATACAAGTTACGTGTTACGAGTTACGAGTTACGTAATTTGTAATTTATGAGTATTCGGTGGTCGAGCGCAAGCAGTCGAGACCACAAGTACGCATACAAAATTTTGTTACAAGAATGTTTTGAAGCGTGGTGGTCTCGATATGTTCCTCGCTATCGCTCGGAACTACTCGACCACCGAGATAAAAAATTAGGAGAATTGAGATCATGGCAAAAATAAATTTTGGCGGTGTGGAAGAGGAAGTTGTTACGCGCGATGAGTTTCCGCTGGAGAGGGCGCGGGAGGTATTGAAAGATGAAGTGGTGGCGGTGCTGGGGTATGGCGTGCAGGGTCCCGCGCAGGCGATGAACATGCGCGACAACGGCATCAAGGTGATCGTCGGTCAGCGCGAGGGGACGAAGAATTGGGATAAGGCTGTGGCAGACGGCTGGGTGCCAGGCGAGACGTTGTTCTCTGTGGAAGAAGCCGCAGAGAAAGGGACCGTCGTTCAGTATTTATTGTCCGATGCGGGGCAACGCTCGCAGTGGTCGAAGATCGTGGAAAATTTAAACGAAGGCGACATGCTGTATTTTTCGCATGGATTTTCGGTCACGTTCAAAGATGACACGGGAGTCATCCCTCCGCCGCATGTGGATGTGGCGCTCGTCGCGCCGAAGGGGTCGGGTCGCAGTGTGCGGACGAATTTTCTCGACGGTTCGGGGATCAACGCGAGTTTTGCAGTCCATCAGGATGCGACGGGTAAAGCCAAAGAGCGGACGATCGCGTTGGGCATCGCCATCGGCGCGGGATATTTATTCCCGACGACATTTCAAAACGAAGTGTACAGCGACCTCACAGGCGAGCGCGGCGTGTTGATGGGTGCGTTGGCTGGCGTGATGGAAGCGCAGTACAACGAACTCCGCAAGAACGGACATTCCCCGTCTGAGGCGTTCAATGAAACGGTGGAAGAGTTGACGCAGTCGTTGATCCGACTCGTCGGGCAGAACGGCATGGATTGGATGTATGCCAACTGCTCCACCACCGCCCAGCGCGGCGCGTTGGATTGGAAGAATAAATTCCGCGATGCGGTCGCGCCTGTGTTCAGTGATTTGTATAAGAGCGTTACGTCAGGCAATGAGGCGCGAATCACACTCGAAGCCAATAGCAAGCCCGATTACCGCGAGAAGTTGGACAAAGAACTCGCCGCGATCCGTGATTCGGAAATGTGGAAGACAGGCGCGGCGGTGAGGTCGTTGAGACCTGAGAATTGGAAGAAATAATTTGTAGTCACGTTTGTAACGTGACTGGTGAAATAACATGATATGTCACGCTACAAGCGTGACCTACGGGAGTTGACCATGACAACAAATAACTACGTTAGGATTTTCGACACGACATTAAGAGATGGCGAGCAATCTCCAGGGGCGACGATGACTTCGGCGGAAAAGTTGGAGGTGGCGCGGTCGCTGGCGATGATGGGCGTGGATATCATCGAAGCGGGATTCCCTGCCGCGTCGCCCGACGATCTGGAAGCCGTCAGACGGATAGCGGTTGAGGTGGGCAACCCAGCCTCAAGTCAGGATGAGACGCGTGTTCCCGTCATCGCGGGGCTGGCGCGGGCGAATAAATCCGATATTGAAAAAGCGTGGGAGGCGGTGCAGTCCGCACAACGTCCGCGCATCCATATGTTTTTGGCGACGTCGCCGATCCACATGAAGCACAAGTTGAAAATGGATCCCGAAGAGGTGGTGGCGCGCGTGTCTGAAATGGTGGCGTATGCAAAAAGTTTTTGCGACGATGTGGAATTTTCGCCCGAAGACGCGGGACGCTCGGACCCAGAATTTTTATATGTGGTGTTGGGCGAGGCGATCAAGGCGGGCGCGACGACGTTGAATATTCCCGACACGGTCGGGTATACAACGCCCGATGAATTTTTCGCGTTGATTGACGGGATTATCAAACACACGCCAGGGATGCACGACGGCATAACGATCTCGGTTCATTGCCATGATGATCTGGGGTTGGCGACTGCAAATACTTTGGCGGGCATTCGCGCGGGCGCGCGCCAAGCCGAAGTGACGATGAACGGAATCGGCGAACGCGCGGGCAACACGTCGCTCGAAGAAGTTGTGATGGCGTTGAAGACTCGTCATCCCGTTTTCGATCTGGACACGGGCATCGAGACAAAACAAATTTCGCGCGTGAGCAAGTTGGTGAGCAATTACACGGGCATCGTGGTGCAACCGAATAAAGCGATCGTCGGCGCGAACGCGTTTGCGCATGAAGCGGGCATTCATCAGGACGGCATGTTGAAACATCAGACCACCTACGAGATCATGCGCCCCGAAGATGTGGGCGTGAATCAAACGAAGTTGGTGTTGGGAAAACATTCGGGTCGTCACGCGCTTCGCACTCGGCTGGCGGAGTTGGGTCATTCGCTCGATGAAGTGGAACTCGATAAAGCCTTTACGCGCTTCAAAGAATTGGCAGACCGCAAGAAGGTGATCGTGGATGCGGACTTGGAAGCGTTGATCGCCGACGAGTTCTATCGTCCGCGCGATGTATATTTGCTCAACGATATGCAGGTCACCTGCGGGACGATGGGAATGCCGACTGCAACCGTTCGCCTGCGCGGACCCGATGGCGCAGTTCACACGCAAGCCTCTGTCGGCACGGGTCCAGTGGATGCGGTGTACAAAGCCATCAACGCCATCGTCAATGTGCCGTGCGAGTTGCTCGAGTTCAACATCCACGCCATCACCGAAGGCATTGACGCGCTCGGTGGAGTCACTGTCCGCATTCAAGGCGCGGACGACCATACCTCGATGGACGCGCAAAGCGAGGCGCATTATCCGCGCGTGTACGGCGGTCACGGCGCAGACACCGACATCATCGTCGCCAGCGCGAAGGCGTATATCAACGCCGTCAATAAACTCATCATCGCGCAGACCGAGTCGCATGAGAGGGTGGTGAATGATTTTGGAGTGATGTTGGGATAAAAGAGAGAATTGGAGGATTAGAGAATTAGAGACTAGAGACTGGAGACTAGTCTCGAATCTCCAGTCTCTAGTCTCTGCAAAAAGGAAACCATGACAAAAACTTTATTCCAAAAAATATGGGATTCGCACGTTGTGACCGAACAAGTCGACGCGCCTGCGGTTCTTTACATTGACCTGCATCTGGTTCACGAAGTGACATCGCCTCAAGCCTTTACAGGACTTCGCCAGCGCGGACTCAAAGTGCGCCGACCTGAAAAGACTCTGGCGACGATGGATCATTCGATTCCGACCACGCCTCTGCATGTTCCCATGACTGACGCATTAGCCGCCGCCCAGATCAAGCAGATGGAAGTCAACGCCGCGGAATTCGGGATCGAATTGCACGGCATGACTAGCCCGCATCGCGGCATCGTTCACGTCATCGGACCTGAACTCGGGCGCACGCAACCAGGCATGACCATCGTCTGCGGCGATAGTCACACCGCCACGCATGGCGCATTCGGCGCGTTGGCGTTTGGCATCGGCACAAGCGAAGTGGAACACGTCCTTGCGACTCAATGTCTCTTGCAAAAGAAACCCAAAACGTACGAAGTGAGAGTGGATGGAAAACTATCGAGCGGCGTTTCAGCCAAAGATATCATCCTCGCGCTCATCGCCAAGATCGGAGTCGGCGGCGGGACGGGTCACGTCTTTGAATATACGGGCGAAGCGATTCGCGGATTGTCCATGGAACAACGCATGACGATTTGTAACATGTCCATTGAAGGCGGAGCGCGGGCGGGCATGATCGCTCCCGATGAAACGACGTTTGAATATTTATATGGAAGAGAGTTCGCCCCCAAAGGCGCGGAGTGGGATAAAGCCGTTGCCAAGTGGAAGTCACTGCCCAGCGATGAAGGCGCGGCGTACGACAAGTCCATCACGCTCGACGCCTCCGAACTTGAACCGATGATTACCTACGGGACGAACCCAGGCATGGGCATGAGGATCACAGACCGCATCCCAACGGTTGAATCGTTCAGCGAGTCATCGCAAAAAGCCGCGTTCGAGAAAGCCATGAATTACATGGGACTCCAACCTGGTCAATCGCTGTTAGGTCAAAAAGTGGACGTGGTCTTTATCGGCTCATGCACCAACTCACGCATCTCGGATCTGCGTCTCGCCGCCGCGTTTCTCAAAGGGAAGAAAGTTTCAGAAAGCACGCGCGTGATGGTCGTCCCTGGTTCGCAGGATGTGAAGAAGCAGGCAGAACAGGAAGGGCTTGATAAAGTCTTCAAAGAATCTGGCGCAGAATGGCGCGAGGCGGGATGCTCGTCGTGTATCGCAATGAATGCAGATGTGATTCCAGCAGGTCAATATTGTGTGAGTACGTCAAATAGAAACTTTGAAGGCAGGCAAGGGAAAGGCTCGCGCACGTTTCTGGCGAGTCCCATCACTGCGGCGGCAACGGCGATTCATGGCGTGGTCACTGATCCAAGAGTAATGTTGAGTTGACATGGTCACAGACGAAATTTGGAAGTTACCCGCCATTGTGAACCGCTTTCTGTCTTACCGTGCCGCCATCCCGTTGGCGCAGGAACAGATCGGCGTAATGATGTCAATTCTCAAAACGCGAAAACAACCCATCCAACGTTTTCTTGATTTGGGTTGCGGTGATGGAATTCTGGGCGCGGCGATCTTGGGCGAATATCCATCGGCTCGCGGAGTTTTCGCCGACTTCTCAGAGCCGATGCTTGAACAAGCTTGCGATGGTCTCAAGGAATATGCGAGTCAACTCAAATTTGAGAATCTCGATTATGGCGACAAGGCTTGGGTGAATCAAATCAGCCTGCAAGGTCCGTTTGATGCGATTGTGTCTGGCTACTCCATTCATCATCAGCCCGATCAACGCAAGCGCGAAATTTATCAAGAAATTTTTTCATTGCTCGAACCGAACGGCTGGTTCATCAACATCGAACACATTGCCGCCGAATCGCAACTTGCGGTGGACTTGTTCAATCAACATGTGGTTGACGCTCGTTTCGCGATCGAACGATCAAGCGGCGGAACAAAGACCCGTCAGGAAATTTCAGACATCTTCATGAACCGCCCAGATAAAGACACGAATATTCTTTTGTCTGTAAGTACACAATGCGATTGGCTGCGCGAGATCGGCTACGAAGAAGTAGATTGCTATTTCCGTATCTATGAACTCGCAGTGTTCGGCGGCCGCAAATCGTAAATCGAAAATCGTAAATCGTAAATCCAAAATCGGAAATCAAAATGGCACAATTCACAACTCTCACCTCCCGCATGATCGCCCTGCCCGTCAACGACATTGACACAGACCAGATCATCCCCGCGCAATTTCTCAAAGTCACCGACAAGAACGGGCTCGCCGACGCGCTCTTTTATCACTGGCGTTACAACGACGATAAATCGCCGAAAGAAGATTTCATCATCAACAAGCCCGAGTCGCAGGGGGCGCAAATTTTATTGGCAGGCGACAACTTCGGTTGCGGCTCGAGCCGCGAGCACGCGCCGTGGGCGCTCACCAGTTACGGCTTCCGCGCCGTCATCTCCACATCCTTTGCGGATATTTTCCGCAACAACGCGTTGAAGAACGGACTCATTCCCATCGTCGTGGATGACGCGACTCACAAGATGCTCTTCGACCTCTTTGAAGAAGCGCCTCGCGCCGACCTGACAGTTGATCTGGCTACCCAGACTTTATCCTACCCTGGAGGTTCGCTCACTTTCCCGATTGATTCGTTCAGCAAAACGTGTCTACTCAATGGGGTGGATGAGTTGGGCTACATCATGGGATTCGAGAAGGAGATCTCCGCGTTTGAAGCGGGTCAATAATTCATACTTCGTACTGCGTACTTCGTATTACGTAGTACGCAGTACGAAGTACCTTGTAACGTGTAACAGGTAACACATGACTTTACCCCTCATCCAAATCTACGACACCACCCTCCGCGACGGCACCCAATCCGAAGGCTTCACGCTTTCGGGCAATGACAAGATTCGCATCGCGCAAAAACTGGACGAACTTGGAGTCGCTTTCATTGAAGGCGGCTGGCCTGGCTCGAACCCAAAGGATGTGGAGTTCTTCGAGCGCGCGCGCGATATGCCATGGAAGAATTCGCTCATCGCCGCGTTCGGTTCCACGTGCCGCGTCAAAGGCGGACCTGAGGACGATGCCAACATCAAAGCCCTGCTCGATTCGCAAACGCCCGTCTGCACCATCTTCGGCAAAACGTGGACTCTGCACGTCAAAGAAGTGTTGCTGACCACGCTCGAGGATAACTTGCGGATCATCGAACAATCGGTCGCGTATCTCAAAGCCAACGGCAAGCGTGTGATTTATGATGCGGAACATTTCTTCGACGGCTACAAAACGGATTCCTCATATGCCCTCGAAACTCTCCGCGCCGCGATTCGCGGAGGAGCCGAGATAGTTGTGTTGTGCGATACGAACGGCGGCACAATGCCCTGGGAGGTCGAATCAATTGTTAGCGTGGTGAAAGAGGCGATTGCTCATCCGTTTGGGATTCACACGCATAACGATTCGGAATGTGCCGTTGTCAATTCGTTGATCGCCATCCGCGCAGGCGCGGTTCAAGTGCAAGGCACGATCAACGGAGTCGGCGAACGATGCGGCAATGCGAATCTCGTGTCCATCATGGCAGACCTTGAGTTGAAGATGGGTTATCCGTGTTTGCCTGAAGGGAATATTCAGCATTTGTACGACTTGTCCCATTTTGTGGCGGAGGTGGCGAACATCACTCCCGATGAGCATTTGCCGTTCGTTGGGAAATCGGCATTCGCGCACAAAGGCGGCGTGCATGTGGCGGCGATGCGACGTAACGCGCAATCGTATCAACACGTGGAGCCTGAACTCGTCGGCAACAAAATGCGCGTCGTGGTTTCGGACCTGTCGGGTCGCGGAAATTTGCTCAGCAAAGCCGAAGAACACGGCGTGGAAGTGGAAAGCGCGGAAGTCTTGCCCGTGTTGAACGAGATCAAAGAGCTCGAAGCGCGCGGATTTTCATTCGAAGCCGCCGAAGCCTCTGTTGCCATGATGTTGAAGCGCCAGGAATACGGCTACAAACCTCCGTTTGAATTGGTGGATTTTTTCGTCAACGTGGAGCATCGAGATGGGCGCGGCACGTTCGCCGAAGCGACGGTCAAGGTGAAGGTGCAGGGCGAACTGCTTCACACGGCGGCGGAGGGGAACGGTCCCGTCAACGCGCTTGATCTGGCATTGCGCAAAGCGTTGGCTGGGTATTATCCGCAAATTCAAAAGTTTCATCTGTCCGATTACAAAGTGAGAATTTTGGATTCGGATCACGGCACGGAAGCCATCACCCGCGTGTTGATTGACACGCGCAATTCAACCTCGCGCTGGAGCACGGTCGGCGCGAGCACCAACATCATCGAAGCCTCCTGGCGCGCGCTGGCTGATTCGATGGAGTATGGGTTGATGGTGGCTCATTAGCGTTTTACGAAATACGCAGTACGCAGTTGTGTATTGCGTATTTCGTACTGCGTAAAAACCATTGGAGATTCACTTGGAATATAAAATCACCCTCCTCCCAGGCGACGGCATTGGACCCGAAGTTGTGCATGAGGCAACTCGCGTGTTGGATGTCGTTGCGAAAAAATTTAACCACACCTTCAACTTTCAAGAACGATTGATGGGCGGTTGTTCGATTGATAAATATGGTTCATCTTTAACTGATGAATCTCTTGCCGATTGCAAATCATCGGATGCAGTTTTGCTTGGCGCGGTGGGCGGACCGAAATGGGATGACCCGAACGCGAAAGACCGCCCCGAACGCGGACTGCTCGCGCTGCGCAAAGGTCTCGGCGTGTTTGCGAATCTGCGCCCCGTCAAAGTGCATCCCGCGCTGATCGAGTCGTCGCCGCTCAAGCCTGAGAAACTCAACGGCGTGGACATCCTCGTCATCCGCGAGTTGACGGGCGGGCTGTATTTCGGTCAACCCAAAATGCGCGAGATGCGCGATGGCAAGCAGTACGCGGTCGACACGCTGGAATATTATGATTACGAGATCAAGCGCATCATCGAACTCGCATTCGAACTTGCAAAGAACAGGAGGAAGAAAGTCACCTCGGTGGATAAAGCCAACGTCTTGGAATCGTCTCGGCTGTGGAGACAGATCGCTTCAAACGTCGGGACGGCTGATCCAGCCATTCAGCTTGAGCACACGCTTGTAGATACCGCTTCGATGAAGTTGATCACATCCCCAGCCTCGTTCGATGTTGTCGTCACCGAGAACATGTTCGGCGATATTCTCACGGATGAGGCTTCGGTGCTGGCGGGTTCGATGGGGATGTTGCCGTCGGCTAGTTTGGGCGAACCAGCCTCCCCGTCGGAGAAAGAAGCGAGGATGGGTCTGTATGAACCGATCCACGGCTCCGCTCCCGACATCGCGGGGCAGGGAATCGCGAATCCAGTTGGCACAATCCTGTCTGCGGCGATGATGCTGCGTCACTCGTTCAAGTTGGACGCGGAGGCGGAGTCGATCGAACAGGCTGTGGACTGCGCGATCACCGATGGCGCGCGGACGGTTGACCTCGGCGGCGCGTTGAAGACTTGTGAGATGACGGATGAGGTTTTAAAGAGATTGTATGCATTCTGCGACTGAAGTCGCAACTACGAAAACAAAAAGGAGATTGAGCGATGGGCATGGAATCGAAATTTATTTGGAAGAACGGCGAACTCGTGCCGTTTGAACAGGCGACACTGCATTTTCTGACGCCCGCTTTGCATTATGGCGCGGCGGTGTTCGAGGGCATTCGCGCGTATAACACGCCGAAGGGACCCGCGATTTTTCGTCTGCGCGAACATGTGGAACGATTATTTGATTCGGCGCGCGTGTTGGGCTTTCGCGAAATTCCATGGAGCGTGGAAGAGGCGATCAAGGCGCATAAAGATACGGTGCGCGCCAACGGATTTACGGATTGTTATATCCGTCCGTTGATGTATTTGGACGGCGGCGGCTGGAATCTGAATGTGGATAAAGGCAAGCTTTCGATGATGATTGCGGTGTGGGAATGGTCGAATTACCTCGGCGAGGACGCGCTGGCAAAAGGCATTCGCGCCAATATCTCTTCGTTCACTCGTCATCATCCGAATATTTCGATGACGAAGGCGAAGATCGCTGGCAATTATGTGAACAGCATTTTGGCGAAAACGGAATCGGAACGGCTGGGTTTTCAGGAAGCCATCATGCTCGATCCGCAAGGGTATATCGCCGAATGCACGGGTGAGAATTTATTTGTCGTGCGCGATGGGAAGATCGTCACGCCCTCCACCGCGCCGATCCTGGAGGGCATTACGCGCCAGTCGGTTTATACGATTGCCACGGATTTGGGGTATGAAGTTGCCGAAGCGCCAGTCTCACGCGACCAACTGTATAATGCCGACGAAGTGTTTGTCTGCGGCAGCGCCGCGGAGGTGATCGGTCTGTGCGAGATCGATTTCCGCGCGATTGGCGACGGGAAATCTGGGAAAATTACGCGCGAGATCCAAAACGTGTATCACGATGCGATCCGCGGGAAGGTGAAGAAGTATGAGGGGTGGTGTGATTTCGTTGGATAAAATAGTTAAAAAATGAACCGCGAAGGTCGCTAAGAACGCGAAGAAAACCTTTTCTTCTTAGAGATCTTCGCGTTCTTGGCGGTTAATAAATCTGCGGAAAAATTTTTGGGGCTATAATCAGCTTCATGTTCACAAAGAATTCCAGAAATCGCTACGACAAAAAGGATTCGCTGGAACTCGGTCGCCGCGCGGAGGATTCCTTTGCGCGGCTTGCGATTCGGCACGGATTCAAAGTCACGGCTTCGTCTGAAAAGGGAAATATTGACGAACATTTTGATTACGTCATCGAGCGGGATGGAAAGTCCCATAAAGTGGATGTGAAAAGTATCAAGCGCAAGTCACGGGAGGACAAGGAACTTCAAGATGAATTTTTGTGGATCGAGTTACATAGTGTTCGGGAAAATAACAAAGGCTGGCTGTATGACGGCAAGGCAGACTTGATCGCCTTCGAACTTGCCAATAGTTTCCGCATCGTAGACCGCATCGAACTGCTCGCCCTCGTCGAAAAACTCGTGGACTTCGACGCGAAAGTGGATTCACCAAAGGATGCGCTGTACAAAGTCTATTCGCGCACGTCGCGCCCCGATCTGTTGACGATGATCAAGTCGGAGGATTTATTGCAACTCCGTCATGCGGAGTGGGGGAAGCTCGGCGGGGATTGAAACCCCCCGCCTATTCTTACAAAGCCCGCTAAAGCGGACTTTGTTTTGTTGTATACTGTCTCTATGCCTGCAAATAAGACTTCCGTTTCAAAAGGCGACTCCCCTGAAAAATTGGGCGAATTCTGGGACAAGCAAGACTTCACCGAATTCGACGATCCCAACGCGCCTGATGTCGAGTTTCATGTTTCTGTTGCAATTCCCGTTGAGCCAGACTTACTTTCTGATATTGAAGAATTGGCACACAGGCGCGGAATCAACGTGGAAACCTTGGTCAATCTTTGGTTGAAGGAAAAACTTGTAGAGTCGAAGGTGGGGTAACTTCATTGGGAATCGAGGAACAGGCACATCAATTTGACGTGCCTGTTTTATTGTATACTGCCCCACATGGAATCGATCATCACTGCCGTCAGTCTCAGTTCGGGACATACCTTCAGCAAGTCAACTCAAAAAAGTATCCGCCTGATCGCTGGCGTGGGCGTGGATGGGGACGCGCACTCGGGTGTCACGGTCAAGCATCGCTCCCGCGTCAAGCGTGACCCGACCCAGCCGAACCTGCGACAAGTCCATTTGATTCACGCGGAGTTGCACGATGAACTGAACGCGCAGGGATTCAACGTCTCGGCTGGGCAGATGGGGGAGAACATCACCACCCGCGGCGTGGACTTGCTCGGTCTGCCGACAGGGACATGTCTGCATTTGGGGAAAGAGGCGGTGATTGAAATAACTGGTTTACGCAACCCGTGTTATCAGTTGGATGATTTTCAGAAAGGTTTGCTCAAAGCCTGCCTTGACCATGACGAAGAAGGAAATCTAATCCGCAAGGCGGGTGTGATGGGGATTGTGCTGGCAGGCGGCGATGTGTTCCCGAATGATTTGATTCGGGTTGAGTATCCAGAGGGGGAGTTTCGGTCGCTTCAGCCAGTCTAAGTCGAAGCGGGCTACCGAGCCTGATTTATGAGAAAAAGAATGTGATTTAATTTTCGAACGTACTTGCGCTTTTTGATTTCACATTCCCAGATTCTAATAACTTTCCACCCATTCCTTCTTAATTCCTTTGTTACAAAACCATCCCTCAGCTTGTTATGAAGGATTTTTTCTTTCCAATATTTATTGTTATGGCCAGGTTTGCGAATCCTGCAAGTGTGACCGTGCCAATAACATCCGTCGACAAACACGATAGTTTTATGTTTTGGGAATACAAAATCTGGTTTTCCAATTAGATTGACGTTTCGCCGCCATCCAGAAATCTTGAGTGATCTAAAAATACTTATAAGCGCAAGTTCGGTGGACTTATTGCCTTTCGAGCGGACCGCGCTCATTACTTGCGAACGTTTTTTCGCGTTAAAAACATCGGTCATAATACCGCTTCCGATTATTTTGATAAAAACAATTTTTTAGAAGGCTTCCAATCTTTAGCTATGGCGTCCGCTTTTTCAAGCCAGCGGCGGATCCTTTTTTCTGGAGGAACTGATTCGCCCCAGTATTCTACAAAGAGAGCGTCATCCATTCGTGACGCGGCTTCTAGCATTTCACCCTCGATTAATTTCAAGGCTCGTTCGATGTAAAGACCGCCTGAGTCGTCATTATCTGGATTTGCCACACTTCCAGCGGAGAAAAGGTCTCGCGCCTGATGAGCGACAACTCCGTGA
Source organism: Candidatus Defluviilinea gracilis (assembly GCA_016716235.1). NCBI lineage: Bacteria > Bacillati > Chloroflexota > Anaerolineae > Anaerolineales > Candidatus Villigracilaceae > Candidatus Defluviilinea > Candidatus Defluviilinea gracilis. Next base: position 1,334,970 of record JADJWS010000001.1, read on the forward strand.
TATGTCAACAGGTACAGAACAACATCATCGTATTTGTTTCTGGAACGTCCTGAAGCGACAATGCCTGGACAGAGTAATACGGCTTCGGCTCGAAGACGTTTTTTCTCATCAACGGAAAGGCTTGTGTAAAGGCGGGCTTGAATTGGCAAGGTGTGTTCAGCGTCGGGGGTATCTTCCAGCCACCATAATCTTTCTCCTTCGCCGAGACGCGAGCGCGCGTACGCGCGAATGTGTCCCATTTTTTCTTCCATTGGGAGATGGCGAAATTCGTCGTAAGTAATCCCCATTAAATCGAACAGAGAGCGACTGGCGAAGAGTTCAACTTCAAAGCGCGGCACATGCGAAGTGCGGACATGAATTACGCTTTGCTCGTAATCCCCCCAACGTACTTCGGGCTTTCCGCCCATTTTTCCGAAAACTAAATAAACCTTCTCGACCGATTCAATGCGATTGGTTTCCAACACGCTATTGGCGACGCTACGCCATGTGTCATTTAAAGTGAATTTGACTTCAACGCCAAATTGTCCTATCGCAATATCTGGAAAAGCCTGTGGATGAGGTTCTGTGCTGATTGAGATTGACGAATCGTCTTTGAACAACTCGCGTAAAACCTCGCGAACTCGATTCTCAAATTGATCAGCCTTTTGAAATGTTTTCCTGTTGGCTTCGGCTGTTAGTTTTTTGCAGGCAACATCTAGAGTCTGCTCAAATTCTTCTTGATTCATTGTTCGCTACTTAGCAAGGTGTCTAGTACGGCGTTTGCCATGTGCCATGCCAACACTGGAGGAACGGCATTTCCTACCTGTCGTTCTGTTTCCCGCAATTTTGAGTCGAAAATGAAATTATCTGGAAACGATTGAAAACGAGCGGCTTCGCGCATAGAAATTCTACGCGGGAGGGCGTAGTGAAATTGTATATTTCCGTGACATTCGGCTCGGATGGTATAGCCTGGTCGGTCTGCTTTGAGTTTGCGATTGCCTTGATCGGAGCTTTTGTTTGCAAAACTCCAGATATGATTGAATGACTCGTCTAGCCCGATGGCTTCGAGGTCCCCGATTGCTTCTTGTGAAGTAATATGTTCATCGCTTACAGGAATGGGGGGAATAAATTTATTGATGTCTGAACGCGTTCCCACAATAAAGACCCGTTCGCGTGTTTGAGGAACGCCATAGTCCGCCGCGTTGTAGAGTTGATAGGTGACATCGTAGCCAAGCGCGCGAAAGTCTGTCAAAATTTGCTGTAGGGATTTCTCGTTGTGTTTCATCAATAGCCCTTTGACATTCTCGGCTACAAAAATTTTCGGACGAACTCGCGACACGACTTCAACCATTGCGCGGTACAGCCCGCTTCTTTTTCCCTCGATCCCCAAGCCTTTTCCGTTGATTGAAATATCCTGGCAGGGAAATCCGCCTATCACAACGTCCGCTTCCAACGGTATTTCATCCATCATCTTCCAAATATCGCCCTCGACAATATGCTCGCCGATATTTTTCTTGTATGTGCGGCATGCGGCGCTATTTAGATCGTTTGCCCAAATGATTTCAAAAGGCGTTTGGGAATAATCTTTTCCAAGAAACTCGAATCCCCCGCTAAACCCTAAATCCATTCCCCCGCACCCAGAGAATAAAGATATAACGCTGATGGTTCGTTCTTCGATTAACATTTATTTAATGCTCCTAGAAAATTTCCATTGAGAGTTTCTATTATAGCAGTTTTGTAAATCCTCTTGACATCCTCCTCCCTCCGTCATACAATCCCGCCCAACATAATTAAAAACGCTGACGAGGACGAGTACGTTTCAAAGCGATTTTCAGAGAGCCGAGCAGAGGATGGTGCAAGCAAGGCAAAAGCGCAGAAGCCGAATGGACCTCCGAGTTGTGAAGTGAAAGATACTAGAGAATAGATAGTTAGAGACTAGTATCGAGTACCAGAGACGGGAACTGCACCCGTTACCCCGCAGAGTTTCTTAGCGAGATAGAAAGTAGACGAGTAGAGACTAGATAACTAGTCCACTATCGAACTAGCAAACTACAAGAGTGACGCTGGCTTTGACTTCCTGTGTGCATCACGCAGGAATTTTTTGTTAAAGCAGTAGGCGTTAACTTGGGTGGCACCACGAGACTCCCCTCTCGTCCCAATTGGACGGAGGGGCTTTTAATTTAATCGTGAAAGAATTAACCGCGAAGAGCGCAAAGCGCGCAAAGAAAACCAAAAGATTTTTCTTAGCGACCTTAGCGAGCCTAGCGGTTCAAGAAGAATTATAAAGAATTAACCGCGAAGAGCGCGAAGAACGCAAAGATTTAAAAGGTCTTCTTAGCAGGCTTAGCGGTTCAAAAAGGAGCGTTTATGCTACTCGAAGCAACTGCTGCCACAACCCAAACAATCATCCGCGAAATCAGCGCGGACCTTGAGACGCCCATCAGCGTGTACATGAAACTGCGGGGAGAGGGCGCGTCGTTTTTGCTCGAGTCCGTCGAAGGCGGGGAGCGGATCGCGCGTTACTCGTTCATCGGCGTTCAACCCAAGGCGCAATACATCATCCGCGATACGGACATCGAAATCAAAGATGAATACGGAGTACGCAATACGCAATATGAAGGCGATCCAACATTATTTCTCCAACAAGAAATGAATCGCTTCAACTTCAAGCCTCAAACAGGCGTGCCGCGATTCATCGGCGGGATGGTGGGCTATCTCGGGTACGAGTCCGTTCGGTTTTTTGAACCAACTCTCCAGTCGAGAATGAACCGCAACGCGATACGCAATACGCAATCCGCAGTACGCAGTATCCCCGATGGCATCTTCCTCCTCGCCGACACCATCATCGCGTTCGATCACGCGCGGCGGAGTCTGTCTCTCGTTGCGAACGTCCTCGATGGCGATGTCGAATCCGCAAATCGAAAACTGGATGAGATCGAGTCGCGCATCCATGCGCCGCTTCCTGCAACGCAACCGCGTGAAATAAAAAATTCAAAAACAACTTCGAACATGACGCAGGGACATTACGAAGACATGGTGCGCGACGCGCAGGAGCACATCCGCGCGGGCGATATTTTTCAAGTGGTGCTTTCGCAACGCTTCACGCGCGAAACGAACGTCGAGCCGTTCGATGTCTATCGCGCCGTGCGCCGCCTCAACCCGTCGCCGTACATGTTCTTTTTTGATTTCGGACTCGTGGACGATGAGCCGCTCTTCATTGTCGGATCGTCGCCTGAGATGTTTGTGCGTTTGGAGGGACGAACCGCTTCACTCCGACCGATCGCTGGGACGCGCCCTCGTGGAGCCGACTCTGCCGCCGACGCCGCGCTCGCGCAAGAGTTGCTCGCTGATCCGAAAGAACGCGCCGAACATGTGATGCTCGTGGACTTGGGTCGCAACGACTTGGGACGCGTCTGCGAATATGGTACAGTCAAAGTCTCCGATTTTTTCACCGTTGAAAAATATTCGCACGTCATGCACATCGTCTCGCACGTCGAAGGGAAGTTGAAGCCCGACCTCACCGCGTTCGACCTGGTGCGTGCCGCCTTCCCCGCTGGGACAGTCAGCGGCGCGCCGAAAGTCCGCGCGTTGGAGATCATCTCCGAACTCGAGCCCGACGCGCGCGGCGCGTACGCAGGCGCGGTCGGCTACTTCGGCTTCGACGGCAACATGGACACCTGCCTCGCCCTCCGCACGATGATCGCAAGAGGTAATTCGTTCAGCGTCCAGGCAGGCGCAGGCATCGTCGCGGACTCAAATCCCAACACGGAGTTTCAAGAGACGGTGAATAAAGCAAGCGCGATGTTGAAAGCGATTGAGATGGCAGAAGAAAATAAATGATGAAGGAGAAAGGATGAAGGCTTGCATTGAGCGAAGTCGAAATGATGAAGTCGCTGTTACGAGTTACGCGATACAAGATACGTCTCTCCTCAGCGTTGAGTCTCCAGTCTCTAGTCTCCAATTCTCCAATTCTCCAATTCTCTAATTCTCTAATCACCAATTACCAATCACCAATTACCAATTACTCCACCCGCCACGTAACTCGTACCTTGTAACCCATATCACACAACGAAAGGATATAACTTACCCATGCCCACCAAACCCCGCCTCCTCACAGGTGATCGCCCCACAGGACGCCTCCACCTCGGTCACTACGTCGGCTCGCTGGAGAATCGTGTGCGACTGCAACATCAATACGAATCCTTCTTCATCATCGCGGATTTGCACACGCTCACAACGAAACCCGAACCGCAATATATCAAAGAGATTCCAACTTTCATCAAAGAGACCGTGTTGGATTATCTCGCCGTCGGCATCGACCCCGATGTCAGCACAATATTTGTCCAATCGGCGATTCCTGAAACATATCAACTGAATCTGCTCTTCGAGATGCTCGTTACCGTGCCGCGCCTCGAACGGATGCCCACACTCAAAGACATGGCACGCGACGCCAACATCGACTCGATGCCGTTCGGTCTGCTCGGTTATCCCGTGTTGCAAGCCGTGGACATTTTGCTCCCTCGCGCGCAAGTTGTCCCCGTCGGGCGCGACAACCAATCGCACGTTGAACTTGCGCGTGAAATGGCGCGTCGCTTCAACAACCTCTACGGCGAAGTCTTCCCCGAACCCGACTCGATCATCGGCGATGTCCCACTCCTCGTCGGCACAGACGGACAGGGCAAGATGAGCAAGTCCCTCAGCAACGCGATCTATCTTTCCGACGATGCCGAGGCCGTCAAACAAAAAGTGATGAACATGTACACCGATCCGAAGCGTCTCCGCGCCACCGACCCAGGAACAGTCGAAGGCAATCCTGTGTTCATCTATCACGACGCGTTCAATCCCTCCAGAGCCGAAGTGGACGATCTCAAGGAGCGTTATCGCGCTGGCAAAGTCGGCGACGTGGAAGTCAAGCAGAAACTCGCCGTCGCCATCAACAACTTCCTCGAACCGATCCGTGAGAAGCGTGCCTACTTCCTCGCGCATCCCTTAATTCCCAGCGACGTGCTCGCGCATGGCATCAGCCGTATGCAAGCCGAAGCCAAAGCGACCATGCAACTCGTCCGCGAGAAGACAGGCTTGTCCTATTCCCTCGATCTCTTCGCCGATCAAGTGGATATTTTTGGAGAATACGACAACTAAAGGTCGAAAGTCACAAGTCAAAAGTCGTCCGACCTTTGACCTTTGACTTTCGACTTGGATAAGGAAATCAACCATGCTAGTTCTAATCGACAACTACGACTCCTTCACCTACAACCTCGTCCAATACTTCGGCGAACTCGGCGCGGACATTCGCGTCTTCCGCAACGATCAGGTGACGATGAACCAACTCATCGCGCTCAATCCGAGTCACCTCGTCATCTCGCCAGGACCAGGCGAACCGATCAAAGACGACGGCATCTCCTCCGACGCCATCAAATACTTCGACGGCAAGATTCCCGTGCTCGGGGTGTGTTTAGGGCATCAGTCGCTGGGAGCAGTTTTCGGCGGGGAAGTGAAGCGGGCGTCCCGTCTCATGCACGGAAAAACATCCAAAGTGACTCACAATGGACAGGGAATCTTCAAAGGCATCCCGTCGCCGTTTGAAGCGATGCGATATCACTCGCTCGTCGTCTACGATCCCGTGCCATCCGAACTCGAAGTGACCGCTATCACGCCCGAAGAAGAAATCATGGGACTCAAACATCGTGAGCATCAAACATACGGCGTGCAGTTTCATCCCGAATCGATTCTCACCGAACATGGCAAGCAATTGCTCAAAAATTTTCTCGATCTGAATCCCGCTCCTGCCGCAAAAGGAGAACCATCCATGCTCAAACCTTTTATTGCTAAAGCCATCAATCGGGCAGACCTCACTGATGTTGAAGCCGAAGAAGCGATGAACGTCATCATGACGGGACAAGCCACGCAAGCGCAGATCGGCGCGTATCTTGTCGCGCTCCGCATGAAGGGCGAGACGATACCTGAGATCACTGGCTCTGTGCGTGCGATGCGCGCCAATGCGGTGAAGGTCAAACTCAACACGAACGAATCAATTTACGACATCGTCGGCACAGGCGGCGACGGAGCGCACACGTTCAACATCTCAACAGCCGCCGCGTTTGTGTTGGCGGGTGCAGGGAAAAAAGTTGCCAAGCATGGCAACCGCGCCGCATCGTCGCAATGCGGAAGCGCCGACGTTCTCTCCGCCCTCGGCATCAGCCTCGAACTCACGCCCGAACAGATCGCGCAAGCCATCGAGCAGATCGGCGTCGGATTTATGTTCGCCGCAAAATTTCATCCCGCCATGAAGCACGCCGTCGGTCCGCGCAAAGAGATCGGTCAGCGCACCATCTTCAACATTCTCGGTCCGCTCACGAATCCCGCTGGCGCAAACATTCAACTCACGGGCGTCTTCGATCCAAAACTCACCGAGCCTCTCGCGCAAGTCCTCAACGGACTCGGTTCCAAAGCCGCCCTCGTCATTCACGGCGCGAATCATCTCGATGAACTCAACACAACGGGCATCAATAAAATCAGTCATTTGAAAAATGGCGAAGTGCAAACATACGACTTGAATCCAAACGATCTGGGTCTTGCATCGTCAACAGTTCAAGACCTGCGCGGCGGCACGCCCGACGAAGCGGCTGTGATGATGAAAGCGATTCTCTCCAATCAATTGCAGGGCGCGCGGCGCGATGCCATCCTCCTCAACGCCGCCGCCGCGCTCGCCGCCGAGTCGGGCGATTTCAAATCCGCATTGCATGAAGCAAACGAATCACTGCAAAGCGGCAACGCCCTCAACAAACTCAACGCCTTGATTGAATATTCAAAAAGTTTTGCGCAATGAGTATTCTCGAAAAAATCATCGAGCAAAAAAAGATGGAGATAGCGGCGCTCGACGCCTCAGCCTTACGCCGCGCCGTCGACTCTTCTCCTACGCCTCGAGATTTTCTCGCCGCACTAAAGCGCCGCCGCTTCTCTCCCCGCCCCAGCCTGATCGCCGAACTCAAGCGCGCCTCGCCCTCCAAGGGACTCCTCGCCCCCCACCTCGACCTCTTCCAAGTGGCAGACCTCTACACCCAAAACGGAGCCTCCGCCATCTCTGTGTTGACCGACGAAAAATTCTTCATGGGCAATCTTGAAACTCTCCGAGAACTCCGCACTCGAAACTTGAAACTTGAAACTTCGCACGTGACACCTCTCTTGAGAAAGGATTTCATCCTCCACGAAACCCAACTCTACGAATCCAGAGTCAACGGCGCAGACGCCATCCTTCTCATCGCCGCCGCCCTGCCCGATGATTCCCTCTTCGCTGATTTACATACTCTCGCTCTTGAATTGAAATTGACAGCATTGGTTGAAGTCCACGATGAAGCCGAGACCGAACGTGCCTTGAAGATTCCCAACATCCAACTCATCGGCATCAACAACCGCAACCTCGCCACCTTCGACGTGTCGCTCGAAACGACCGAAACCCTCCGCCCGATGATTCCCCCCGATATTGCTGTTGTTGCTGAATCTGGAATCTTCACCGCCGAAGATGTTGACCGCCTGGCAAATGCAAATGTGGATGCAATCCTCGTTGGCGAAGCGTTGATTACTTCGGAGGATATTGGCGCGAAAGTGAGAGAACTTTCAGGAATGGACACGTAGGTCATGCTTGCAGCGTGACAGATAAATTAATGGAATACGTCACGTTGAAAACGCGACCTACCAATCCCGAAGGGATGAAATGATTGTAATAATGCCGTACCGAATCGCAAATCCCGAAGGGATGACAGGATTATGTCACTCCTTCGGAGTTTCAAAATCGTTTATGCCTAATTCTAGAATCATGCTACCCCTTCGGGGTTGCAATAATTCGTAACGCGACATTTATGTCGCGTTTGCAAGGAAAAGCGACACCGCGAAGCGTGTCGCAGTACAAAACCTATGACCAAAATCAAAATCTGCGGAATCAAAACATTGACCGATGCCCTCGCCGCCATCCACGCGGGAGCGGATTATTTGGGATTCAACTTCTATTCCAAAAGCCCGCGCTTTGTTGAGAAACAAAGCTGCGCTCAAATCACTGCTGTTTTGAAAAAAGAACATTCGCACATTAAACTTGTTGGCGTGTTTGTCAATTCGTCGGTGGAGGAAGTGAAGGACATTCTCGCAACCTGCTCGCTTGATCTGGCGCAACTTCACGGCGATGAAACGGTTGAGATGTTGAATGAACTCAATGGCAAAGCATTCAAAGCATTTCGTGGAATCCCTGAAAACATAATTGGCTTTGTGAGAACTGAGTCGCCCGTATTCTTGCTGGATGCTTCCGTGAAGGGCATCTACGGCGGGAGCGGAGTCACTGCCGATTGGAACGGCGCGGCGGAGTTGGCGAAGACGTATCCGCTGTTGCTGGCGGGCGGACTCACGCCTGAGAATGTCGCGGAGGCGGTGAGCCGAGTCAAACCCTGGGGCGTGGATGTGGCTTCGGGGGTCGAATCAGCCGTCGGTGCGAAAGACGCGGGGAAGATGTCCGCATTTGTGAAAGCCGTCCGAGTCGCAGAATCCAAATAGAAAGTGGAAAGTGGACGAGTCGAATTTCTACTTTCCACTTTCCAAGAGAGAAATTATGACAACACTTTTATCCCCAAAATTTGGAAAGTACGGCGGACAATTCGTCCCCGAAACGTTGATGCCCGCGTTGATCGAGTTGGAAGAGGCGTTCGTGGCGGCGAAAGCGGACGCGGCGTTTCAATCGGAGTTCAACAAATTGATGGCGTCGTTTGTCGGCAGACCTACGCCGTTGACGTATGCAAAACGATTGTCGGAAAAATTGGGCGGCGCGCAAATCTATTTGAAGCGCGAAGATTTGGCGCACACGGGCGCGCATAAAATTAACAACGCGTTGGGACAGGCATTGTTGGTGAAGCGGATGGGGAAGGGACGCATCGTGGCTGAGACAGGCGCGGGGCAACATGGAGTCGCGTCGGCGACGGCGGCGGCGTTGTTGGGATTGGAATGTGTCGTATACATGGGTTCGGTGGACATTGCGCGGCAGGAGCCGAATGTGTTTCGCATGAAGTTGTTGGGCGCGGAAGTGCGACCCGTGAACTCTGGGACAAAAACGTTGAAGGACGCGATCAACGAAGCGATACGCGATTGGGTGACGAATGTGCGCGACACACATTACTTGCTTGGCTCGGCATTGGGACCGCATCCATACCCGACCATCGTGCGTGAGTTTCAATCGGTGATTGGAACGGAAGCGCGAGAACAGATCATGATGGAAGTGGGACGCTTGCCCGATACTGTCATCGCATGTGTCGGCGGCGGCTCGAACGCGATCGGCGTCTTCAGCGGATTCGTGGACGATGAACAGGTCGAGTTGATCGGCGTCGAAGCGGGCGGAAGCGGAATCGAAACAGGCAAGCACGCGGCGCGATTCGGCGACCCGTCGAAGGGGCGCGTGGGAGTCATTCACGGCACGCGCACGTATGTGTTGCAAGATGAAGATGGTCAGATCGCGGAGACTCATTCCGTCTCGGCAGGGTTGGATTATGCGGCGGTCGGACCTGAACACGCGCTGATGCGCGATACCGAACGCGCCTTTTACACATCCGCAACGGATGCGGAAGCGTTGAGCGCATTTCAGATGTTGTGCCATACGGAGGGAATCATCCCCGCGTTGGAGTCGTCTCATGCTGTGGCAGAGGTCATCAAGCGCGCGCCGAAGATGAGGAAGGATCAGGTGATTCTGGTGAATCTTTCGGGGAGAGGGGATAAGGACTTGAATACGGTGATAAAGGAGATTGGAGTTTGAAAAGTTGATAAAATTCCTGTTGATAACGTAAAAATAATCAACGGAGGAATACACCGAGATGCTTTTACAAACTCTGCAAGCAGTTGGATATTTGACGCTACTGGCTATTCTGCTTGTTCTTTGGGGACAGGTCATTCGTCGGCGTGAACCGCGCAATTTTTGGCTGTTCTTTGCATGGGCATGGACGATGAATCTGCTGGGCAACATTGCGTGGATCGTTCATGACCTTGTCACGGGTGCGGCGTTATCCACATTTTCTCTTGTGGATGTATTCTATATCGTTCGTTACGCGCTGGTTGGGCTTGCGCTCTGGTTGTATCCAGTCGCGTTAACTCAAAAGACTTGGAAATGGGTCGGCTCAGCCGCCCTGATCACAGCCGTGCTGGTGTGGGCTTTTTATTTCCGTTCAGCGATGGCAACCAACGGCGGAGATTGGATCGGCTTTTTAGGGTTAGCCCTTTACCCAATGTTCGATGCCGTTTTAATTGTCGTTGCCTGGCAACGAGCGCGCGCTTCGCGCGAGACCATTTGGCACGGAACCGCCTGGCTTTTGTTCTGCGCTGTAACCAGTTATGGCATTGCCAACACGCTCAACCTCACCGAGTATGTTTTTCCCCCGTTATCGGGCGGCATAGTACCGAATATATTTTGGATTCTGACCGATGTATTTTTATTGGTCATGGCGTTGAGCGCGAGTTCAAGAAAAAAAGAGATTAGAGATTAGAGGTTGGTTTCGATACGGCGGACGAACGCCGCCTGCCCCTCGATAAACTCAGGATACTGCTCGACCAACGAATTTGGATGAATAAAAAAATGAATCGCTAAGAGCGCAAAGGACGCGAAGAAAACCAAAAGATTTTCTTAGCGATCTTCGCGTGCTTCGCGGTAAAGAGGAAAAATGGACCGAATCGAAACTGCCTTCAAGCACAAACCGATCTTCATGCCCTACTTCCCGCTGGGTTACCCTGACTTGGACACATCCATTGACGTGATCGAGGCGCTCGCCAATAACGGCGCGGACTTGATCGAGGTGGGGCTGTCGTTCTCTGACCCGCTCGCCGATGGACCCGTGATTCAGCACGCCACACAAATTGCGTTGGAGATGGGAATCACGGTCAAGAAGTCGCTCGAAGCGGTGAAGGAGTTACGTCAACGCGGCGTGGATATTCCGCTGATCTTGATGGGTTACTACAATCCCATGCTGGCGTATGGACTGGAGAGATTCGTCCATGATGCGGTGGAGGCAGGCGCGGATGGATTCATCGTCCCAGATTTGCCGATGGAGGAGGCGGAGGAATTTATGTCCGTTGTAGGGGCGGACGGCAGTCCGCCCCTACCGTTGATTCCCATGCTTACGCCGACCTCATCATCCGAACGTATGGAAAAAATCGCGCGCAATGCAAAAGGATTTATTTATTTAGTTTCGGTGACTGGAATAACAGGAGAAAGAAAAACAGTCGCTGAAGGATTGTCGGATTTAATTGCAAATGTCCGCCAACATACGGATATTCCTGTGTGTGTGGGATTTGGGATCAGCACGCCTGAGCAAGCGCGTGAAGTTGGTCGAATGGCGGATGGAGTCATTGTAGGAACGGCTTGTGTGAGGACAATTGGAGGAAGTGAAAGTCCCGTTGATGCGGCGAGGGAGTTGGCGAGGATGTTTCGGGAGGCTTTGCGTGAATCGGCGGGATGAAGCCCTGCCTCAGTGCGTGGAAGTCGGCTAAAAGCCGACTCGCTCGTCAGCCCGCAGGGCTTCCATGTGCTGAGCAAGCGGCTTTAGCCCTGCGGTGTTGAGGCGGCGAAACAATTTATTGCTGAGTTCCGAAGCGCATTGACCCGATAAGATAATCTTAATTTGGAATACCCCCTTCTGAAATTTTAAGGACGAACTGCAAAAAGTACATTCACGATCAGCCATTGACCATCCTGCCTGGCAAGGTGAATGTATTCCATATATTCTCCCGACGCCACTTTGACCGTTGCGATTTCCTCATAGCAATCCAAAATGGTAATTGTCCAGGTTTGTTTCTCGGCGGGCGTGTCACTTCCACCGCCTTTTGACGTGTCATCCACCATGATCTCTTTGGTGAGATGGAGCAGATATTGCTTTCCTGCCTCGTCCAAATCGATGGCGCGTTTTGCCAGCCCTTCATGCAAACAACGCCTCATTCGTTCGGCATTGGCTGAATACCAGCCAACGTAATAATCCTCCACCGCTTCGTGGATGGCTTTGATGTCCGTATCTCTTGATTGAGTGTTCATGTTTTGATCCTTTCAAAGACCTCGGCTTTATTATGACAGTCTGGCAGGTATTCTCCCTGCCAGACTGTGTTGGTATTCCACCCTGTATTACGATCAAGCCATCGTGCTTTTGCGAGGAGTCAGAAAACCCAACACCGCTGCAACGACGAACAATACCAATACGTCTCCGTATAGGTGACCCATGTTGTGCGGGCTGTCAAATGATTGCACTGCCATGATTCCGCCGTGCACCGCGCTTGACCAAACCGTGAACCAGATGAGGCTAAGATTTTTGAGCGGGTCGCGCGCGGCAAGAATCAGAAACACGCCCAGTGTGGCATATACGCCCAGGATCATTTCAAAGTAATATGAGCGTCCTTCCGTATGCCATGACCAGCCAGAAGCCCAAACCTTTGATAGAAACCAAATGCCAAAGATGAAAGCGAGTCCAAAGACCCATAGCGCAATTCGCAAATATTTGACGCGATCCGATTCGTTCATGGTGTTCTCCTTTTGAATAAAACGGTTGGATGACTGTCCGTAGCATAGCCCTCAACCTGTCCCATCGCAAAGAGACGCGTGTCCCGATTTTGTCCCGACCTTATTTATCCGTCATCAATCCCAATTTGCGCGCCAGCACGATCAACTCGCCTCGACTGTTGATCTGCAATTTCTCGTAAATACTCGAGACGTAATTACGGATGGTCTTTTCGCTCAAAACGAGTTTTTGTGAAATCTCCAAATTGGATTTGCCTTCGGCTAACAGCCGCATCACCTCACGCTCGCGGCTGGTGAGCTGGGACCAGACCTTTTCCTCCACTGAAGCCTCGCGCCTCGCTGTGGAGGATTCCCTGCCCACCTCAAGGAAGCGATAGAACTCATCCCAAAAATTTGACCATGCTGGCTCGTTCTTCATCAAGACGTGATTCTTGCTGTCCAAAATGACGAACTGTGAGCCTGGGATGTGAGCCGCAGTCTTCCGTCCCTCTTCAAACGCAACGGCTGTATCGTGTTTTGCCTGAATGACCATGGTTGGCGCCTTGATCGTTTTCGCCAGGTCGCACACATCCACCTGATTGAACATTCGCTGAACTTCCATGGCGTTGGCAGGGGATGTGGAGATGAATTGCAAATGGTTGAACCAGTCCAATTGTTCGGGGGTCCCCTCTGGAATTAAAGTCATTGTAAATACATGCCGATAGGCTGGGTTTTCATTTCCCCAACTCAACTTGAGAAGTTTGAGCCACACCTCCACCTCTTCCACCGCTTCGGGCGTGGGATTCCTTGCCAAGCCTCCTTGAAGATAACCGCCGTACAGGATCAGCCTTCGAACTCGTTCGGGATGCCTTGCCGTGTACGCCATGGATACACATCCGCCCTGCGACATGGCAAACAGATCGAACTGTTCCAACCCAGCCGCATCCACTACCGCTTCCAAATCGCTAACCAATGCCTCGAAGGAAAAATTGGTCACATTCCAATCCGAGAGACCACAGCCGCGCGGGTCATATCGGTAAAACGTATGAAACCGCGACCAGCCCTCCATCCACGCTCCCCAAACGGGACTGTTCCAGTCATACTCCAGATGACTCATCCAATTGCCGACCTTCACCAATGGCGGACCCTGCCCAACTTTGGCATAAGCAAGGCGGATCCCATCGAAGGCTGTGCAGAAACGGATTTCCTGTTTCATATGAGCTTCAGATTCTTTTTACAGGAATTAGGAAATTTTACTCCAATTATGCGCCTGTCCGATCTGCAATCCAATGGTCTGCGCCGACTTTCATTCAATGTCATCAAACTTGCTCAGGTATTCTTCATCTGATTTATCTTTTTCCCCCAAATGCTCAACTTCATATTCACGAAGCAATTTTTTCAATTCGGTCAAGGCTTCGTCGCGGCTGTTGGCGACCCTGCTATACTTGCGAAGCGCCTCAAAGACTTCGTAATGAATACCGCTGTATCCCGCGCCCGTGCCGCCAGAATGGACTCGATCCCACGCGTCGGAATACAATTGCAACAATTGGTCGTATTCATCCAATGATGTTATGGAGTTCTTTTTCTTCGATGAGTTCTGCGACATGTTCACCCTCCAGTTTTTCGAGACCCTTCATTAATTTGATCTTGAGGCGTTTGATTTCATCCTGCAATTGTTCGAATGTAGCAGGTCGAATATCAGGGTCAAAGTGGATTTCGGGGTAATTGCGCTGAAAAATATTCTTCACCAGCAAGACCTGATAGATCGTCCGCCCGCTATCCATCTTGCCGATGTCTTTCAAGACGCCTGTGTAGATTAACTTGTCGTCAATGTATAAGCCAACATAGTCGCCAGGTTTCATATCAAACTCCTTCGCGTTGAGTGGATTCTATCATAGACCAAAAGTTACCTCGGTGGTCGAGTAGTCCCGCTCGCGCTGAGCGGAGTGGCGCGTGATGTTCGCGCCACGAAGTCGAAGCGTAGCGGGACGTACCGAGACCACCATGCCGTAAAACAATTCTTGTTACAAGATTTCTTCTTGAAATTTGGTGGTTTCGATACGCTCCTCACTCCGTTCATCGCTACTCAACCACCGATGACTGGTTGAACGCCTTGATCGCCAGCCCAGCGACCACACTGCTGAACGCGTTCGACTCTTTCACTTTCTCCGCGCCAAAGAGTCTCCCCAGCATCCCCGTGAACAATGGGATATTCGACGAGCCGCCCGTTTTCACGATCGCGTCAATTTGACCGATCTCAAGTCCCGATTTGGCAACTGTATCGAGCAGAACTTTTTCCACATCCACCAGATAATGCTGAATATCGGATTCGAATTGCGAGCGGGTGTACAGTTCCCACAGCGCGATGTCTTTATCTTCGAGGGTGATGACCGTCGCGCCTTCATTAGATAGGGCGATCTTCCCTGCTTCGACTCGGTTGTAGAAAGTGAACGCCAGATCGTTGTAGATCAAATGCTCCAACGCCCTCAAGCGGACGGGCGCAACCTTTGCTTGAATGGCTTTATCTAAAATATTTTTGTTGATGGGCGTGCCCATTTCGGGGAGCGCCATCCAATCGGGGACAGCCTCGATCATCTGCATGATCTCGGGGTGATGTTTGACTTTGCCGAAACCAAAATGCGACAACATGCGCTTCTCGATGATCGCGCGGTCGAAGTCGGAGCCTGCGATGTCCACTCCGCCGCTGGCATAGACCTTACGACTCTTCGCATCGCCGAGTCGCATTACGGCGATGTCGAGCGTGCCGCCGCCGAAGTCGAAGATGACGACGTTCTGCGGCTTCGTAATGGATTGTTCGTAATCCAACGCGGCGGCGATCGGCTCCAGTTCAAAGTCCACTTCTTTGAAGCCTGCCTCATGCGCCGCCGCGCGCAACGTCTCTTGCGCTTTGGAGTCGAGTTCAGCCGACTCGGAAAATTTGACGGGGCGTCCCAACGTCACCGCCTCAATCGTTTCGCCCAACACATCTTCGGCGCGGTGCTTCAACAGACTCAAATACGTCTGCGCCAGATCACCCACGCTGTAATAACGTTCAAAGATTTGCGTGCCTTTGTAATTGTCCTTGCGCAACGCGGTCTTGAGATATTGCAACAAACGCCCAGGCTTCAACTCGTCCACGTACACAAAAATATCGCGCATGTAAAACAGATCCGCGCCGCGATATTCGATCTCGCCCGCCCATTGCTTCACATACCGCCGCTGACGATTGACGTTATCGCGGTAATACGTCTCCACCGCCTCCTGCCCGAGATACGCGCGATACTCTTTCGTGATGTACAACACGGTCTTGATGACTTCAGGCAAAACATTTTTCGGGTCAACAGGCAACACGCGGACTCGTTGCCCATCGTAGACTGCGACTCCCGAATTGGATGTGCCGAAGTCAATTCCGACTTTGAGACTCATGACGACACGCTCCGCGTCTTTCCCCCGTCAGCTTGGATCAGCCCGATGGAGAGGATCCAAGCCTCGGCTGAGATCGAACCGCTTCCCGTCATGGAATCCGCTTCGAGGAGTTGGAGACGCCCCGTCGCATCCAGCACGATGATCGAATCCGAATCCTTGACCGATGCCGCGCCCACAAAACGGACTCCCTGCTCAAGCCGCGAGGGGGGAATCAACGCTTGTCCTTTTGCGGCGGACGATTTGGATGTCTCGATGCTTTTGCTTTCGCGGTGAATCACTTTGCCCGTTTGCGTGACGAAGAGCAGTGAGTCGTCGGCGCGCGTGATGAACGACGCGATGACATAATCGGTGGCGGCGAGGCGGACGCGCTCCTCGGTGGCGTACGAGAGGTCGTCCACGTCGAAAGCGATGACCTTGCCTTCGTATGTGACGAAGACCGCGCGATCATTTTTGTGCGAGAGCGTGAGATCAAATGGCTGGTCGGATTTTTGTATCGCGCCTTTGCCGATGTAATGATTGCCGAGAATGGACTGCGCCATGGAGGTCATCGTTTTCTTGGCGCAACCGCGGCGGCTGATTTGGAGGAAGAAATCGGAGAGGGGCAGGCGCGAGAACGGCGTGATGCAAGCGAGCAGTTCGCCCGCGCGCGGCTCATCGGGCAACGCGGCTTGACTCCACTCCCACGCGCCGCCGACTTTGATGAGCGGAATGTCGCTCACTTTATATGTGCTGACCCGACCCGATGTGTACAGCAACAACGCTTCTTCATTCGATGGGACGGCGAGGATGCGCGGCGGCTCATGGTCGTTGGACATGTCGCTCGTGATGCGACCGAGTTCTTTTACATCCGAGTTTAATTCGAGGCGGAGGATCCGTCCCTGCGCGTTGTAGATCAACAAATTTTGCGTTGCCGCTTCGACAGGTTGCGCGGGGAGTTCGACCAGCGCGCCTTCGTCCACGCCGAACCGCCGCTTGATGAGGTCGAGTTGATATTCGAGATGGGCGATGCGCTTCTGATACTCCTCCACGCGCGTGCCGTTCTGTAAGGCGATATTCTCCGCCAGCAGTTCTTCGTCCCGTTCGCTCAACTCGCGCAAACGCCTGGCGATCAGCCGCACAATCGTCACCGCGGACTCGGGTCGCGCCTCGGCTTCTTTCATCCATTCTTCGATTTTGTTTGATAACGACATGGTGGGATTCCTCGAACCAAAAATTATACTGTAGACTTCTTGCACAAGTAATTGTAGGGCGGGTTTTTAACCCGCCAATTGCTGTACATCAGAAGAACGTCAGGCTACAAGCCTGACCTACGATTGACTGACCTTCACGGAAAAACCGTGATAAAAAGATTCAATCCGTGGTTTCCGTGAAATCCGTGTACAAGAAACGACTCTTGACGCAATTACTTCATTAGCATAGAATACTGCCCAACATGCTTAAGTCAGCCCGCTGGTTTGCGTACTTTTATTTTTACGGTTTCCGAGACTCGGTTGCCGTTGGTGGCGCTTAAGTAGACAGAAAGTAACTCTGTTCACGCAAAGAGCGAGACCACACGGTCTCGCTCTTTTATTTTATTCGCAGCGCGAGATACGATCTCGCGTTGCACAAGGAGCCATGTATGCCCACACGCGGAATCCGAGGCGCGATCACTGTCGCCGCAGACGAACCAGACCTCATCCTCGAAGCGACGCGGGAATTGCTCACTGCGATTCTCGCGTCTAACGAAGGGATGATCCCCGAAGACATCGCCAGCGCGCTCTTTACCGTCACCGACGATCTCGTCTCCACGTTCCCCGCAGAGGGGGCGCGGCAGATCGGCTGGGGACTCGTCCCGATGATGTGCGCGCGCGAAATCCCCGTGCCAAACAGCCTGCCGCGAGTGATTCGGGTTTTAATCCAATGGAATACCGATGTGCCTCAAAATGAAATCACCCACGTCTATCTGCGTGACGCGGTGAAACTGAGACCCGATCTGGTTGCGGCTCAATGAACAAGTCAAATGTCGAAAGTCACAAGTCGCTTGACCTTTGACCTAAGACTTTCGACCAGAAATTCATCCTTCATAATTCATCATTCACCCTTTAGGAGAAACCACCATGATCATCGTAATGAAACCGCACTACACCCCGCAACAACTCGAAGGAGTTGTGAACGTCATCAAACAACACGGGCTGACGCCGCACATCACCTACGGAGTCGAAACCGCCATCGTCGCCGCGGTGGGCGAGTTCCACATCCCGTCGCTCGACCCGTTTGAAATTCTCGATGGAGTTGAATCAGTGAAACGAATCTCGCAACCGTTCAAACTTGGCTCGCGGCAAGTGCATCCTGAAAATTCTGTGTTCCCGATCGACGGCTTCAGCGTCGGCGGAGACGACATTGTGATCATCGCAGGTCCGTGCGCGGTGGAGTCGAAGAGTCAAATTTTGGAGACAGCCCACGCGGTGAGAGAAGCGGGCGCGAACGCGTTGCGCGGCGGAGTCTTCAAACCGCGCACGTCGCCGTATGCGTTTCAAGGACTCGGCGAAGAGGGACTCGAATATCTTGCCGAGGCGCGCGAGCAAACGGGCATGCCTATCGTCGTCGAGATCATGTCGCAGGTGCAACTCGATCTCATGCTGAACTATGTGGATGTCTTTCAAGTGGGCGCTCGCAACATGCAAAATTTCAATCTGTTGCGTATGCTCGGCGAAACGCGCAAAAGTGTTTTGCTCAAACGCGGTCTCAGCGCCACCATCGAAGAACTGCTCATGTCTGCCGAATACATTCTCGCGGGCGGCAACAAGCAGGTCATCCTGTGCGAGCGCGGCATCCGCACGTTCGAAACGTCCACGCGCAACACGACCGACATCAACGCGATCCCTGTGTTGAAAAATCTAACGCATCTGCCCGTCATCCTCGATCCGTCGCACGCCACAGGTCATTACGATTACGTCGCGCCCATCGCGCGCGCGGGCATTGCGGCGGGCGCCGACGGCATCATCGTCGAAGTCCATCCCGATCCCGCGAAAGCCGTCTCCGATGGCAAGCAATCGCTCAAGCCCGAAAAATTCGCCGAGATGGTCAAACAAGTGAAAGCCATCGCCGAAGTGATGGGACGCCGCATCGCGCCCATCGAAAAGCCTGCGACTGTGGGCTGGTGATCCATGGAGGATGGCTTTTCGCTCGAAGATTCTGCGATTGGGATTCTTGGATTGGGACTCATGGGCGGCTCGCTGGCGATGAGTCTCAAAGGGAAATGCGCCCGCCTGATCGGATTCGACACGCATCTTCCCACGGTTGAGCTTGCGCTCGCCGTAGGGATCGTTGACCACGCTTCGAGCGACTTGTCCTCCATGTCGCAACTGGATGTCTTGATCCTGGCAACGCCTGTGAATGTGATGGTAGACATCCTTCCAAAACTGCCATCCTTCATTACACAATCCTGCATCGTGATGGATGTGGGTTCGACAAAAAAATTGATCGTCGAATCCATGGATCAACTGCCCGAAAACTTTGAGATCATCGGCGCGCACCCGATCTGCGGCAAGGAAAAACTCGGCTTGGAAAACGCCGACGCCCATCTATACCGAAACGCGCCGTTCGTCATCACGCCATCGGAGCGGACCACGCCAAAATCGAGATCTGCGGCTCGACAAATAATTTCAACCGTTGGCGCGAATTGTATTGAAATGTCTGCCGAAGCGCACGACCGCATTCTGGCGTTTACAAGCCATTTGCCCTTCCTGCTCTCTTCGGCTCTGGTTAACACACTGCCCGAAGAATTCGCCGCATTGATCGGACCAGGCTTCCGCTCCAACTCGCGCCTTGCAGACACGCCATCGCGCATGATGATCGGCATACTGCAATCGAATCGTGAAAATGTTTTGAGCGCGATCCAGTCGTTTCGCGCATCGCTAACGGAACTCGAAGAAAATTTGCAGAACGAAAACTACTTTCAGATGGAAGAATTGTTGAATAAGTCGCGGTTTGCTTATCAAGAGATAACCCACAAATCTCCACTCTCCACTCTCTAATCCTCCAATCTCTATTCTCTAATCCTCTACTCTCTACTCCTCAATGCGCATCACTCCCATCTCCCATCCCCTCAACGCCAGCGTCCGCGTCCCTGGCTCCAAGTCGCTGACGAATCGCGCCTTGCTCATCGCGGCTCTTGCAAACGGCAGAACAAAATTAACCAACGCGTTATTCTCGGACGATTCAAACTATTTTGCGAAAGCATTACAAGAATTGGGC
The DNA here is from genome assembly GCA_016716235.1 of Candidatus Defluviilinea gracilis. Taxonomy (NCBI): domain Bacteria; kingdom Bacillati; phylum Chloroflexota; class Anaerolineae; order Anaerolineales; family Candidatus Villigracilaceae; genus Candidatus Defluviilinea; species Candidatus Defluviilinea gracilis. The sequence goes on from JADJWS010000001.1 coordinate 1,355,116, forward strand.
TTTGACGTTCAACTCGACGAAACAAACTCCGAAATGACCGTGCAAGGTCTCGGCGGAAAAATCCCCGCGCCCAACGCCGAACTCTTCATCGGCAATGCGGGCACCGCCGCAAGATTCCTCTCCGCGTTTCTGACGCTCGGTCACGGCGAGTATGTTTTAAATGGAGAGCCGCGCATGCGCGAACGCCCGATTCATGATTTGGTTCATGCTTTGACTCAATTAGGAGCAAACATTACCACTGCGGACGATAAACCCTGGGCTATGAACTTTCGTCCATCTTCCGTGGATAGTAGTCAGGTATTCCTTCCCGTCAAAATCACCGCAGACGGTCTGCGCGGCGGCAAAACCAAAATCGCGGGCGACATCTCCTCCCAATTCCTCTCCGCCCTCCTCATGGTCGCCCCATACGCCGAATCTCCCATCGAAATCGAACTCACCACCGAACTGAATTCAAAGCCCTACGTGGATATGACCATAGCCATCATGCAAGACTTCGGAGTTGAAGTTCAACGAAACGATTACCGATCCTTCACTGTACCAATTACTAAATACCAATCTCCAATCTCCAGTCTCCAGTCTCCAATCTCCAACACCCAATTCTCCAATTCTCCAATTCTCTCTTCCTATCCTATTGAATCCGACGCCTCCGCCGCCTCCTACTTCTTCGCCGCGCCAGCCATCTGCGGAGGAACCGTCAAAGTGGAGAACATCTCGCGCAACTCCGTGCAAGGCGACATCAAATTTCTCGATGTTCTCGCGCAGATGGGATGCACTGTGACCGAAACTGATCACTGCTTACTGGTCACTGGTCACTCCGAACTTCGCGGCATTGACATTGACCTCCGCGACCTCCCCGACACCGCCCAAACCCTCGCGGCGATCGCGCCTTTTGCGACTTCGCCAACTCGAATCCGCGGCATCGCCTCCGCCCGCCACAAAGAAACGGATCGCGTCCACGCCACCTGCGCCGAACTCGCCCGCCTCGGCGTCCAAGTGGACGAACACGAAGACGGCATGACGATCTACCCGTGCCAAACTTTCCAGCCTGCCACCATCCAAACCTACAACGACCACCGCATGGCAATGGCATTCTCCCTCATCGGCTTGGTTTTCGATGGTGTCACGATTGAAAACCCAAATTGTGTTTCCAAAACCTTTCCAAACTTTTTTGAGGTTCTCAAACAATTATCGTAGACAGGTAAACAAGTACACAGGTAGACACGTAAACAAGTAACTTGTATCCCGTAACTCGTACCCATGATTTCACCCCTCATCCCTCATCCTTCATCCTTCCATCTTGGTTTGATCGGCTACCCGTTAAGCCATTCGTTATCGCCAACTATTCATGCCGCCGCATTAAAGGCTTGCAACTTACAGGGCGACTACTCTCTCTTCCCAATTGCACCCGACGACAAACAAGGATTGAAAGACCTCCTCGCCCGCCTCCGCACAGGCGAACTACACGGACTCAACGTCACCATCCCACACAAACAAAACGTGATCGAGTTTCTCGATGAGCTGACTCCCACAGCCAAAGCCATCGGCGCGGTCAACACCATTTACCTGAAAGAATCCAAACTCATCGGCGATAACACCGATGCGGCTGGATTTTTGACGGATTTGAGAAAATTCCTCGCAGAATCCCCCTCTCCCTTTGGGAGAGGGGCAGGGGTGAGGGAAAAATCGGCAATCGTCTTAGGCGCAGGCGGCTCAGCGCGAGCGGTTGTTTACGCGTTACTGAATGACGGTTGGAACGTAACCATCTCCGCCCGCCGCATCGAACAAGCGCAAGAACTTGCGATCTCATTCCCCAATTACCAATTACCAATTACTAATTACGCCAATCTCCAGTCTCTAGTCTCTAATCTCTCTCTTCTCGTAAACACCACTCCATTGGGCATGACCCCAACCATTGACCAATCTCCCCTCCCCGAAAATCTGTCACTGCCTTCCAACGCTTTCATTTATGATCTAGTGTATAACCCAAGAGAAACAAAATTGGTTAGAGAAGCCCGCCAACAAGGACTTCGCGCCGCCACAGGACTTGGTATGCTCATCGAACAAGCCGCGCTGTCTTTTGAACTATGGACAGGTTGCATACCTTCCAGAGAAATACTCCATCAATCAGTCGAATCATAATTCTTTCCTCTTTCGTCTTTCCTCACTTCACTGATTACTGTTCACTGATAACTAATCACTGCTCACTGACTTTCCACTTTCCACTCGGAGCCCCTCATGCCCCTACGCTTCCTCACCGCAGGCGAATCACACGGACCCTCGCTCACCGCTATCCTCGACGGTATGCCTGCTGGACTTCCTCTCGCGCCTGACATCATCAACAAAGAATTGACTCGCCGCCAACAAGGGTACGGCTCAGGCGGGCGGATGAAAATTGAAAAAGACACTGTGCAGATCCTCGGCGGCGTGATGGCGGGAGAAACCACAGGCGCGCCGATTGCCATGCTCGTCGAAAATGCCGATCACATTAAATGGAAGGGTAAAGCCGTCGAGCCGATGACGAGTCCGCGCCCTGGGCATGCGGATCTAACAGGCGCGGTCAAATATGGCTACAAAGATTTACGTCCCGCGCTCGAACGCGCCTCCGCGAGAGAGACGACCATGCGCGTCGCGGTCGGCGCGGTATGCAAACATTTTCTTGCGCAGTTTGGTATCGTCGTCGGCGGATACGTTTCATCCATCGGCGAAACTCAAGCAGACTTCGGCGACATGCCTTATGAAGAACGCTTCCAGCTTGCGGAAGAGTCCGATGTGCGTTGCCCAGACCCCACGTCCGCGCAGAGGATGCGGGATGAAATCGAAAAAGCGATACACGGAAAAAACACGCTGGGAGGAATCCTTGAGATCGTCGCGTTGAATCTTCCTGTTGGTCTGGGAAGTTTCGTTCAATGGGACAAACGCCTCGAAGCGAAACTTGCCATGGCGATCATGTCTGTGCAAGCCATCAAAGGTGTCGAAGTCGGCGACGCGTTCGAAAACGCCAAACGACTTGGCACACAAGCCCACGACGCGATCAACCTTCAACCTTCGACCTTTGACCTTCGACGTTTGACCAACAGGGCAGGCGGCACCGAAGGCGGAATCTCCAACGGACAGCCGATCATCATCCGCGCCGCGATGAAACCGATTGCCACGACTCTCATACCGCAACATACCGTTGACCTCGCTCTCGGCGAAAATGCTCCCACTAAATATGAACGCTCCGATTTTTGCCCCGTGCCTCGCGCTGTTCCGATCTTGGAAGCGATGGTCGCGTTCGTGCTGGCGGATGCGCTCCTCGAAAAACTCGGCGGCGACTCGATGAACGAGATCAAACCGCGTTTTGAATCGTTGCGCAAAGCAACACTTGACGATTTGCAAATGGATAATACTCCGCACGTGTTTTGGGAGTGAGGGTGTAAACATGGAAACAGGTAAACAGGTATACACGTAGACATGTTAGCCCTCATGGATGTAAATGCTTTCTGTGTTGCATTTGCGATTCTCGTCTTAGTTCTCATTGGGATATGGCTGAAATGGAAAGATCCTTTTCGAGTCCTCTTCTCTTTTGTGTTTGGCGTCTATATCATTAATGTCGTCAGTGTTGTTGTATTTCCGTTTCCAATCGGATACGCCGTATCCGACTTCAAGCCGAACATCAATCTTATTCCGTTTGATTTTGGTTATTGCGACCCGCGCGGACTGGAACTTTGTATTCGGGAAATCTATCAGAACATCCTGCTTACCATTCCGTTCGGCTTTGGCGTCAACTTTATCGCCCGCATCAAGCCAAAGAACATTTTTTGGCTGGCGCTGGTTGTCGGCTTTACGTTTGAGTTTGTCCAACTCGTTATCTCTCTCTTATTGCGTAGTCCCTTCCGCGCCGTAGACATCAACGACCTCATCCTCAACGCCATTGGAGTTTTACTTGGCTATGGCATCTTCCGCATTTTTGGAGCGATTTATCTCTACGTCATTCAAAAAATTCAGAGCCAACCTCGCCACATCTTTGCCTATGTCCATGATATAGTCTGCCAGCATAACCACTGATAACTGCTCACTGTTCACTCGCAACTCCCTACTTTCTATTTACCATGACCCACATCTTCCTCTACGGACCACCCGCCACAGGCAAAACCACGATCGGAGAAATCCTTTCGCGGAATCTCAAACTTCCATTCATTGACCTCGACCGCGTCATCGAATCGAAGGCGGGCATGTCCATTCCGCAGATCATGGAGGGGCAGGGCGAGTCGGCGTTTCGTGATTTGGAATCGTCGGCGTTGAGGGAGATCACCCTCACCCCTAACCCCTCTCCCACTGGGAGAGGGGAATCGGTGGTTGCCCTCGGCGGCGGCGCGTTGTTGCGCGATGAAAATCGTCAACACGTGGAGAGCAGTGGCAAGATTGTTTTGCTCACGGCAGAGTTGGATACGCTTCTCGCAAGACTCAACGAAGATTCAAACAAACGTCCATTGCTTGTGGGTGATTTGAAATCGAAACTCAAGTCGTTGCTTGAAAATCGCCGCGAGCATTATGATTCGTTCACGTTGAAACTCGATGTTGACGATCAATCCGCTGAGCAGATCGCGCACCGCGCGCAAATTATGTTGGGTCGCCATCATCTCTCTGCGATGGGTGAGTATGATGTTCGGGTTGGACAAATTGGAAATTTGCGCAGTATTGCGTACGGAAGCCTCATCGTCACCGACGAAAATGTTGCCAAACATCATCTCGATAAAATCAACATCGAAAGATCAATCATCATCCCTGCGGGCGAGGAACATAAAAATCTTGAAACCGTCTCCCGTTTATGGAAAGCCTTTCTCGAATACGGACTCGACCGCAAAAGTACGGTCGTTGCCCTCGGCGGCGGCGTGATCGGCGACCTCGCTGGCTTTGCCGCGTCCACGTACATGCGCGGCATTGATTGGATCGCCGTGCCGACGACTCTGCTCGCCATGGTGGATGCTTCAATTGGAGGCAAAACTGGATTCGACTTGCCCGAGGGAAAAAACCTAATCGGTTCTTTTCACCCTCCCAAACTGGTTCTGGCTGACCCCAGCCTTTTGCTCACCCTCAGCGACCGCGACCTGCGCTCTGGCATGGCGGAGGTTGTCAAGCACGGGATCATTGCCGACCCCGAGTTGTTTGCATTGTGTTCAAATGGAATGGATTGGGTAAAGAATAATCTCGAAGAGATCGTCAAACGCGCGATGGCGGTGAAGATAAATATTATCGAAGAGGATCCGTACGAAAAAGGAATCCGCGCGGCGCTGAATCTCGGTCACACAGTGGGACATGCGGTGGAACTCGTCAGCGGATTCAAGTTGAGTCACGGCGAGTCCGTTGCGATTGGGATGGTCGCTGAGGCGGCGTACGCTGTCAGGGTTGGCGTGGCAGGTCGAGGGTCGGATGAAGCGATTGAGTCCACGTTGTCAAATTTGGGGTTGCCGACTCGCATCCCCGACGAGATGCCGCGCGAGGAGATCATCCGCGCGATGAGGGTAGATAAGAAGAAGAGCGCGAAGTCCATCCGCTTTGCGTTGCCTGTTGAGATCGGCAGGGTGGAGTTGGTGGATGTAACGAATGTGGATGAAGTTTTGTAACGCGACATTTATGTCGCCTTTGCAATGCGCGACATGAATGTCGCGTTACGGAGTCAACATGAAAATCTTAATCTTGCATGGACCAAACTTGAATTTGCTGGGAACACGCGAGCCTGACGTGTACGGCTCGATGACTCTTGATGACATCAACGCGAAGTTGATCGAGTTGGGAAAAGAGTTGGGCGCGGAAGTGAAATGTTTGCAATCGAATCACGAAGGCGAGTTGATCGACGCATTACACGACGCGCGGACGTGGGCAAGCGGCGTGGTGTTTAATCCTGGCGGGTACACACACACATCGGTCGCGTTGCGCGATGCGATCAGCGCGATTCAGATCCCCGTCATCGAAGCGCATCTCTCGAATGTGTACGCGCGTGAAGAGTTTCGTCACACATCGTTGATCTCGGCTGTCTGCAAAGGGAAAATTACAGGGCTGGGATGGAAATCGTACGCGCTCGCGTTGCGCGCGTTGGTGGAGAAATAAAGACAAGCCTCAAAATGCGCCGCCGTATGTCTGTTCGCTCGCAGTGCAACTGCGAGCGGGATGCGCGATTTGCCAAGCAAATCGAATTGCATCCCCAATAGGAACTTTATATTTTTACGAACCCTTGGCAGACTTCGCGGGTCAAAAAATGGGACGAACAAAAAACGGGACAGCCGATTCGGCCGTCCCGTCGAGGGTGAAGCGGGTTGAATTATGAATCCGACGGCGGTTTGAAGATCAGGAAGACCGCGTTGATGAGAATGCCCAACACAGCCGCAGTCGCAATGGCGGGCAATCCGCTGGGGAAAATGCCGGGGATGGTGATCGGAAGGAATCCGCCGGGGTATCCGATATTCCCGCCGATGCCCACGATCATGATGACCGCGCCGATGGCGAGGTTGCGCGGGCTGAACAGGCTGACCTTATTCTCTTGAATGAGCGCGATGCCTTGCATACCGATCACGCCGAAGAGATAGATCGCCAACCCGCCGCTCACCGCCAGCGGAACGGATGCCACAAGCGCCTGCAATTTTCCGACAAAGCCGAGCAGGATGGCAATGACGCCAGCCGCGATCAACGCGGGCCCGGAGTAGTTGCGGGTAATCGCCATGAGCGAGTTGTTCTCGCCGTAGTTGGTGCCGGCGGTGGCGCCCATCAGACCGTTCAAGAAATCGCCGACGCCGTCGAAGACCAGGTTGTAACCGATGTAATTGTCGAGTTTAATCTTTTCGCGGCCCGATTCTTCAGCGAAGCGGTCTACGTAGAGGCTCATCTGATATAGATGCGCGGTCGACTCGGGGATGGTGGCGATCGCCATGATCGAAATACTGATGACGGCGGTCAGGAACAATTCGCCGCTGAACGATGGGAAGGTGATGTTGGGCATCGCGAATAACGGCGCGGCGCCGATTGCCGCCGTGTTGGCGGAACCCGGATCCACGATCATCGAGAAGACGTACCCGAAAATGCCGCCCAGCAAAATGGGAAGCATTCCGATGAACCCTCTGCCCTGCAAATAGACCGAGAGCATAATCGTCACGATTAGGGTAACAAAGGAAACCGTGAAGTTGGCGCTTGCCATTTGCCCCAGCGCGGCGAACGCCAGACCGAAACCGATGATCGCCGCGACCGAACCCGTGACGATGGGCGGCAAGATCATGTCAAATTTATCCTTCCCCACACCGCGGATGATAAAACCGACCAGGATGTTCAACAAACCGGTCACCACGATGCCAGCCTGCATGGTGCTGATGACCTCGTTGGGAACCGGCACGCCGAACTGAGGCGCGGAGCCGGTCATGGCTGTCGCGATGCCGATATACGCGGCAATATACGCGAAACTTGAACCGTAGAAAAGCGGGATGAAGTTGCCGATGCCGCGCCGCGATAACACCAGCGCGACGATCGTCGAAATTCCCGAAGCGAGCAGGACGGTGCTCACATGGAACCCGCATAACGCGGCAACCAGCACCGTCGCGGGGAACATCGTCAACACGTGCTGAAAGCCCAATAGAATAGTCTGCCCCATCGGGGGCGTATCGTTGGGCATGTAGCCGATCACATTACTTTTAGCCATTGCAGTTCTCCTCTTGTTGATGGGTTGGTCTTGCCATGCTTATTTAATTGCGATCGTAAATATCAACCCCTCGCACCTCCAAATAAAAAGTCGCCAGCGGCTTTTGCATGGCGACAACATACGCGGTAGACGAACTCATGGCAATGAGCGTGTTCCTCATGAGATCAAATTCCGGCAACCCGACTACTCTCATCTTACCCTTCATAACCCTCGAATTCAGGTGGGGATACGCCGATTTGGGATTGAACCCCGCTTCTTTCCGGACCTCAGCCTGCCTCGGCATGGACGCCTTTCTCTCCCGTTGACGCTCGCATCGTCACTGTGCTACACTACCCCGTGTAGCGGACGCTCTCTAACGTCCGCTCTACTATCCGTATTGCCAGCAATCCTCGAGGAGATTCTTTCCATGCAACTCAAAGGCAACGTCACCATCAAAGCGCCGCGCAAAAAAGTGTGGGATTTCCTCACCGACCCGAATCAACTGGGTCAGTGCGTGCCGGGCATCGAAAAAGTGGAAGAGATCGAGAAACTCAAAAAATATCGCGGTGTTGTTTCGGTGGGGCTGGGCTCCGTCAAAGCGAAATTCAACGGCGATGTGGACATTCTCGAACTGGACGAGCCAAACTTTGCCAAACTCAAAGCGCATGGCAACGCCACAGGAAGCACAGCCGATGCCGTCAGCGAAATGAAAATGTCCGACGCGCCCGACGATTGCACCCTCGTCGAATGGACGGCGGATGTCAACGTCTCTGGTCAACTGGCGAGTTTGGTCTCAAGGTTGATGTTGCCTGTATCGCAAAAACTGGCGGGATTGTTCTATGATGAAGTGAAGAGAAGGGTTGAGGATCATTAACTCACCTTACGCAGTACGGCAAGATTTATCTTGCCACTCTCTACCGTACATTTGCACCGCTAAGTGTCGCCATGGCGCCATGCGACACCCGCAAAGAACGCAAAGAAAACCTTTTTAACTTGGCGACCTTAGCGTGCTTTGCGGTAAAAATCTTCTCATGTATGGTAGAGAATCTTGCCATTCGCCCGTTTTTTCTCAACCTATAGTCGCAAAGTAAACTTTGCGGCACAATGTATGGTGGGAAAAAAATAATACCAATGTTATCCAGATTCCTGTTTCAATATCTCATTTAATCTTCGTTCCAGCGCGAGAGTATGGTAACATTCTTTCAACGTTACCGTCCATACATCAACAAGAAGTGAATCGATCATGATGGAATCTTGATGGAACTAACGACCACAGTATCACCGGGCTTCGATGAAATCCTGACCGCGGATGCCCTGCGGTTCCTCGAACAACTCGAACGAGAATTTGGCGCGCGCCGACTTAGCATGCTAAGGGCGCGCGTTGCGCGTCAGGAGGAGTTTGACGCCGGCGGCCTGCCCGATTTTCTGCCCGCCACCCGTCCCATCCGCGCAGGCGATTGGAAGGTCGCGCCCATTCCAGCCGACCTGCAAAACCGCCGCGTCGAGATCACCGGTCCCACCGACCGCAAGATGGTCATCAACGCCCTCAACTCCGGGGCAAACGTCTTCATGGCAGACTTCGAAGACGCCAACTCTCCCACTTGGAATAATATGATCGAGGGGCATATCAACCTGCGCGACGCGCTCGAACGGGCAATTGACTTTACCTCTCCCGACGGCAAGCGTTACCGCCTCAACGAACGGGTGGCTGTTCTCATGGTCCGACCGCGCGGCTGGCACCTCGTTGAAAAGCACGCGCTGGTAGACGGTAAACCGATCTCCGCTTCGCTGTTCGATTTTGGTTTGTACTTTTTTCACAACGCGCGACGCCTGCTCGATAAGGGCTCCGGGCCCTATGTGTATCTTCCCAAACTCGAAAGCCATCTTGAAGCCCGCTTATGGAACGACGTCTTCAACTTCGCGCAAGACGCGCTACACCTGCCGCGCGGCGCGATCAAAGCGACCGTGCTGATCGAAACCATCCTCGCCGCCTTCGAAATGGATGAGATTCTCTACGAACTGCGCGATCACATCGCCGGGTTGAACGCGGGTCGCTGGGATTACATCTTCAGCATCATCAAAAAATTTCACAACCATCCAAACGTGATTCTGCCCGACCGTTCCCAGATCACCATGACCGTGCCGTTCATGCGCGCATACACCGAATTGCTGGTGAAGACCTGTCATACGCGCGGCGCGCATGCCATGGGCGGCATGGCGGCGTTCATACCCAGCCGAAAAGACCCGCAGGTCAATGAAGCCGCGCTGGCAAAAGTCCGCGCCGATAAACAGCGCGAATCAAGCGACGGCTTCGACGGCACCTGGGTGGCGCATCCCGACCTTGTGCCGGTCGCGGCGGAGGCGTTCGATCAGGCGCTGGGCGAGAGACCTCATCAAAAAGAAAAGTTGAGGGAGGATGTCCGCGTTGAAGCGGGGCATCTTTTGGATTTCAAAATACGCGAATCCAGCATTACCGAAGCGGGCGCGCGACTCAACATCAATGTGGCTTTGCAATATCTGGATGCCTGGTTGCGCGGCTCGGGCGCGGTGGGAATTTACAACTTGATGGAAGACGCCGCCACCGCGGAAATTTCGCGCGCGCAAGTCTGGCAGTGGATTCATCATCACGCGCCGCTGGCAGACGGGCGCGCGATGACGGCTGAACTGTATCGCGGTTTTCTCGAGGAAGAAATGGGGAAGATTCGGTCGCAGTATGGCGAGCAGGCTTACCCGTCGAGCCGAATCGAAGAGGCGAAACAGTTGTTCGATCGCCTGACGTTGGACACATCCTTTGCCGATTTTCTCACGCTTCCCGCATATGACTATTTGGATTGACCGCCCTCCTGATTGAGACTCGCCTCGTACGCCGCTTCTTCGCCGACGCGCGGGCTGGTTCGCCCGACCACAAATTTTACAAAGGAGAATGGACCATGTATCATAAATACCAACCCAAGTCTGTCGATGAATTGAAGAGCGAGTGGGCGCAAAGTCCGCGCTGGGCGGGCGTGAAGCGCCCGTATTCCGCCGAGGAAGTGGACCGCCTGCGCGGGACGTTTCAACACGATTACACGATCGCCCGCATGGGAGCGGAACGGTTGTGGGAACTTCTCCACGCCGAAAAATTTATTCGCGCGCTCGGCGCATTGACGGGCAACCAGGCGGTGGAGATGGCGCAAGCGGGGTTGAAGGCGATCTATCTCAGCGGCTGGCAGGTGGCAGGCGACGCGAACGACGCGTTGACGATGTATCCGGACCAGAGCCTGTACCCGGTGACGAGCGTGCCGACCGTGTTGCGCCGCATCAATAACGCGTTGATCCGCGCCGATCAGATCCAGCACATGGAGGGGCGCGACGGCGAAGTGCATTACTTCACTCCGATCATTGCCGATGCGGAGGCTGGCTTTGGGGGACCGCTCAACACTTTTGAATTGATCAAAGGCATGATCGAGGCGGGCGCGGCGGGCATTCATCTCGAAGACCAACTCTCTTCCATGAAGAAGTGCGGGCACATGGGCGGAAAAGTGTTGGTGCCGATCCACGATTTTGTGCAGAAGTTGATCGCGGCGCGGCTGGCGGCAGACGTGCAGGGCGTGCCCACCCTTTTCATCGGGCGCACAGACGCGCTCAGCGCCACGCTCATCCGCGGCGACATCGACCGCGTGGACCAGGAACATCTCAGCGGCGAACGCACCGCCGACGGGTTCTGGGTCGTCAAAAACGGGCTTGAGTATGCTGTGGCGCGCGCGCTCGAATTCGCTCCGTATGTGGATCTGATCTGGTGCGAAACCTCCACGCCCGATATGGACGAAGCGCGCGAATTTGCCAAAGCGATCCACGCCAGCCATCCCGGTAAATTATTGGCGTATAATTGCTCTCCATCGTTTAATTGGAAGCGCAAACTCAACGACCAGCAGATCGCGGCGTTCCAGGAAGAATTAGGCGACATGGGCTACAAGTTTCAGTTCATCACGCTGGCGGGGTTCCATACCCTCAACGCCAGCATGTACGATCTGGCATGGAATTACGCCCGCGCAGGTATGACCGCCTTTGTGAACGTGCAGGAACACGAATTCAAGATGGAACGCGAGATGGGCTTCCGCGCTGTGAAGCATCAATCCTTCGTGGGCGCGGGATATTTCGACCAGGTGCAAATGGCTGTGACCGGCGGCGATGTCTCCACGTCTGCCATGAAAGGTTCCACAGAAGAACAGCAATTTAGCGTCAGTCATTAACCGCTCATGGGTCGCCGGTCGCGGAGTTTGAAGGCGCTTTTCAGCCTCTGCGGTCATGCGCGACATACTCACTGATATTCAACACTGGGAGAAAGAGGGGGAGTCTATTGCGCTCGCCACCGTGATTCAAACGTGGGGTTCCGCGCCGCGCAAGATCGGCTCGCACATGGCGTTCACCCTCAGCGGAAAGATCACAGGCTCGGTCAGCGGCGGGTGCGTGGAGAACGCGGTCATCGAAGCGGGGATGCGGGTGTTGAAGACAAATCATCCGCAACTGTTGCATTTCGGTGTGGCAGACGAAACGGCGTGGAGTGTTGGCTTGGCGTGTGGGGGAAGCATTGACGTTTTCGTCCAGCCGTTGGATGCGCAAGTTTTTCAAGAAATAAAACGAGTGATCAATCATGAAGAGGGCGTGATTCACGTCACGATAATTGGCGGCTCAGATGAATTGCTCGGGGAGCAAATTCTGATTCGAGAAGATCAAATCATCGCGGGTTCGCTTGGCAACGAAATGGACTCGCGTGTGTTAAGCCTATCACCAGAAATTTCAGCGCCGCAACAATTGACAATAGAAGAAGCGCAGGTTTTTATCAATGTCATTCGACCCGCGCCAACGTTGGTCATCGTCGGCGGCGTGCATATTGCCATTGCGTTGGCGTCACTCGCAAAAACGCTTGGCTATCAGACTATCCTCATTGACCCGCGCAAGGCTTGGGGCAACGAAACCCGATTCCCGCATGTGGATAGATTAATCCAAACTTGGGTTGACGATGCGTTTGAACAAGTCAAGATCAATTCGTCCACTGCCATCGCCGTTCTGACACACGACCCAAAGATTGACGACCCTGCGATAAAATTGGCGTTGAACAGTTCCGCGTTTTATATCGGCGCGTTGGGGAGCAAGAGCACAAATGCAAAACGAAGAGAAAGATTGCTGGGCGACGGCGTGAGCGAATCGCAGATGGACAAGGTCCACGCGCCGATCGGCTTGGACATCGGCGCGCAAAACCCCGAGGAGATCGCGCTCGCCGTCATGTCGCAGATCGTGCAAACTTTCAGGAAACAGAATCAACTTGAAGGGAAGAGAGAAGCGCAGAATCTCCAATCTCTAGTCTCCAATCTCTAAATTTCTTATCGAACAGGAGATTGCTTCAGGCGAACAGCATCGCCCTCGCAATGACATAATAAATGAAACCAGCCCCCTTTGAATACCACGCTCCAAACTCCATCGAAGAAGTTGTGATTTTGAAAAGTCAATACGGCGACGACGCCAAATTTTTGGCGGGCGGACAAAGCCTTGTGCCTGCGATGAATTTCCGCATTGTGCAACCGAGCGTGTTGATTGACTTGAATCGCGCGAGGGAGTTGAGTTACATTCGCGAAGAGGGGAACGTGATTCGAGTCGGTTCGATGGCGCGCGAACGACATTTGGAATTCGACGCTTCGATAAAAAAATATGCGCCGCTGTTGCATGAAGCCGTGCCGTCCATCGCGCATCCGCAGATCCGCAACCGCGGCACGATCGGCGGGAGCATTGTCAACGCCGATCCCGCCGCTGAGTTGCCCGTGTTGATGATCGCGCTGAACGCGAGATTGAAAGCGAAAAACACATCTGGCGAGCGATGGCTTGACGCCAAAGATTTTTTTGCAGGGATGTTCACCACTGCGCTTGAACCCGATGAAGTTTTGGTGGAGATCGAATTGCCGTTTGCCGCGCCGCGCACAGGCTGGTCGTTTATGGAAGTCGCGCCGCGCTCAGGCGATTACGCCATGATGGGCGTTGCTACAACTGTGACGTTGGATGAAAACGGAAAATGCAGATCGGTGAAATTGGTGTACTTGAATGCAGGCGATGGGCCTGTGGACGCCGTCGAAGCCGCGCAAAGTTTGGTGGGCGAAGCGTTGAACGACACGTTGATCGAATCTGCCGCGTTACATGCGAGCGAAAAAGAAATTTCGCCGTTCGGAAATATCCACTCTTCGGTTGAGTTCCAACATCACTTGGCGAAGACGCTGACGATGAAGACGTTGAAGATCGCGGCGGAACGAGCAACACAAGAGAATTAGAGAATTGATCATTATGACGCACACCATCACCCTCACGGTCAACGGACAAAAATATACCCGCGATGTGGAAGCGCGCATGTTGCTCAGCGACTTCCTGCGCCACGAACTTGGACTCACTGGCACGCACGTCGGTTGCGAACATGGAGTCTGCGGCGCGTGCACGATCATGTTCGACGGCGAATCGGCGAGGTCATGTTTGACCTTCGCCGTCCAAACCGATGGGCATGAGATTACAACTGTTGAAGGACTTGCGCCCCCCTCCGTCTCCCCCCATTTCGGAGAAATGGGGGGAGAGAAAGAGGGGGGTCTGCATCCACTTCAACAATCCTTTTGGGAAGCGCACGGACTTCAATGCGGCTACTGCACGCCTGGCATTTTGATGAGCATGATTCCATTCCTGAAACAAAACCCAAATCCAACCGAAGAGGAGATCCGCCACGCGCTTTCTGGGAATCTGTGTCGCTGTACGGGGTATCAGCATATTGTGGATGCGGTGAGGTTGGCGAGTGAGAAAATGAGAGAGGCAGAGAAATAGAGAATTGGAGAATTAGAGATTAGAGACTGGAGATTAGAGACTTCGGTGGTCGAGTAGTCCCGCGTGCTGAGCGATAGCGAAGACGAAGCATCGCGGGACGTATCGAGACGACCAGTTACAAGTGAAATCCTGATGACAAAATCGCGTTGCTTCCATGTTGGTCTCGATACGCTCGCAATGGCGCAAGGTGCCACTCGCTACTCGACCAACGAGATATTTATGGAAATATGAACTTATCTGTCACCCAATCCTTCCGCAACAACGAAATCTCTGCAAGAGACTTAGTCTCCAGTCTCCAGTCTCTCTTCGATTCTCGTGAACCCGAAGTTCTATCTTTCCTTCCCGAACCCAATCGCTTTGAACGATTGCAAAAAGACGCGGAAGAATTAACTCAGAAATTTCCCGACGTGAAAAGTCGTCCGCCGTTGTTTGGGATGACTCTCGGCGTGAAGGATATTTTCCATGTGGGTGGTTTCGTCACACAGGCGGGAAGCAAACTGCCCGCAGAAGATTTACAAGGCGATGAAGCCGCAAGCGTTACAAAATTAAAAAATGCAGGCGCGTTGATCCTTGGCAAAACGGTCACGACCGAGTTTGCCTATTTCACACCAGGTCCAACTCGAAATCCGCACAATAAACATCACACGCCTGGCGGATCAAGCAGTGGTTCTGCCGCGGCAGTCGGCGCGGGGATTTGTGACCTCGCGCTTGGCACGCAGACCATCGGCTCGGTGATTCGTCCCGCCGCGTTTTGTGGCGTGGTCGGTTTCAAACCAACGTACGAGAGAATTTCGCGCGCGGGCGTCATTCCGCTTTCGCCGACGTTGGATCATGTTGGGGTGTTTGCGAAGGATGTGGAGACGGTGGGGCGAGTTGCGACTGTGTTGGTAGAGAATTGGGGAATTGGAGAATTGGGTGCTGGAGACTGGAGATTAGATGCTTCGACAGGCTCAGCACGACGGACTGGAGATTCAAAACCTGTGCTTGGGATTCCTGAAGGAAAATATTTGGAGAATACAACTGAAGAAGGTCTCAAGCATTTTCATGAGGTGTGTAAATTACTAAGCGCAAATTACGAATTGCGTTCTGTCCAAGTTATGGATGAATTTGGTGAGATCAAATCCCGTCACGACGCCATCATGTCTTACGATGCTTCACAAGTACACAAAGAATGGTTTGCAAAATACGAATCGCTGTACTCCTCTAAATTCTCCGATCTCATCAAACGCGGACAAAAAGTCTCCACGCAAAGCGTCCAGTCTCTAATCTCTTCCCGCAATACCTTCCGAGAACAAATTACCAAAACCATGAACGACAACAACATTGACTTATGGATTTGCCCTCCAGCGATCGGGCCCGCCCCGAAGGGACTCGACTCTACAGGCGACCCCGTCATGTGCCTGCCGTGGACGCAGATCGGATTCCCCGCCATAAACATCCCTACAACAAAAAATGGAGATGGTTTGCCAATGGGATTACAACTCGTCGGTAAATGGAATGCGGATGAATCATTGCTCGCCTGGGCAAAAGAGATTGAAAAGGTTGTGAGAAAGATATGACAAAATTTGTAACGCGACATTTATGTCGCCTACTGCTTGCAAGCGACATAAATGTCGCGCTACGTGAGATGAGCAAAATATGACAGTCGTCAAATGGAACGTCCGCGCGGGAGCGTATTACGACTCGGTTGTGCTGATGCAGCTTCAACGCGGCTTGCTTGAATTGAACGGCGTGCTTGATGCGGGCGTCGTCATGGCAACTCAAGCCAATCGAGATTTGCTTGCAACAAACAACCTCCTGCCAGCAGACATTTCCGCCAACCCCGATGATCTGCTGATCGTCGTCAAAGCGAATGATGATACCTCTGCCGAAAATGCGATTGGTCAAGTAGATGAACTTCTCGCACGCCGAAAATCCTCTAATTCTCAAGATTCTCTTGACTTCCGCCCACGAAGTTTGAGCGCGGCGGTGAAACAATTGCCTGAGGCAAATTGGGTGTTGATCTCCGTGCCTGGACGCTATGCGGCGGGTGTCGCGCGCGAAGCGTTGGAACTTGGCAAGCACGTTTTCCTTTATAGCGACAACGTCTCACTCGAAGATGAAATTTCATTGAAGAAAACGGCGCGTGAAAAAGGTCTGCTCGTGATGGGACCTGATTGCGGCACAGCCATCATCAACGGCATCGGGCTAGGATTCGCCAACCGCGTGCGGCGCGGCTCGATAGGAGTCGTCGGCGCATCGGGAACGGGCACGCAGGCGGTTACGGCGCAAATTCACAATCTCGGCGCGGGAATTTCTCACGCCATCGGCACAGGCGGGCGGGATTTGAAATCGGATGTTGGCGCGATCACGGCGCATCAAGCCCTCGATGTGTTAGCCCGCGACCCTGATACGAAAGTCATTGCGCTTATCTCCAAGCCGCCGTCGCCTGACGTTGCCACGCAATTAATTTCTGCGGCGCAATCCACTGGCAAGCCTGTTGTCGTTTATTTTATTGGCTATCCCGCGCCTGCGAGGAAGATCGGCAATTTGCATTTTGCGGTCAGTTTGAGTGAGGCGGCGGAGATTTCCATTGGAGAATTAGAGAATCAGAGAATTCTCCAATCCTCTAATTCTCGGTTTTTGCGAGGTTTGTATTCAGGTGGAACTCTCGCCTACGAAACTATGGTCGGGTTGCAAGCAAGTCTTTCTCCGCTTTATTCCAATTCTCCAATCACTAATTCTCAGAATTTGGATGACCCTCTTCATAGCCACGCCCACACCATCATTGATCTCGGCGACGAATTCTTCATGGTCGGACGTTTGCATCCGATGATTGATAACGATCTGCGAATCAGACGGATGAAACAGGAAGCGGCGGATGCGGAAGTGGGGATGATCCTCTTCGACGTGGTTCTCGGCGAAGGTTCGCACCTTGACCCTGCGGGGGAGTTAGCGCCTGTGATAAAGGAGATTCGAGAGAAGAGAATTGGAGAATTGGAGTTTGTGGCGATTGTGATTGGGACGGATGAAGACCCGCAGAATCTCCAATCTCAAATCTCCCAATTAGAAGATGCGGGAGTAAAAGTTTTTCGCACTGCATCAGAAGCAGTCGAATACATCAGTTTGAAGTTTAGCCATCGTGAAGCGAATCAATTCCCGCCTGTGAATTTAGCGCAACTCAAACAACCGCTGGCTGGAATCAATGTCGGTTTGGAGTCGTTTTATGAAAGCCTCATATCCCAAGGCGCGCAAGCCGTGCATGTGGAGTGGAAGCCGCCTGCGGGTGGGAATGAACGGCTGGCGAGTCTGCTGGCGAAGATGAAGAAATAGAGATTAGAGATTGGAGACTAGAGATTAGTCAGTCTCAAGTCTCTAGTCTCCAGTTATAAAATGGAGATAATTATGGATATTAACAATGCAAACCAAATCGCTGTTGACAAGATAATGAATGCAAGACCAATTCTCAAAGCCGTCGCCACTGCGCGGGATGTTATCCCTGGAATGAAGGATAATTTATTTTTGCACGCAGGTCCGCCGATCGAGTGGGCGCGGATGTCGGGTCCGTTGCGCGGAGCGATCATCGGGGCGATGCTGTTCGAGGGCGTAGCGGCGTCCGAAGCAGAGGCAACCTCAATGGTGGAAAGAGGCGAGGTCGAGTTTGATTCGTGTCATCATCATGGCGCGGTCGGTCCGATGGCGGGAGTCACATCCGCTTCGATGAAAGTCTATGTCGTTGAAAATGTCGAACATGGAAATAAATCGTTTTCCAATTTGAATGAAGGCTACGGAAAAGTTTTGCGATACGGCGCGTACAGCGATGAGGTGTTGAAAAAATTGCATTGGATGAACGATGTGTTGGGCGTCGCGTTGGCAGATGCGCTGGCGAGTTCGAGCGGACTCGACATGCGCGCGTTGATCGCGGAGGCGTTGCACATGGGCGACGAGGGGCACAATCGCAATAAGGCGGGCTCGTTGTTGTATTTGAAATTGATCGCGCCGTTGATCGCAAAAGTTGTCAAAGATGATTCGGTGGAGTCGGAGGTGTTGCAATTTCTCGGCGACAATGCGCTGAGTGTTTTGAATCCCGTGATGGCGGCGTGCAAAGCGATGACCGATGCCGCGCATGGCGTTGAGGGCTCGACGATCGTCACAACGATGGCGCGCAATGGAACGGATTTTGGAATCAGAGTCAGCGGACTCGGCGAGCGACAATGGTTCACGGCTCCTGCCGAAATTCCAGTTGGTCTGTTTTTCTCAGGCTTTTCTCAAGCCGACGCCAACCCCGACATCGGCGACAGCGCCATCACCGAAACCGCAGGCATCGGCGGCTTCGCCATGGCAACCGCGCCCGCGATCGTGACGTTCGTCGGTGGCACGCCCAAAGATGCGATGAATGCGACTCTCGAAATGTATGAAATTACTTTTGCCGAAAGCAAATTCTTCACCATGCCATCGCTCGAATTTCGCGGCACACCGACGGGAATTGATTTACGCAAAGTCGTGGAATTAGGAATCACGCCGCGCATCAACACGGGTATTGCACATAAAAATGCAGGGGTGGGGCAGGTGGGGGCTGGGTTGGTGAGACCGCCGTTGAAGATTTTTGAGGATGCGTTGGTGGCGTTTGCGGAGAAGTATGAGCTTTAAAGAAGAGAATTGGAGAATTAGAGAATTGGGTGTTGGAGGTTGAGATGCCGACTTCGTTGGAAGATGTGCGAGTGTTGAAGAGCGTTGAGCAGATTACTGATGCTGTCTACAAAGCCGCCTCACGCTGGGATGAGTTTGCCAAAGATGTTGTCGGCAAGCAGATTTCACGCGCGGCGGATTCAATTGGAGCGAATATTGCCGAGTCGTTTGGGCGTTATCATTTTGGGGAAAAGATTCAGTTTTTGTATTATGCTCGCGGTAGTTTGTTTGAGACAAAGTATTGGCTAAATCGCTCATCTGCGCGAGAGTTAATGTCTGTTGCCGATTCAAAGAATTACGCCGCAAAGTTGACAGAAATTGCTCGTCAACTTAATTTGTATATTTCCAGTTTCAAAAGTCAGCGCTCGGGTGAAATCACCGTTGCCAAAACCGTGAAGGAAAGCCCCGTCGAATATCTCACCTCACGCCTGCCAGATAATTTCCCCGATGTCCTCTTTGACGAAACCGACTTCGCCTGGCTCGAATCACCACCCTAAAAATTCTCCAATTCTCTAATTCTCTTAATCATCCAACAAAATCAAAAAGGAGTTCTACCATGACCAAAATCTACGACCTCTCCCAAGACCTCAACCAAGACGCTTCCTTCTGGCCCTTCTACCCGCCGTTTGAGGTGAAGTACATCAAGCGCAAATCGGAGCATGGAGTGAATGCGCAATACATTATGACGTCCAATCACATGGGCACGCATTTGGATGCGCCAAAGCATTTCGTGACGAAGGGCAAGACCATTGACCAGATTCCCATCGAATGGTGCTACGGACCTGGCGTTATCGTTGACCTGAGCGATATGCTCGACGATCTCGGCATGTTTACGCCAGAGGATATCGAAAAGCGCGCCGAAGTGAAAGACGGCGACATCCTCTTCATCCACACAGGCTGGCACAAATATTCGTTCTTTAGCCCAGATGGCGATGAGGAAAGATATATCCAACGGCATCCAGGTCCGCATTACAGCATCTGCGACTGGTTGTTGAAGAAGAAAATCCACATCTGGGGCGTGGACATGATCTCCACCGACCATCCGATGAACCTGCCCATCGGTCGCTTCCTCGGCAAAGGCGGATTGGAACATTGGCAGAAGGTTCGCGCGTTGACAGAAAAGAAATTCGGCGCGGATAAAATGGACGAGTTGTTCCCCGATTCGGCGTATCAACTCACGCATAACGCCTTGTTCCCGCATGATTGCATGCACGTCGAAAATCTCGGCGGTGACATTGGACTGAAAGAACTGCACAACAAACGCATCACCCTCGGCGTCTTCCCGTGGAAGTTCAAAGGCGGCGAGGCGGCGTTTTGCAGGGCGGTGGCGTGGGCGTAGAAAAATTCTCTAATTCTCCAATTCTCGGCATTCGTGAGTCTGAGAATTGGAGAATTGGACGAACGAGAATTGGAGAATTATGACCACTCGATATTTCGGCGAACGGATTAAGCGCAACGAGGACCCGCGCCTGCTGACGGGGCAGGGATTGTATGTGGACGATGTGGATTTGCCGCACATGGTGCATGTGGCGTTTTTGCGAAGTCCGTATGCTCATGCGCGGATAAATAATATTGACGTTTCGCAGGCGTTGGGACGCGCGGGCGTGGTTGCGGTGTACACGGCAAATGACTTGGGCGATTACTGGAAGCCTGGTCCGTTGTTGGTTTCGCCGCCGCCCGTGAAGGATATTACATTCAATGAAAAGACGCAGGTTCCGCTCGCAAAAGACAAGGTCAAGTTTGCGGGGGAGCCGATCGTGATGGTGGTGGCGGAGAGTCGCTACATCGCCGAAGACGCGCTGGCGGATATCCAAGTGGATTACGAGCCGCTCGCCGCTGTCGTTGATATGGAAAAGGCGCTCGCGTCCGATAGCGTCCTCATCCACGAGGAGATCGGATCGAACGTCGCGGCGCATGTGGTGCAGACGAAGGGCGATTACGAATCAATCAAGAAAGATGCGGCGCTCGTCGTCAAGCGGCGATTCAGTTACGAGCATGGATGCGCCGCCGCCATGGAGAATCGCGGCATCGTGGCGGAGTGGGATAAGCGCGCGGGGCGATTAACCGTCTGGGACACGACTCAGGCTCCCGTCGTGATTCGAAACGGGCTGGCGGGGATGCTTGGGCTGTCGGAGCGGCAAGTCCACGTGATCGCGCCGTTCATCGGCGGCGGATTCGGTCCGAAGATCATGATGTTCTATCAGGAGGAAGTGCTCGTCCCGTGGGCGGCGATGAAGTTGAACCGCCCCGTCAAATGGATCGAAGACCGCGCTGAAAATTTTGTGGCGACCACGCACGAACGCGGACAAATCCACGATGCGGAAATTGCGTTCGATATCGAGGGACACATTCTCGGCGTGCATGATATTTTCCTGCACGACACGGGCGCGTATGCGCCGTATGGACTGACCGTGCCGCTCAACTCGCAAGCCAATGTGTTGGGATTGTATGAAATCAAAAATTATTACAGCGAATTTACGGCGGTGTTTACCAACAAGACCATCGTCACGCCGTATCGCGGCGCGGGGCGGCAGCATGGCGTGTTCGTCATCGAACGCGCGTTGGACATTGCCGCCAAAGAGTTGAAGATTGACCGCGCCGAAATCCGACGGCGAAATTTTATCCAGCCGAATCAATTCCCATACAACAACGAGATCATCTATCAAGACTTTGCGCCGATCGTGTACGACAGCGGCAACTACGAACCGTTGCTCGATGAAGCGCTGGAAAAAATCGGCTATCACAAATTCATCGCCGAGATTCAACCGAAGTTGCGCGCCGAAGGAAAACACGTCGGCATTGGACTCGTGGCGTACGTGGAAGGCACAGGCATCGGTCCGTACGAAGGCGCGAAGGTGCAAGTGATGAGCAGTGGACGAGTCTCGGTCGTGACGGGAGTCGGCACGCAGGGGCAGGGACACTTCACGAGTTTTGCGCAGATCGTGGCGGAGCAACTCGGCGTGAGCGTGGATAAGATTGACGTGGTCACGGGCGACACCGACCAGTTCTATTGGGGCGCGGGGACGTTTGCGAGTCGCGGCGCGGTGGTGGCGGGCAACGCCATCCATGAAGCCGCAAAAGTTGTGCGCAAGAAAATCCTCAAACTCGCCTCAGAACATTTCAACGCGCCCGAAGATGAACTCGAACTCGACGATGGCTTCGTGCGCGTGCAGGATATTCCGCGACAGTCCATTTCATTGGGCGAACTGGCGGGCAAGGCGAATCCCACGCGCGGAGCCGTCAAGCCTGGCACCGAGCCTGGGTTGGAAGCGACCAACTATTTCGGTCCAGAAAGAGGCGCAACCGCGAGCGGCATCCACGCGATGATCGTGGAAGTGAATCCCGACACGATGCAGATCCACATCCAAAAATATTTGGTGGCGCACGATTGCGGACGAGTCATCAATCCGCTCATTCTCGACGGGCAAATTCACGGCGGCGTGGCGCAGGGCATCGGCAACGCGTTTTACGAGCGGCTCGCCTACGACGAAAACGGGCAACTGCTCAACGGCACGTTCATGGATTATCACCTGCCCACCAGCCTCGAAGTGCCGCGCATCGAAACCGCGCATGGCGAAACGCGTTCGCCGCTCAACGAGATGGGCGTAAAAGGCGCGGGCGAAGCGGGCGCGATCCCCGTCGGTCCGCTGTTCGCGCAGGCGTTGGAGGACGCGCTGTGGGATCGGGAGTTTGAGATTTTGGAGATACCGATTAATTCGAATCGGTTGTGGGAGATTGTGAATAAGAGAGATTAGAG
Organism: Candidatus Defluviilinea gracilis; assembly: GCA_016716235.1. Taxonomy (NCBI): domain Bacteria; kingdom Bacillati; phylum Chloroflexota; class Anaerolineae; order Anaerolineales; family Candidatus Villigracilaceae; genus Candidatus Defluviilinea; species Candidatus Defluviilinea gracilis. The sequence goes on from JADJWS010000001.1 coordinate 1,378,020, forward strand.
ATTAGAGATTAGAGACTGGAGATTGGAGACTGGTTGGCAAGAGGAGAATTAGAGGATTGGAGAATTTGGTGGGGGAGAAGTGTTTCGCTTCATTCTTTACTAATGATTGACTCTGTTTCGAGAGGCATCGTCGCGCTTTTCCTCGCGAGAATGAAACTCTCGTATAGTCGCGATGAAGGCAAATGGGCGAAACCATGAAGATGTCATTTCCAATCTGGGAAATTAGTAATATAATAGGCAAAATGTTGGAGGAGATGATTGCATGGACCCCACTCTAATTTCAACAATAACATCAACAGCGATTTCTTTTCTAATACCTTATCTGAAAAGTTTGGTTGATGAGTTCGCTAAGGGAATTGGTAAACAGGCAGGGACGAAAACAACGGACGTTCTATTTGATAAAACAAAAAACTTATACGACCTTGTCAAGCCCAAGTTTGAACAAGAAAAAACCACATCTGACTTAATTGATAATTTTGAAAAAAATCCGACAGACCCAAAAACCCAATCGGTTGTTGAATATCACCTCAGTCAGTATTTGTTAAGCGATTCGGATTTGTTGCAAAAACTAAGTCGCTCAGTACACGAACTCGAACAAATCCGCCGCGAACAAATCAATTCAAATGTCGCTAATGCTAACACTGCTTTTCAAGCAGGTTCAATCTCAGGGGGTACGAATATCGGAACAGCTTTTTTTGTGTCTGGTTCTGATCCTTCCAAAGCTATAGATCAGATAAAAGAATTCATTGCACCAATCTATGACGATCAAAAGAACAAACCTGTCGCAAAACCAAAAAACCTCATTGAGGTAGGAGTGAAATCAAATCGCTTCAAAAAATCCTTTAAGTTTCGCGTAGAAAAAGACCTGTATATAAGTGAGTTTGCAGATATTATTATGGAAAGGCTTAACTTGCTACAGACCAAGCCGTTTCCTGAGCTAATGATCAGATTTGACTTTGCTTATCAAATGTCTTATAACGGCAAATTGGTTTCAAATTCTAGGCTTTCAGACCTTGGTATCGTAAATGGGGAACGAGTCGAGTTAATGATTACTACCATTTGGGTTGATGAAATTGAGGAAAAAGAATACGAAGAGGCGACGCAGGGTGCAATCCAGTATGATAGCAATCAGATACAAGAATTAATTAAGAGAGATGTAGCAAAAAGGGCGCGCGGCAGAATTACAGAGACATTTATAGAGTCGCTAGCAAATACGACCTTTGCATATGTTGAAAATTTAGAAATCTAGTGTCTGGGAGGAAGAATGAAAAGTAGCTTTACTTCATTTTGGTGGCCTGGCATTTTAAGTGTAATCCTTGTCGCCTTGGCCTCACGCTTTCAGTGGCTTAGCAGAGTAGAGTTTGTCAATGATTTAATTTCGAAATCGTCAATTCCAGGCTTAATCGCAACCCTTGTGCTGGTGGTAGTTCTTTGGGGTTTGATTTCTTTGTACTTTAGAAACAATTGGGCAACAAAGGAACTCAGGATTATTGCAATGAGTGGTTTCGAGTTAGGTGAAGCAACTTCATTATTAGGATATATTCAGAAGATAGAAACACGGTTTAAGGGCTCGTTATTACAAGAACGATTTCAGCTGATTTCACAAAATTTGCACGATCATAACGCAAGCGACAAGGTTTCTACATTACTAGGTGGTCAGTCAGGTGTAGATTCTGCACATATCCATAGCGGGTATGGACCTTTGCGCGCCCTTGTTTGGGCACTTCCTGGATTGGGTTTTATGGGTACAGCATACGAGATGGCAGCCTCGATTGGAGGACTAGGTACCGCGCTAACAACGACACAAGATTATAGTGGTTTAAGAAACCTGTTAGTAAGCAATGTCGTTCCTCATTTAGCAGGAGCTTTTGATATTACGCTTTTTGCTTTAGGCAGCAGTGTATTGATGTTTCTACTTTTATCTTTAGTATTTCATCGAGAAGAAAGAGCTGTCTTTGAGGCGGACACCCTGTGCTTGAAGGTAATTTCAAGAATTCAGGATGCTCAAGCAGCACCAGGTAATATTATCGGCCAAGAAAATTTATCTGGTGACATGAGGACTCTAAGCCAGCAGCTAAACTTGCTTTCTTCTGCATTATCTCAAATTAATCAAGATAATAGTAGTCTGTACCGACATCTCGAATCGATCAATACTAATCTTTCTAATATTCAACAAAAAGTTGGCGAATTGAAAAATAGCGTGGATAAAGACCAAGAGGTCATCCTTAGAAGGGTGTCCCGCTAAAGGATAATATATGTTTGGAAAATCCTTTGGACAAAGACATGGGTCCGCCGAACCGCCTATCGAAATGCGGTTTGTCGATTTGTTTATGATTATTGTCACCGCACTGATGTTTATGATAGTAATGTTGAGTATTGTCAGTGCTTTTGTTGGTGGTTCGAATGCTCTTGCAGAAGTTTCCCCGAGAATAATATCTGTGGAACTCCCTGCAGGGTTAGCAAACCGCCCGTATAGCGTAACCCTTGCAGGAATAGGTGGGTCTACCCCATATACTTGGAAGATAATTAGTGGCGCACTACCTGGCGGACTCGGTTTAGATGAAGAGAACGGTATTATTTCTGGAACGCCCGAAAAGATACAGCAAACACAGTTTATTATTTCTTTAAATGATAATGATAAACGCTCGTCTCAGAAAGAGTATTTTTTAGAAATTTTACAAGTCGGCTCGCAAGAGGTGGATATCCAACGTAATCTTTATGTAATAGGTGATGCTGTTTATGCTCCCGATGGACAAATAAATTCTCCTTATTCTTTTCAATTATCTGCTTTTGGAGGAGTTCCGCCATACTCGTGGGTTCTCATAAAAGGAAATTTACCCTCTGGGATTGACTTGACGGAAGATGGTCAAATCACAGGAAATCCCACAACAATATCTGATGGAGACTTCGAGGTAGAAGTAAAAGATAGCCAAGGCGAATCCCTAAATCAGAAAATACATTTAGTTGTTAATTCTGGCCCAGATTCATGGTGGAAGAAGATGTTTGTCTATTTGGAAATTGTATTGAGAGTAATTGCCTATATTTTGTTAGTAATAATTCTGTATGTTACACTTTTTGTAGATCGGGAGGAAGGGATAATTCGTCAAGAAGCATATGAATCTCCTTGGACTCGATTTCGTAAGAGATTCCGAAGGTAGTGATGATTACAAGTTTCGTTTTGTCGTGTGAGTTTGTGAAGTGCAAAATGATCCAAACTGACAGAACTTTCTTAAGACGGTCTTTGATGGCATGCCTCCTATCCTATGCTTGCATCGCAAGAGACTCCGTCCCAATTCTGACGATTGATCGAAGTGTTGGGACCTCACCCAGATAAACGTAATGATCGGCACGACGGCTTGACCTATCCCCCCGCCCTTCCCAAATGGGAAGGGGGCTGGTCGGTTGATGGCTTTGTTGATTTTCCAAGTCAATGTTTTGTTCGAGGAGGCTTGGGCATCTCCCCCTCGGGGGAGACGGGAGAGGGGTTTCTGCCATAACAAAAAATCCGAAGCCACACGACTTCGGATTTCTCGAACCTTCTTCATTTCGTCAACTTCATAAATTCATCGCGCTCGATCTCGCAGTCGCGTAGAATTTTCAGCATCAACCCTGGTCCAATAATTTCGCCGCGATGCACAGGCACAACGGTTCGCCTGCCGTCTGTGTGCCCCATAAAATGATGACTTCCCTTGATACGCAAGACTTCAAATCCCGCCTTTTTCAATGCGGCGATAACTTCCTGCCCTGTCAGCCGCGCCATTTTCGCCATCATACTTCAACGGCAATCCTTTGCACGCCGATAAACTCGTTCGAAACGAAATCCCCTTCCATTTCGAGACACAACTCAATCGCCTCACGGATTCGCTCCATCAGTTTATCCAATGACTTGGCTTGTGTGTGACATCCCTGCAATTCAGGGACGCTGGCAACGTAATAACCTTCCTCGTCTCGTTCGATCACAACGTTGAATTCCTTTGTCATTTTCATCCTTTCGAAGATTGACGGTATTATACCTCTCATGTTTGCCCCTTCGCGAAGAACCCTTTAGCGTTAGGGGGAAATGAAGAGGGGTAGTTTTCTGCTGACTACGCAGCGCTTTGCAATTCTTCACGAACCACCCGCCGTAGAATTACTTCGATGGGTTCCTGCTGGCGCGTAATGTGTTCGCGTAAAGCATTGTTGATAAACGTTTGGTAATTCCCGCCTCCTGCCGCGTCAACTTCACCGCGAAACCAATCCAGAATGTCATCGTCAATGCGGATGGTAATGCGGGTCTTTCCTTTCGGCGCAGGGCGAACTGCTCCGCGCTTGCCTTTGCTGAAATCGTATTCTTTTTTCATCTCTGTTCCTCGTATATCTTTCTTTCGCGCGCGGTCGCTTTTCGCGCGGAAATAATCCGAATAACAATGTTACGAAACGTATAAACCACGACCAGGATGCGGTTCAAAAAGTCCATGCCGATGGTGATGAAGCGGCTTTCTCTTGCATCATCGTCTTCAATCGTGATGGCATTCTCATCCTCAAAGACTCCCACAGCATCCGCAAATTTAATGCCGTGTTTTCTGAAGTTCGATTTTTCCTTGTTGGGATCCCATTCGTAACTCATTATCAACCATTATATGCACAAATGTACACAGGCGCAAGACTGCAAATTCTTCTTTTTCGGTTGAGCCTCACCTCAATTTTGATGATTGATTCGCGCATCCGTTTGACCTCACCCCGATAATCGTAATACTCGGCGCGACGGCTTGACCTATCCCCCCGCCCGCTTCGGCACGCTCAGCGCGGCGCTTCCCAAACTTGCCCTGAGCCTGTCGAAGGACGGGAAGGGGGCTGTTCGGTTCATGGCTTTGTTGATTTTCCAGGTCAATGTTTTGTTCGAGGAGGATTGGCATCTCCCCCTTGGGGGACATCGTACCCGAGCGTAGCGAGTGGTAGACGGGAGAGGGGTTTTGTTTATCAAAACGGCAAGACACGAACTCGCGCTTTAACTTCATCCACCGTCAGTAATGCGCCTTTTTCCAAAGTCGCCTGATGTTCCTGCAAAACTTTTACCAATCGTTTGCCTAGAGCTTCGGGAAACACATCCTGCGTGCGAACTTGAATCACGCTTGGGCTTTCTGCCTGTGTCAATGCCAACAGAACGCCAAAATCCAAATCGTGAGTGAAAACGACATAACCATTTTCACGCGCCCATGACATGATGACATCGTCTGTGGCGCGCATATCCCCCACTGTTGACCAATGAACTGATTCCCAACCTGCATCTTTCAACACTTTCACCCAATCGGGCGAAAGGTTCATGTCAATGACGATCTTCATGCGCTCGCCAGCGGCAACTCAATTTCTTCCACGCGCCACGCGGCATAAGTCAAGGCTTCGCGAATATCCTCTTCTTCAAGATATGGATAAGCCTTGAGAATCTCTTTGAAATCTCGTCCAGCAGCAATGAGACCGATAATCGTCCCTACCGTCACGCGCAGACCGCGAATGGTTGGCTTGCCGCCCATTACGTTGGGATCAAAGGTTATGCGTTTCAGGTTTTTCATATTCGTGCTCCTGCTTGTATTTTACCCCAACCTGATATTCTTTCTTATCCGTCCTTTTGGACCTCACCCAGATAACCGTAATACTCGGCACGACGGCTTGCCCCTCTCCTAAAGGAGATGGCATGGGCTTGATTTCTTTTCTGGCTGATGAGGTCGTTGGGTTTCCAAGGAAAAGTTTTGTTTGAGATGTTTGGGCATCTCCCCCTCGCGAAGCGCCCTTTAGGGTTAGGGGCAGATGGGAGAGGGGTTTTGGACCTCACCTCGATTGCGACGATTGATCGGCGTGTCCGTTAGCCCCTCTCCATCATCAATAGCGTTTCTTTGGTCGTTTCCTCTTCTGATAAATTTCATCACCCAAACCTCCCCGTCACATAATCCTCTGTTTTTTTCTGCTTCGGCGCGGTGAATAGCGACTTGCCTTCGCCGTATTCAACTAACTCGCCTTGCAAAAAGAACGCGGCGTAATCGGCGGTGCGTCCCGCCTGTTGCACGGAATGCGGCACGAGGATGATGGTGTAATCCTTTTTTAATTCCTGCAACGCGGCTTCGACTTTTCCTGTGGAGATCGGGTCAAGTCCCGATGTCGGCTCGTCGAGGAGGATAATTTCGGGTTGTAGAGCCAGCACGCGGGCGAGGCAGACGCGTTGCTGCTGTCCGCCTGAGAGGGCGATGGCGGGGGCGTCGAGGCGGTCTTTCACTTCATCCCAGATCGCGGCGAGTTTGAGACTGCGCTCCACCGCTTCATCCAATTTGACGCGGCGTTTTTCGCCCGCGAGTTCCAGCGCATACGTGACATTCTCGCGGATGCTCATCGGCAGAGGCACAGGTCGCGCAAAGACCATGCCCACTTTGCGACGCAACGCGATCACGTCCAATTTTGGGTCGAGGATATTTTCCCCGTCAATGAGGATACGCCCCGACGAGGCTTTGACTTCGGCGAGATCGTTGAGTCGATTCAAACAACGGAGCAGGGTGGATTTGCCTCCGCCCGCGGGACCGAACAACACCGTCACCGCGTTCTGACGGATGTTGAGGCTGACATCCCGTAGCGACTCGGTGCCGTCGGAGTATTGGAGGGAGAGGGATTCGACAATTATCTTGTTCATTGTTTACGCAGTACGCAATACGCAATACGATACTCCGTACTGCGTATTGCGTAACGAATTCACCATTGTCTCCTCGCCCTCGCCCGCGAACGGATGACGGTGGCGATAAGATTCATGGTCAACACAAAGGCAAGCAACACAAGCGCAGTGCCGTATTGAATTTTTACTGGCATCTCAGGGACTTGCGTTGAGATCACAAAGAGGTGATATGGCAATGCCATCGTCGCGTCGAAGGGTGAGTTGGGGAGACGCGGCAAAAAGAACGCCGCGCCTGTGAACAAAATTGGCGCGGTTTCACCAACAGCGCGGTTGAGACCGAGGATGACTCCTGTGAGAATTCCAGGCAACGCTTCTTTCAACACGATTCGACGGATGGTCTGCCAGCGTGTCGCGCCGAGGGAGATGCTCACGGTGCGGAACGATTGCGGCACGGCGCGTAACGCCTCCTCCGCTGTGCTGATGATGACAGGCAGGGTCATGATCGAAAGTGTCAACGAGGCGGCGAGGATGGATGTGCCGAAGTTGAGGAAGAGCACGAACAGTCCCAGCCCGAACAAGCCGTAGACGACGGATGGAATCCCTGCGAGGTTGATGATGGCGATTCGAATCGTGCGAGTCAACGGCGTGTCGGAGGCATATTCTGAAAGATAGATCGCCGCCGCAATCCCCAACGGAACAGAAAATATGGCTGTGCCAAGTGCGAGATACAGCGTGCCGATGATGGCAGGCAGGATTCCGCCTTCGCGCATCCCGTCACGCGGAAAGCCTGTGATGAATTCCAACGAGATCGCGGGCGCGCCCTGGACGAGGATGTAGATGACCGTGCCCACAATGGGCAACACAGTGACCATCGCCATAAGGGTGATGGCGGTGAATCCGATTCGTTCGGTGAGGTGGCGGTTGAGGGTGAAGAGTTTGGCGATGGATTTCATAAATTGAACAGGTACAAAGCATTTTGTATGGAAACATATTCGCGACTGACGATGCTGGCAGTTTCGATGCCGATATTTCGCGCGAGATTTTGCAGTTTATTAAAATCTTCCCGACTAGCGTGAAGTTTTGCTTCATACGCATGACTGCCATTGACGACAAAATCGATCTCCGCGCCGTTCTTTCGTTGATAGTATTGCACTCTTTCCGTCTGCGGCAAATTCCAAAAAACAGCATTTTCAAACAAGGCGCCCTCGTCCACTTGGGAGAATTGACGAACGAGACCAGGGTCGCACACATAGATCTTTCCCGACTTGCGGATCTCCACGTCTTTATTAACCGTATGAGGCTTGATGATTTTGATGAAATACGTGCCTTCCAGAAAAGCCATGTATTCCATCAACGTCTGTCGCGCGACCCCCAAAACGGTCGCAAGTTTCTGGGCGTCGAATTTGGAGCCCGTCCGCTCCATGACCAGGAAAAGCAAATCTCTTAATTTATGACTCTTGCGAAAATCGCTAAATTGCAACACCTCCAATTGATAATAGGAAGTGAAAATATCATCGAGCGCGGCGCGTTTTTCAGCCTCGGTCGTTTTCACCACAACGCCTGGGAATCCGCCAAACTTCAAGTATTCATCCACATAGGATTTATAGGTGGCGTACAGGGCGGGCGACGCCTGCGTATATTTTTCCTGAGGCACGGGCGCCTGTTGAATTCGCAAGAACTCGGAAAAGTTCAGGGGATAGAGTTCGAAAATAAATTTGCGTCCTGACAACGATTCGGAAAACTGATTCTTCAGGTAAAAACTGGAAGACCCGCTCAAAATGAATTTGATTTGATAGGTATCAATGAGGTATTTCACAACGGAGGGCAGTTGTTTTACCCATTGGATCTCATCCAGAAACACATACGCGCGTGAATCTTTTTGCAAGCCAAGCAACTCCAGATTCTTTTTTACGGCGTTATAGTCCACTTCTTGAAAATAGAGTTGGTTGCGAGGATTTTCAAGGTCGAGATATAGTTTGTTTTGGGAAGGTATTTGTTCATAGATATAGTTAAGCAGGGTGGTTTTCCCGACCCGCCTCATTCCTGTAATAACAATTGCTTCAGGAGATTGAAGCACAGGAGCAATCGATTTGTAGATGTCTCTCTCGATAATCATATCTATACTTTACACAATGCCATACTTTTTGTCAAGCATGGTTAACAGAAAGTATTTTCCGTAGATTTACGCAGTTAACCTGTACCGCCGTAGTTGCACTGCGGCGGCGGCACGATTTGCTTGGCAAATCGAACTGCCCGCCAACTGCGTAAGTCCCGTTCAGGAAAGGATCCTCTCCGCCCGTTTCTTGGCGCGGAAGACAACCGACGAGGCGGCGATATTTACGCCTAACGAGATCAGGAACAACACCATACCGATGAAGAACAACGTGTGATAGTGGACGCTTCCATTTGCGACCTCGCCCATTTCCGCGGCGATGGTCGCCGTCATCGTGCGGACGGGGGAGAACCAACTGCCGAGTTTGACCGCCAGCACAGGCGCGTTGCCCGTCACCATCATCACGGTCATTGTTTCGCCGATGGCGCGTCCGATGCCGAGCATGACGGCGGTGAGCACGCCCGATTTCGCGGCGGGCAATGTCACGCGCCAGATCGTCTGCCAGCGAGTCGCGCCGAGCGCCCACGCGCCTTCACGATACGAACGCGGGACTGCGTCGAGCGCGTCCTCTGCCACGGACACGATTGTCGGCACGGCGATCCCGCCGAGGAGGATGGACCCAGTAAACGCTGTGAGACCAGTTGGAAGGTCGAGAAAGACGCGTAAGAATGGGGAGACGAGCAGAATCCCAAGAAATCCCAACACGACCGAGGGGAGTCCGCCAAGCAATTCCACAAGAGGTTTGAGAATCTCGCGCATCCATCGCGGGGCGATCTCCGCGATGTAGACTGCGGTGCCGATGCCCAATGGAAATGCGATGAGCATTGCACCGATGGTGACGACGAGCGAACCTGTGATGAGCGGCAAGATGCCGAAATAATTTTCGATGGGATACCAGCGCGCGCTGAAGAGGTTGGAGAGATTTACTTCGCCGAGAGTCGGGCTACCCTCGCGGATGAGGAAGAAAAAGATCAGCGCGACGAACACGATGGCTGAGTAGCCCGAGGCTTGGATGAGTCGCGTGATGACGTGTTCACGCCAGTTCAAAGATTTTTCCATTTTCTTTTTCCTACCACGAAGGACACGAAGGTCACTAAGGTCACTAAGGTTTAATGGTCAGCGCAACTTGAGGATTTCTTTTCGATCATCTTTCGAGCTGGTCTAGGGTAAGGCTTCACAACCATCGCTTAAACACAACTTTGTGTACTTCGTGTCCTTTGTGTTTAAAGATTTATTCCACAGGCACAAAGCCAAGTTCCGCCACGATTTCCTGCGCTTCGTCCGAAAGAATCCAATCGAGATATTCCTTGACGACGCCCGTCGGTTCGCCGTCCGTGTACATGTACAGATCGCGCGCAATCGGATAACTTTTATCGTTGACGGTTGCAATGGCGGGCAAAACGTATGGCACGCCGTCTTCTTTTGCGATGGCGATCATTTTCAAATCATGCGGCACGTAGCCCAAGCCATCATAGCCGATCGCGTTCGGGTTTTGACGCACTTCGAGAATGATACCCTCCGATGAAGGCAATAGCAATGTATCCGTTGAAAACAATGTTTTATTTTCTTTCTCACCCAACCGCAAGACCGTTTCTAAAAAATAGACATGCGTGCCAGAGTTGGTCTCGCGCGAAAGCCGCACGATGGGTCTGTCTTCGCCGCCGACTTCGATCCAGTTGTTGATTTTGCCGCTGTAAATATCGGCGATCTGTTGGAGCGTCAATTCTGAAACAGGATTTTCAGGATTCACGATCACCGCAATCGCATCACGCGCAATGACATGCTCCACAGGATTCACGCCGTTCGCCTTCGCCGCTTCGATCTCTTCCTCTTTGATACTGCGCGACGCGCTCGCAATGTCCACGGTGTTGTTGATGAGCGCGGCGATACCCGTGCCAGAGCCTCCGCCCGTCACCGAAATGCGCACATCGGCGTGTTCGTTTTGGTATCGTTCCGCCCACGCGAGCGCGAGATTCACGATCGTATCCGAGCCTTTGTTTTCGATATATTTTGTTGACGGGTTGGATGGGGATTGTGACGATGAACTACAAGAGACAATAATGAAAGAGGAAAGAAGAAAGAAAATAAAGATGCGCTTCATTGAGACGAATTATAGTCGAAAGCATTCACTGGATGAAGAACTGCGCTTCAGACTCCCTTCGGGCTGATTCTGTTTCTTCAACATTTTTCTCCGCTTCAGTCCCACATGGACGTAAATGTCCACGCTATTCCTACCAAGCCCGCTATTGCAGGTCAACAATTAAACTGAGCAATACATCAATCAGCCACAGACCCCGAAGGGGTGTCAGAGGCGGCAAATTTATGTCATCCCTTCGGGATTTGGATACTCATTTCGCTGTGTTTAGAATCTTGTCATCCCTTCGGGATTGGTTCTGTGGCAAAATTCATATCGGGTTTATCGCTAGTATCATTTATCAGTTTGCAAAAGTGGGCTTCATCCCTTCGACGCGGCTCAGGGCAAGCTTTCATCGTTTCGATGAACTCAACGCAAGCCTTGTTCTGATAAAATCTCCCCATGAGTTCGACTCAATCCGCCTTCTCCGTCCAAAACTTGGACTTTTACTACAACACCAACGCGAAGACTCTTTCGAACATCAACATCGAGATCCAGCCGCGCAAAGTGACCGCGCTCATCGGTCCGTCGGGATGCGGCAAGTCCACGTTTTTGCGCTGTCTCAATCGGATGAACGACACTATCGCAGGCACGCGCGTGGATGGGAAGATTTTCCTCAACGGTGAAGACATTTACGGCGAGAAAATGGACGTGGTCAATTTACGTCAGCGCGTGGGCATGGTGTTTCAGAAGCCGAATCCGTTTCCACAGTCCATTTACGACAACGTGGCGTTCGGTCCGCGCGTGATGGGTATGGATGTGGACATGGACAAGGTCGTCCGCGAAAGCCTCGAACGCGCCGCGCTGTGGGACGATGTGAAAGACGACCTCAAAGCCGACGCGTTGAGTCTCGCGCTGGGTCAGCAACAACGACTGTGCATCGCGCGTGTCATCGCCGTGCAACCCGAAGTGATCCTGATGGACGAGTCCACGTCCGCGCTCGACCCGATCGCCACCCTGCGCGTGGAGGAACTCATCGCCGAACTGAAACAGGATTACACCATCGTCATCGTCACGCACAACATGCAACAAGCCGCGCGCGTGTCCGATTACACAGGTCTGTTCTGGCTGGGGGAGCTGGTGGAGTTTTCAGAAACCAACTCCATGTTCACGAAGCCGAAGCAAGAATTGACGGAGGCATACATCACAGGGAGGATGGGATGAGGGGTAAACCAAGTAGACAGGTAAAAAAATAAACACGTAAACAAGGAACAGCGCGGACAATATTCAATGTCCGCGCTGTTCAATTACTATTTACCAATTACCACTTACCGCCTCACGAATGCTGTCCCTTCCAGAACTCATCATCCGTCGCTTTGATCTCTTTCATGTCACCCGTCACAATGAACACCGTCCGTTCGCAGATATTCGTCACGCGGTGGAGATTGGGCTTCACCTATCATTTAACGGCACAAGAGCCGGGGAGGAGACCCGGCTCTTGTGCGCTGAGGAGAGAATGAAACTATTTCCTGATCGTCGGCTGTTGCTTTGCGACCTCAACCTGCTGGCACAGGAAGGCGCGCCGCTTTTGAAATGTATCGGTGATGAAAACTGCGATGAGCATTGATGTCGCGGCGAACAGGAATATTTCCATGCGCACAGGATAGCACGGAGTCATCCACTTGTGCTTTGCAATAGGTTTGCGGACGCACAACAATTATGCAATGGTCGACCTAACGGAATCGAAAGGAAGGGATTTCGCAAGCCTTAAGAAATTTTGATCTGGCTGGACGCAGATCGGAAGACGTCAACTCGTTCGAGGTTTGACATAAAAGGAGCGCGTCTTTAGCAGTGGCGACTTTGTCGCTCTCGGGTAAAATTTATGGGAGGTGTTTTTTGAGCCTATATTTTCGCTTTTTTCTTGACCTATTTGGCGCGTGGATTAATATCGACATTTCATTATTGTTGAAAACATGGAGAAGGAATTGTTCATGACATCCAATCAATACGACGCAATCATCATCGGCGGGGGACATAACGGACTTGTCGCCGCCGCTTACCTAGCCAAAGCGGGCAAGAAAGTTGTCGTGCTGGAGCGCAGACACATCGTCGGTGGGGCGGCGGTGACGGAGGAGATTTTTCCTGGGTTCAAGTTCACCGAGTTTTCGTATGTGGTGAGTCTGTTGCGCCCAGAGATCATCCGTGATTTGGAATTGCCTAAGCATGGACTCAAAATCCTGCCGTTACCAAGCACATTCACGCCGATGGAAAACGGAGATTATCTCGCCGCGTGGGATGACCATGATCTAACCCGCCGTGAGATTTATCGTCACTCGCCGAAAGATGCAGAAGCGTATGATGAGTATGCGCGTGTGATGGCGCGTGCGGCAAAGGCGATCAAGCCGATCATCAATTTGATTCCGCCCGACCCATCCTCGTTAAGTATTCGTGACATGCTGGGATTATTGAAAGTCGGTCAATATGCGGCAAGTTTAAAAGAAAAAGAACTTTATACGATTGCCAAACTCGCCACACAATCATCCGCGGATTTGCTTGAAGAGTGGTTCGAGACCGACGCGCTCAAAGGGACAAAAGCCGCCAGCGGAATCATCGGTACATTTTTAGGTCCGCGCTCGCCTGGGACGGCGTATGTTCTGCTCCATCATTACATGGGCGAAATTGACGGCGCCTTCCGCGCGTGGGGTTTTGCCAAGAACGGCTCTGGCGGAGTCAGCGGCTCCATTCTTAACGCGGCGCAAGCGCTCGGGGTGGAGATCAGAGTTGGTTGTTCGGTGAGTCAGGTCAAGGTCAAGAATGGAAGCGCAGTGGGCGTCATCCTTGAAAATGGCGACGAGATTCAATCCAAAGTCGTCATGTCTGCCGCCGATCCAAAACGGACGTTCCTGCAATTTGTTGAACAAAAATATTTGCCCGATGATTTTGTCACGTCCATTCAAAATTTTCGCACGCGCGGTTCGTCGGGAAAAGTTAATATCGCGTTGAGCGAACTGCCAAACTTTACGGCGATGCCGTTTGAAAAGGGACACGAATCGATCCTGCATCGCGGCGCGGTTTCGATCAGCCCGAGCATTGACTATATCGAGCGCGCGTATGACGACGCGAAGTATGGTCAGATTTCGAAGCGACCGTATCTCGATATGATTTTCCCTTCGATGATTGACCCCGATATGGCGCCGCCTGGTCAGCATGTGATGTCGTGTTTTGTGCAATATGCGCCGTATGATTTGGAGGGCGGATGGAACGATGAAAAACGAAACGAACTCGGTGAAGCCGTGATCTCAACCATCGAGCAATATGCGCCAAACATTCGCAAATGTATTGTGGGCATGCAAGTCATTTCGCCGAAAGATATCGAACGCATCGCGGGCATCACGGGCGGAAATATTTTTCACGGCGAGTTGTTGCTGCATCAAATCTTTTTCCTGCGCCCCACGCCGCAATGGGCAGATTTCCGCACGCCGCTCAAAGGATATTATTTCGGCGCCAGCGGCGCGCATCCTGGCGGCGGAGTCATGGGCGCGGCGGGGATGTTGGCGGCGAAGGAGATTTTGAAGGATGGTAATTAGTAAGTGGTAATTGGAGATTGGAGAATTGGAGATTGGTAATTGGTAATTGGAGACTAGAGACTGGAGATTGAGAATTAGAGGATTGGAGAATTGGTTTGAGGATAAAGAGCCGCTTCGGTCTTGACTGGAAGTTGGTTCTGTTGAGTGGAGTTTAGTCAAGTCTTTGGACTAAGTTCTTAACACTGACACCCTATCACATACCATGGAATCATTTGGCCATCCCTCAAAATCCCACCAGCCTACTTGAGGTCCAACCTTGTAATAATAATCCCATAGGATAATGGCTGGTTGACTCACGATAGCTGCAATAATTGCGCCACCTGCTTGAGGCAATCCTACAATATTAACTTTTGCACGCCATGTTTTTGTTTCTGGAAAGAATTCTTGAACAATTTCCTGAGGCCAGAATCTTTCACCTAAAAGTGTTCTTTCATGAAATACACAATAAAGTCTTAATGTTCCAGGAGGAGGCATCACTTGGTATGTACCTTTTACTTCTGTTGTGGTTCCTGATACAGTTTCATTCTTTGGATAAATAATTTTGATACCATAATCAACAGTGAGGTATGAATCTTGAGAAACAGCTGCATTTTTATAATTAACCCATTCCTGTTTCAATTGGTCATTGGCTTTATCTTTAGTGCGAGCAGTAATCAATGCGGCAAGAATTGTAGCAATAGCACCAATAATTCCCGTAATAATAGTTGCTTCCATATTAATTCTCCTGCATGATTTCTAATTAATTGTAGCTTAGATATTCCGATTAATAGTATAGACTAAATCGACTGAATCAACAATGTTATCCTTCAATTCTTAACAAAGGAATCATTCATGACAAATTACTACGACACCATCGTCATCGGCGCGGGGCGGGGTGAGCGGGGCTAAAGCCGCCCGCTCAGTACATGGAAGCCCTTCGGGCTTCGAGCAAGTCCGCTTCAGCGGACTTCCACGAATTGAGGCAGGGCTTCAGCCCGACGGACAAAGCAAGCAAAGTACATTGCAATAAAAAGGAATTTTATGTCAAACATTTATGACTACATCATCATCGGCGCGGGGCATAACGGATTAGTCGCCGCCGCGTATCTAGCCAAGCAAGGCAAAAAAGTTTTGGTCCTCGAACGCCGTTCCATCATCGGCGGTTCGGTGGTGACTGAATCCTTCGGCGAAAATTTTCAAGCGGATTCGATCCACGCGGGCGGAAGTCTGCGACCTGACATAATCAAAGACCTAAAACTCGCCTCACACGAACTTCAAGTTGACTCTGTCCATCAGCCTTTTATTGCGCTCCAATCTGCAAGTCACGCTTCAAGCGTGACCTACGCGGATCATCTGGTTCTCGACCCTGACCCCGTCAAAGCCGCCGAAGCGATAAAGAGATTCTCTGAAAAAGATGCGAGTAGATGGAATGAATTCGTCCGCTTTATGGATAAAGCCGCGAGCATTCTCGATGTCGCATACGCCACCATCATGCCGCGCTTGCCGAAGAATATGAGTCTACGCGATGGCTATGGACTTTTGGAATTGGGTCTCGAACTTCGTTTGGCTGGCAGAAAAGACATGCTCAACTTTATCCGCGCCTTGCCCATGTCTGCTCAAGAGTTAGTGGAGGAATATTTTGAATCGGAAATTATCCGCGCCGCGATTGCTTCGGTGGCGATTCACGGCTCCACGCTGGGACCGATGTCTGCTGGGACGGGATACACGTTAATCCATAATTGGTTGAATCGTGGCGGGCTGGCGAATCCCCCTCTCCCTGCGGGAGAGGGGCTAGGGGTGAGGGGAATTGGCGCAATCACCCAAGCGCTTGCAAATGCAGTCAAATTTTTTGGCGGCGAGATACGAACCGATTCCGAAGTTGCCAAAATCAAAATCAAAAATCAAATCGCCAAAGGAGTAGTTCTTGCAAACGACGAAGAAATTTCTGCGGATGTGATTCTCTCCTCCGCAAACCCGAAGCACACCTTGCTCAAACTCGTCGGCGCGCAGGATCTGCCGCCTGAATTTGTCTGGCACACACAATCCATCAAAATGCGCGGATCGGTGGCGAAGATTCATTTGTTATTGAATGAACCCGTAGGGGCGGACCTGCGTGTCCGCCCAGAGCAGGGCAATCACACAGGATTTCCCCCACAGGGAACATTGTGCGTCGCACCTTCCATAAAATATTTGGAAAAGGCTTACGACGCGGCGAAATACGGCGAAATTTCAGAAAAGCCCTATCTTGAAATCACAACTTCGGGGAATGTGGTTTCGATTCATTTCCAATTCGCGCCATATCAGTTAAAAACTGGAGACTGGAGACTGGAGACCAAAAAAGTTGAGAAACTTGCAATAGACACTCTGGCGGAATACTTCCCCAATCTCAATTCTCTAATCTCTAATTCTCATGTAATTACGCCTCTTGATTTGGAAACCACGTACGGTCTCACCGAAGGCGACATCAACCACGGACAATTACAACTTGACCAATTTTTATTCATGCGTCCGATTCCAGGCTGGTCGAATCACAAAACGCCGATTGATAATTTATATCTGTGCGGAAGCGGAGTCCACGGCGGAGGCGGGGTCAGCGGGGTGAGCGGAAGGAATGTAGTGAAGGTGTTGAATTAGAATCAAAACATCCGAAGCCGCGAAGACTTCGGATGTTTTCCGTGGGGCGGGATGCCATCCCGCCTTTTTGCCGAAGTGACTGTCACGTTAAACGTGACAGTCACTTTTTTACTTTGCCACCGTCAACACTATGCCATTCTGCGAAGGATCGTAGATCAACAACCCTTCATCAATTTGATTCGACGGGATGCCAGCCTTGTCCACGCGCGCGACGACATCGTCGTACGCTTGTTGATTCGGCAACTCGATGGTGAAGAAACGCAGACCCACCGCGTCGGGCGGAGGCGGCGGCGCGCCGCGTCCCTGCCACGTGTTGAGTCCGAGATGGTGATGATATCCGCCCGCGGAAACGAACGCCATTTGAAAATCTTTGACGTTGCCCATCACATCGAATCCAAGAACGCCGTGATAGAAATCCACCGCTTCATCCAAATTGCGCACATGCAAATGGACGTGACCGATTCGCGCGTCGGGCGGGATGGGCGCGTCCAGCTTGTCGCCTTCGTTCAAATTCTCGAACAGCGCGTCCACATCGAGCGGCTCGCGCCCATCGCTGAGGGAACCGTCTTTGCGGAGCGTGATGTATTTTCCATCTTTCATCGTCCACGTGCCGTCTTCGGGCGACTCGGCGTATAGTTCGATACCGTTGTGTTCAAGATCATCGAGATACGTGGTCTTCGTCATAATATGATCGGTGGGCGAGTTGGGATATTTCAACGCGAACAGACGACCGACCGCGATCGCCAACTCGCGGCGATTCGGAAACAGGTACGCGACGTGATACAACCCCGTCACGCCTCGGTATTTCTTGACGTCTGCCTGCTCCACCAACCTCAGCATGTCCGCCCCTCCAGCGCCCAGCCCCGCTTTTCCGTTTTCCTTCCAGTGCAGTTTGAATCCCATCGCCTGTTGATAGAAAGCGATCTGGTTGTCGAGGTTCGCCACCGTGAGCGAGATATGCCCAATCTTGGTTTTCGGGTGGATTGAGAACTCTGATTTTGTTTCTGTTTGTGTTTGGTTCATATTTTCTCCAGCGCAATTGAGACGACTTCGCAACCGACAAACTTTCCCCACGTGGAGAAATTTCAGCCACAGAGAACACAGAGATTTTGAGATTTTCTCTGAGAACTCTGTGCGCTCTGTGGCTAAGCCAGATTTACTTTCGCAAGGACGATGGTGATAAAATCCGCTTCATGCCCAAGCCTGTCATATTTTCGATAGACGACGACCCCTCCGTTTTAAACTCCATCGAACGTGACCTGCGCTCGCACTACGGGCAGGATTATCGCATCCTCCCTATTAATTCTGGCAAAGCGGCTCTCGATTATTTGAAGAAGATGGAACAGCGCAACGAGACCGTCGCGCTGTTTTTGGTTGACCAGCGTATGCCCGAAATGAGCGGCACTGAGTTTCTCGCCGAAGCGATGAAGACCTATCCGCAAGCCAAACGAGTCCTGCTCACCGCCTACGCCGACACCCAAGCCGCGATTGACTCGATCAACGAGGTGCGGCTCGACTATTATCTGATGAAGCCGTGGCATCCGCCAAGCGAACGGCTGTATCCGATTCTGGATGAATTGCTTGAAGACTGGAAAGCGCATGTGCGGATGCCGTACGAGGGAATCCGCGTGGCGGGGACGTTGTGGTCGCTGGGCAGTCATCAAGTAAAAGATTTTCTCACGCGGCACCAGATTCCCTATCAATGGCTCGACATTGAAAAAGATTCCAACGCGCAAAAGTTAGTCGAGGGCGTTTCGGCTGAGACGAAACTTCCCGTCGTCTTTTTCCCCGATGGCAAAACGTTGATCGAACCCAACCTGCAAGAACTCGCAGACAAAGTCGGTTTGCAAACGCGCGCTGCGCTTCCGTTTTACGATATCATCATCATCGGCAGTGGACCTGCGGGTCTCGCCGCGGCGGTGTATGCAGGCTCAGAGGGATACAAATGCTTGGTCATCGAGAAAGCCGCGCCAGGCGGGCAGGCAGGCTCAAGCCCACGGATCGAAAATTATCTCGGCTTCCCAACGGGAATCTCTGGCGACGATCTCACGCGCCGCGCGGTCACGCAGGCAAAAAAATTCGGGGTCGAGATTCTGTCGGCGCAGGAGGCAAGCCAGATCGTCGTGAAGGAATCGTATCGCATCGTCAAGTTAAAAGATGGGGCTGAGATATCCTGTCACGCGGTGTTGATCGCAACGGGCGCGTCGTTCCACATGTTGAAGATGCCAGGCGCGGATGCGCTCACAGGCGCGGGAATTTATTACGGCGCGGCATACACCGAGGCGATGAATTACAAAGACGGCGATGTGTTCGTGGTGGGCGGCGCGAACTCTGCCGCGCAGGGCGCGATCTATTTGAGTCAATTCGCGCGCAAGGTCACGGTGCTGGTGCGCGGGCACGAACCCACCGCGTCGAAACATCTCGTGGACGCGATGCGCGGCAACGCGAAAATCGAAATTCTCACCGACACCGATCTGCTCGAAGTGCAGGGAAGCAACACGCTCGAAGCGATCGTCATCAAAAACACGAAGACGGATGAAACGCAAACATGCAACGCCTCGGCGTTGTTCGTGTTCATCGGCGTGCGCCCGCAAAGTCAACTGGTGGCGGATTTAACTCTACGCAGCGACAAAGGATATATTTACACAGGTCCCGATTTGATGAAGGATAAGAAAACGCCTCAAGGCTGGACCCTCGAACGGGATCCGTTTCTTTTGGAAACCTCCACGCCTGGAATTTTCGCGGCAGGCGATGTGCGCTACGGAACCAATCACCGCGTCGCCTCCGCGGTTGGCGAGGGCGCAATTGCTTACGCGTTGATGAAGGAGTATTTGAAGAGTCTATAATACTTCGCTGGTTGAGCGCAAGCAGTCGAAACCAGCAGTATTCAAGTTATATGATTGTTCACATGTGGCACGGTGGTTTCGACACCGCACCTGCGGTGGGTGCAGGTGTACGACACCCGCTTCGCTCGTGTCTACTCAACCACCGATATAGAATAAAAAAGCCCCCGCTTTCACGAGGGCTTGATCAAACTATTTTCGATGTTCTTGCGCAAAACGGC
Source organism: Candidatus Defluviilinea gracilis (assembly GCA_016716235.1). NCBI lineage: Bacteria > Bacillati > Chloroflexota > Anaerolineae > Anaerolineales > Candidatus Villigracilaceae > Candidatus Defluviilinea > Candidatus Defluviilinea gracilis. The sequence continues at coordinate 1,398,105 of JADJWS010000001.1, forward strand.
GCAACGCATCTGCTAAGAGTTGTTGATAGTTCTTGCCTTGCGCCTTGAACCATTGCGCAACATCGGGTTCGACTTCTACCAGAACCTTGACCTTGTCTTTCGGGATCCGCCATTTTGCAGACTGGAAGAACTCTTCAGTCAATGGCGGAATATCCGACGTGTCAATCATATCGTCGGTCAGGGCATCAAAGCGATCCAAATTGGTTTTTATGTTCTTGTTCATAATATTCTCTCTCACTCAAAGTTGCTTTTCTAAATGAGATGATGCGAATGGTATCCTCGTCTGGCTCGGTGAACACAACCACAACAACACGATTTTCCATTAGTCCAACGCCGATCCAGCGGTCCTCGCCGTACTCTTCTCTTTTGTCGAGGTCAACCAGCATCGGCGATTCGAACACTTTGTAGGCATCGGCAAAATCAAGTTCATGCTTTTTGACATTGGTTTCGTTTTTCTGCCGATCCCAAATGTACTTCATGAGGAAAGTATAGCACGATTCAATTCAGCGTGAGACAATAAGGCATGAACCTCTCCGACCTCCGCAAATCCGCCCTCTTCGAAGGCTTGACCGACCAGGAGTTGCAACAACTCATGGAGGATGCCAAGCCTGTCTCTTTGCGCGCGGGGGAGTTTCTGATGAGGCAGGGAGATGACGGCGACGCGGCGTTCGTGGTGGTGAGCGGCGAGTTTGAGGTCAGCAAACAATCGGGGCAGTCGCTCATCAAAATTGACGTGCGGAATCCAGGCGATGTGTTGGGCGAGATGGCGTTGCTCTCGCGCTCGCCGCGTTCGGCAAGCGTCCAGGCGATCACCGATTGTGAAGTGTTGCGAATTTCACCCGAAGCCTTCGAAAATTTACTGTCCACGAGTTCGACGGCGGCGTTGGCTGTTTTGCATTGGGTGATGAACCGTCTCAGCCAGAACGATGCCTTGCTTCATCAACAGGAACGGATGGCGGCGCTGGGAACATTGAGCGCGGGACTGGCGCACGAGTTGAACAATCCCGCCGCGGCGGCGCAGAGGAGCGCGGCTGAGTTGCAGAGGACGCTCGTCAAGTGGCAGGCGTTGACTCACGAGATCGAATCGGTCGCGTTCAAAGAGAATCAAACGGACTGGTTGAATCAATTGATGAGCGAGTCGGCGCGGCGATTCGAGTCGCGGGTCAAACTTGAGGCGTTGGAAAAAATTGACTTGGTGGACCAGCTTCAAGCGTGGTTGGAAGCGAGTGGAGTTGAATCTGCGTGGGAACTTGCGCCTGCAATGGTCAACTGTGGGTGGACGATCGAATCGCTGAAAGAGTTGAAGACATCCGTATCATTCCAGTTGTCCGTTCAGTGGCTTGGCGCAAGTTGCTTGATGATGGAATTGCTTTCGGAAGTGCAGTTGACCGCCGCGCGTGTTGCGGGGATCGTGCGCGCGATGAAATCATATTCCTATCTCGATCAGGCGCCGCTGTTGGAAGTGGACGTGCATGAGGGACTCGAAAACACGCTGGTCATCATGCAACACAAATTGAAACAAGGCGTAACGGTGAAGCGCGAGTATGCGCCCAACCTGCCGCGCATCGAAGCGTACGCCAGCGAGTTAAATCAAGTGTGGACGAATATTATTGATAACGCTGTGGACGCGATGGATGGAAGCGGTGTGATCATTTTGCGAACATATATTGAAGACCATAATGTAGTCGTTGAAATCATGGATAACGGTCCCGGTATTCCTGAGGATATTCTGATGCGAATCTATGAGCCGTTCTTCACCACCAAGCCGCCAGGGAGCGGAACGGGACTCGGCTTGCACATCTCGCACGACATCATCGCCAATCATCATCGCGGGCAGTTGCTGGTGAAGTCGAAGCCAGGCGAGACCGTGTTCAAGGCAGTGTTGCCGATTAAAATTTCATAAACACATAGGTGGTCGAGTAGTCCCGCGTGCAATTCGCGGGACGTATCGAGATCACAGGTACGCATACAAACTTTTGCAACAAGAATTATGTTACGGCATGGTGATCTCGATACGTTCTTCGTCTCCGCTGCCGCATCGACAGGCTCAGCGCGGCGGCTTCGCTCAGGACTACTCGACCACCGAAATATGAATGAAAAGGAGAATTAAACAATGAACAGCGAAAAAGAAATGAAAGATATCCTTTTATCGGCAAAGACGGTTGCGGCGGTGGGATTATCGTCGAACCCCGCAAAGGAAAGTTTTGGAATTGTGCAATATCTCAAAGATCAGGGATATAAAATCATTCCTGTGAATCCGTCCGCAAACGAGATCATGGGCGAGAAGGCGTATCCCGATCTATCTTCCATCCCCGAAGCGGTGGACGTGGTGCAGGTCTTTCGCAAGCCCGAGGATGTGCCGCCTGTTGTGGAGGAAGCCATCAAGATTCGCGCAAAGGTGGTGTGGATGCAGGAGGGCATCGTCAACGAAGAAGCCGCGCAGAAAGCGCGCGAGGCGGGATTGCAAGTGGTGATGGACGCCTGCATGCGATCTGCCCATCGCAGATTATTCCGGGCAAAGCCGCTCGGCTTGTAGAAGCGGGGCAAGGAGATTGGGGTAGAATTACCCCGATGAATCTCAATAAGCAAGATGTTTTTTGGACACTTCCGACTGCCCTCGTTTCGGGGGCAGTTTTGTCGTGGTTTCAGGGGGCAAATTGGTTGCCGGGCTGGCTCGGTTTCTCTGCCCTCTTTTTGCTGGCATTGCTAGCGCTTGTCGCCTCCACAAAATGGGCGGGAGGCGGAAGAACCCTGGCTTGGATCGCGGCGTTTGCGTTTGCCATCCGTTTGGCGGGCGGTGTCGCGGCGTATGAACTGTTGCCTGTCTACGGGTATCAAAATTCCAAAGATGGTTTGGCTGGCTACACTTACACCGACGCGCACCGGCGCGATGAGCAGGCGTGGAGGTTGGCGGTTTCAGACGAGCCGGTCTTCGACGCGTTCAGCCGGGAGTATTCCTCCGATCAATATGGCGGGCTGTTGGCGTTGAGCGGGTTTGTCTACCGTTACCTTTCACCTGACGCGCACCGCCCATTGATGATGATCCTGCTGGCGGCGTTCGTTGCCGCGCTGGGACTTCCATTTTTATGGAAGGCGGCAGGCGCGACGTTTGGCAACAAAGCGGCATGGGCATCTGTGTGGATCTTCGCGCTGTACCCTGAATCCGTTTTGTTGGGCGGCTCTGCCATGCGCGAACCATATTTGATGACCTTATCTGCGGTGGCGTTTTGGGGATTCGTTTTTGGAGCGCAATCGGACGGCAAGCCGTCTGACTCCAAAGCGCCGCGAATTGCTCTTGGTCTCAGCCTCCTCGGCATGTTGCTCTTTTCTCCATCGGTTGCCGTAGCGACGCTGTTCATCTTCGCAGGCTGGATGTTCTTCTCACGCGAACGCGCGAGCATCTCGTGGAAGCCGATCCTCATCTTCGCGATTGTGTTTCTGATCGGTTTGTTCGCGCTATCGTCGTCGCTCAATCGGAAGGGTGTGTTCGACACGACCTCTCCGTTATCTGTGCTCAACGATTGGATTCAACTCTCGGTCAAATGGAATGTCTATCAGATCGAGCGCGAATCGGGCTGGGTGCAAAAACTGTTCGACGAGATGCCTGAGGGGGTGCGACTTCCGTTCGTCGCGGTCTACGGGATTCTTCAACCCGTGCTCCCCGCCGCGCTGGTCGTGCCGACGCTCCCGATCTGGAAGATCATCTACGTGTTGCGCGCGCTGGGATGGTATGCCCTGCTTCCCCTGTTGATCCTTTCGACGTTAGCCGGGGCAAGCCTCCCCGTCGGAGCGAAGCGTGGCGAGAACAGCCGCGCCATCTTCATCTGGCTCTCGCTTCTTGTCTGGACGTGGATCCTGCTCGCCGCTCTTCGAGGTGGAGGCGACCAGTGGGATAATCCGCGCTATCGGACGATCATGTTCATGTGGCAGGCTCTCATCGCGGGAATTGTTTGGGTGTGGTGGCGCGAGACTCGCAATGCATGGTTCGCGCGCGTGGTCGCGTGCGAGGTAATTTTCATTTTGATCTTCACGCAATGGTACGCGAGCCGATATTTTTATGTGGGCGGACAACTGCCGTTTGCCGTGATGATCGCGTTGATCGTTGGCTTGTGGGGGGCTATTCTGGGCGGCGGTTGGTGGCTGGATAAACGGCGCGCGATGGAATCGTCCCACAGGTTTCCTAACGAAACTCAGTGATTCAAAAAACCTGTGGGACGTTTTATCGGTTATAATTCAGTCACTGAATTTTGGATTAGGAGATTTATGCCCACCGCTCTCATTACAGGCATCACAGGTCAAGACGGTTCGTACCTCGCCGAGCTATTGCTTGCCAAAGGCTATCGCGTGATCGGCGTGGCTCGTCGTTCCAGCACGATGACCTATGAACGCATCAATCATTTACTGGACGACATCACCGTTGTTCAAGGCGACTTGCACGATCAAGGCTCATTGCTTTCGTTCCTCGAAGAATACAAACCCACCGAAGTGTATAACCTCGCCGCGCAATCGTTCGTGCCGACCTCGTGGAACCAGCCCGCGTTGACGGGCGAGATCACCGCGCTTGGCGTGACGCGCATGTTGGAAGCCATCCGCTTCATCAACCCGAAGATCCGTTTTTATCAGGCGTCGTCGAGCGAGATGTACGGCAAGGTGCTTGAAGTGCCGCAAAGCGAAGAGACGCCGTTCTATCCGCGCAGTCCGTATGGTGTGGCGAAAGTGTACGGACATTGGATCACCGTCAACTATCGCGAGTCGTTCAATATGTTCGCCGTTTCGGGGATTCTGTTCAATCACGAGAGTCCGCGCCGCGGATTGGAATTCGTCACGCGCAAGATCGCCGACGGCGTCGCCCGCATCAAACTCGGACTGGCGAAGGAACTCCGCCTCGGCAACCTTGAAGCCCAACGCGATTGGGGCTTTGCGGGCGATTACGTCGAAGCCATGTGGCGCATGTTGCAACTGGATGAACCCGACAACTTTGTCATCGGCACGGGCGAGACCCATGCCGTGCGCGAGTTTTGCGAGATCGCCTTCGCTCATGTGGGCTTGGATTACAAAGAATTCGTCGTGCAAGATGAACGCTTCTACCGCCCCGCCGAAGTGGACCTGTTGATCTCCGACCCCTCGAAGGCGCGCTCCAAGTTGGGCTGGGAGCCTTCTGTCAGCTTCAAGGAACTCGTCACGATGATGGTGGATGCAGATCTTGCGCGCTTGAACGGCAAATAATCTTCAATGAAGTCTGAAAGAAAACTTCCGCTCATCGAGATCATCACATTGCTGGGGGTGATTCTCTTTGTAGCGAGATCGTTGTATTTTGCTCACTCCTCCCTCTCCATCGGCGATGAAGGCGCGTATCTCTTCAAGGGACTTGTCTTCGCCCGCGGCGAATTTGTTCCCTTTGAAGATTATGGTTATTGGACGAACAAAGCGCCGCTCGCCTTTTTGATCCCTGGCGAGATTCAATATTGGCTCGGCGCTGGCTTGCGCGAGGCGCGTTACTTTGCGCTCGCCGTCAGTTTCTTCATGCTGGCAGGCGTGTGGATTCTGACGAATCGCCTGGGCGGAAAAAAATGGACGGCAGTCGTCATATGGGTCTTTGCGCTCTCCGATGCGAACACATCGATTTATAGTCAGGCGCTGTCGCAAGGACTCGTCGCGTGTATGCTCACGTGGGTATTCGTTTGCGCGCTCGGCGAGAAACGTCCGTTGTGGCAATTGATCCTTGCCTCGTTGTTCTCCGTTGTGATTGTGATGACACGGCAGAACATGGTTGTTTTTCTTCCTCTGCTCGCGCTGTACATTTTTTGGCAACATGGAAAGAACGCGGGCGCATGGTCGCTGGCTTCGAGCGCGGCTTTGTTCATTCTCTTTCACATCATCTACTGGCCCAACATCATGCAGTTGTGGTCGTTGTGGTTGCCCGAATCGTTGACTCCTTTCCTAAACTATTCGCGCCCGTTTGCAGTCTTTGGATACGATACCTTTGAAATTGGAAACCTGAGTCGCATCCAATCGATTGCCATCGGCATTCAACATCACTTCTTCCTCTTGTGCGGATTCGCAGGTGCGTTGATTCTTTTTCCACCAAGATCAAAATGGAAGAGTGCGAGTCAATTCAAGATCGCGATATTTTTGGGCTTGTCGTTCATCGCATTGTTCCTCATGCACACATGGGCGTCGTTGTTCAATCAATTTTGCATCCAATGTTTTTCGCCGTATCAAATGTTTTATTCGGTTGCGGGGTTGTTATTCATTGTCATTGTCTTTTCCAACGGCATCTACGACTCGACCTTCCGCCGTGCACTTCTCATCGTTATGCTGTTGCTCTTCTCCGCAGGGCTTGCATCATATTATTTTCAACGGATCGGCGAATGGTCGCTCGCAACGATTCAATTTCCGCGCGTGAATAGCGCGGGTCAATTCACATTTGCATCGCTTGGCGAAATCCTCACATACATTTTCAATTTGCCGCTCGATGTTCAAAAACGCGTCGGCGCGGCATTCACAGGCGCGCATGCTGGAATCATTCTCCTGATCCTCTACTGGATCGTCCAACGATTCTCCCTCCTCAAAATCTGGACGGGACAAAACGCTTCTCTCGCGACCCTCAACCTGTTTCTCCTCGTCGGCGTGATTCTCCCCCCCGCCGCAAACGCAGGGACGTACGCCACTCCATGCTCAACGAACTTTCTAACGTATTACGAGCAGGCAGGGCATGCTCTCGCAGACGCGATTCCGCCAGATAGTTTGATCTACTGGAAGGGAAGCGGCAGGCACATTGCCATGCTGTTGTACATGGACGATGTTCGCTTCTTTCCTCCGCAGATCACGGCGGGAGCGGGCTACGTCCGCGCGGGCGACCCCGAGCGGTTGCTCCGCTTCGGCTTGTTCAACGATGAAATGGATTTGCAGTGGCGGGAATCTGCCGATTACTTTATTATTTGGAAAGGCTATCCAAATACGAATCTGGACGATTTTCAAAACGACCCGCGCTACGAGCCTGTCCCGTTCGATATGGAAAACCTCGACCAGTGTGAAGATGTGCTGTACTTATTTAGGAAACGTCCATGAATCTCTCCCTTGTGATCCCCGTCTACAATGAAGCGGCAAGCCTCCCCTTGTTGTACGACGCGATCGAAAAAGCGTTGAAGCCTCTCAAACAACAATGGGAGGTTATCTTCGTTGACGATGGAAGCCGCGACAATAGTCTCGACGTGTTACGATCGCTCGCCGAGAAGAATCCGAATCATGTGTGTGTGCTGGTCTTCCGCCGCAACTTCGGGCAGACCGCCGCCATCTCGGCAGGCATTGACCACGCGCAAGGCGAGACCATCGTGTTGATGGATTCCGACCTGCAAAACGATCCCGCTGATATTCCGCGTCTGTTGGCAAAACTGGACGAAGGCTACGATCTCGTCAGCGGCTGGCGCAAGGATCGTAAAGACAATCGCCTCACGCGCACCATCCCATCGAACATCGCCAACGGATTGATCTCCACCGTAACGGGCGTTCACCTGCACGATTACGGATGCACGCTGAAAGCCTATCGCCGCGAAGTGCTGGGCGGATTCCGTTTGTACGGCGAGATGCACCGCTTCATCCCCGTGTTTGCGCATTCCGTTGGCGCGCGCATCACCGAGATTCCCGTCAGTCACCACCCGCGTCAATTTGGCAAAGCAAACTACGGCTTGGACAGAACCGCGAAAGTCATCCTTGACCTGTTCACAGTGAAATTCCTGCTTGAATATTCGCACAAACCCATTCGCTTGTTCGGCGGCGCGGGTGTGGGACTCATGCTGTTGGGCATGCTCGATCTTGCGTATGTGTTCATCCGCCGCACATTTTTTGGCGTGCCAGCATCCACGTCGCCGTTGTTGTTGATCGGCGTGATGTTGTTCATTCTGGGCTTTCAATCCATTCTCATGGGCTTGATCGCCGAATTGCTCGCGCGAACGTATCACGAGTCGCAACAAAAACCGACGTACACCCTGAGGGAGATCATTCAGGGGAAAAAGAAGAAAAAATGATCGGCTGGTTTTCAAAAAACAAGAATCTGATTCTGCGCGTGTTTGGCACCGCGTTGGCGATCCTTTTGATCGTCCTGCTCATCGAACGCGAAGGGTGGAACGAGATCACAAGTTCGTTGAAAGAAATTTCACTCCCTGTTTTTGCATTGGCATTGCTTTCCTTGTTGGTCTCGCGCCTGTTCGTTATTTTGCGCTGGCATGTTCTGCTTCGTTCGGGCGGCGTAGATATTCCATTTTCAAGAACCGCTCAATTAACTCTCACAGGTTTGTTCGCGTCCAACTATCTACCCACCACCATCGGCGGCGACGTGGTGCGTTTGGGCGGAGCCATGCGCCTCGGCTATGACCGCGCGGTTTGCCTCGCCTCCATTGCCGCAGACCGCGTCATCGGCATGGCGGGCATGTTCTGCGCCGTGCCATTCGGACTCATCCCCGCGTGGGGTATGCTGCACGCGACGCCTCTGCAACTCAGCGCCATGCCTCCGTTCGTCGCAAAAGTCACCGACTTCATCCGCCGCACACTTCATTCATTTTCCATCTGGCTCAAACAACCCGCCGCGCTGATCTCGTCCCTCTTGTACACGTGGGGCAACATGATCTTTATCTTTGCCTCGTTGTACATAATCATCGAAGGCTTGGGCGAACACGTTTCCTATTCGCTCGTCGCGGGTATCTGGAGTCTCACCTATTTTGTTACCATCATCCCAGTTTCAATCAATGGTTTTGGCGTACAAGAACTTACGCTTGCCTTTTTGCTTTCGCGGGTTGCTGGCGTCAGTCCTGCTGCGAGTTTGGCTGTTGCTGTGTTGATTCGCATCGTCTTCCTTGTAGCAAGTTTGCCCGGCGCGGCGTTTCTCCCCTCCGTGTTATCCGCCATGTCTGACCCCAACGCAAACTCCTCCAAAGGGTCATCGTAACCATGCGCATCCTCGTTTTGAATCACGAGTTTCCTCCAGTCGGTGGCGGGGGTGGACGCGCGGCGGAAAGCATTTGCCAAACTCTCGCGAGGCGCGGTCACAACATCAAAGTGTTAACTTCACACTTCAAAGACCTGCCGCGCGAAGAACAACGGGATGGATACGACATCCTTCGGATTCCCACACTGCGGACTCAAGCCTTCCGCGCGAGTTTTCTCTCGATGGTCGTCTACGTTCTTTCGGGACTTTGGGCTGGGCTCCGCCTTGTCCGCCTTTTTCACCCCGACGTGATCCACGTCCACTTCGCCGTTCCAGCAGGCGCGCTCGCGTGGATGCTTTCGCGGCTCACAAAAGTCCCTTACGTGTTGACCGCTCACCTCGGCGATGTGCCAGGCGGCGTCCCCGAAAAAACGGGCGACTGGTTCCGCTGGATTTTTCCCACCACGCGCTGGATCTGGCACGACGCAAGCGCGAGAGTTGCAGTCAGTGAGTTCACGCGGAGCCTCGCGCTCAAACACTACAACGAAGAAGTTCTCGTCATCCCCAACGGAATAGATGTGGATGGTGAAAGCCAATCTTCGATTCGAATCAACAATCCTCCCGTGATCGTCTTCGCCGGTCGCTTCATGGAACAAAAATCTCCGTTGATGATCGTCCAAATCCTGAACGAAATAAAAGACCTCCCATGGAAATGCGTGATGATCGGCGACGGACCTTTAATGCCTGAAGTGAAAAAATCCATTTCAGAACTTGAGTTAGGGAATCGTTTCGTATTAACAGGCTGGATCACGCCCGACGAAGTGATGAAACAGTTCGAGCAGAGTGACATCCTTTTCATGCCCTCGCTTTCAGAGGGACTTCCCGTCGTCGGGGTGCAGGCATTGTCGAAGGGACTCGCCATCGTCGCCAGCCGCGTCGGCGGGTTTGTTGACCTGGTGGATGAAAATCAAAATGGCTACCTGATCGAAGTGGGGAATAAAGAAGGTTTCAAAATCAGGTTACAAGAATTGCTCACAAACCCCAGCCGCCTGTTATCATTGCGCCAAGCCAGTTTGAAAAAGGCAAATTCATTCGAAATCACCCAGATCGCGGGGCAATACGAAAAGATATTTGAAGAGATCGTGAATTGAAGGCTCGTACCGCAAAGTTCACTTTGCGCTTGCGGATGACAACAAAAAGGCAAATCGCAAGATAAATCTTGCGGTACGGAGTGCTCAAGCACTATTGAAAGGACAACCACAGTTAAAGGCTCGTACCGCAAAGTTCACTTTGCGCTTGCGGATGACAACAAAAAGGCAAATCACAAGATAAATCTTGCGGTACGGATTGTTCACGTAATCTTGAAAGGATAACCATGACCGGGAAACAAACCATTCTCCTCACAGGCGGCAACGGATTCATCGGCGCGAACCTCGCGCGCCTGCTGATGAAGAGCAAACAATACCGCGTCGTCAACCTCGACGCGCTGACGTACGCCGCCAACCCGCTGTCGCTGGCAGACTTGGATGGCAACCCTGATTATGTGTTTGTGAAGGGGAGCATCACCGACCGCGAACTTGTCGCCTCGTTGTTTGAAAAATATCAACCCATAGGCGTTTTCCACCTCGCGGCTGAATCGCACGTGGATCGTTCCATCGTCAACGCGGAGGATTTCCTGCAAACGAATGTGATCGGCACGTTCACCCTGCTCGAAGCCGCGCGCGCGTATTGGAACAAGTTGACTGACGAAGCAAAGGAATCATTCCGCTTTTTGCACGTTTCGACAGATGAAGTCTTTGGCTCGCTGGGCGCGGACGGTTATTTCACCGAAGAGACGCCCTACGCGCCGAACTCGCCTTACTCCGCATCCAAAGCCTCGAGCGATCATTTCGTCCGCGCGTTCCATCACACGTATGGCTTGCCGACAGTCATTACGAATTGTTCGAACAATTATGGTCCGTATCAATTCCCCGAGAAGATGATCCCCTTAATGATCCTGAATGCGCTCTCGGGCAAGCAACTTCCAGTCTATGGCGACGGCTCAAATGTGCGCGACTGGTTGTACGTGGAGGATCATTGCAAGGCGATTCGACTCGCGTTTGAAAAAGGAGCGCCGGGCGAAGTGTATGTTGTGGGCGGGAGCAACGAGCAGAAGAATCTCGATCTTGTGAATCAAATTTGCAGTATCCTCGATGAGGTCGCGCCGCCGGAGGAAGTGAATCAACTCCGTGAGCAGGGATTGAAGAGCTACAAAGAGCTGATCCGTTTTGTGACCGACCGCCCGGGGCACGACCGCCGCTACGCGATCGACGCGGGGAAGATTCAGCGTCAATTGGGGTGGCAGGCTGAGGTCCGGTTTGAAGCGGGTTTACGTCAAACGATTGAATGGTATTTGCAAAATCCAGAGTGGGTGGATCAAGTAAGCGGCGGCGCGTACGGCGAGTGGATCAAGAAAAATTATGCGTGGCGCGCCGAGAAGGAGTCGAAATGAAGGGAATCATTTTGGCGGGCGGCAAAGGCACGCGGCTCTATCCGTTGACGATCGCCATGAGCAAACAGTTGTTGCCCGTGTACGACAAACCGATGGTGTATTATCCGCTTTCGATGTTGATGCTGGCGGGGATACGCGAGGTGTTGATCATCAGCACACCGGACGCGCTGCCCGCGTTTCGTGAATTGTTGAAAGATGGCTCGCACTGGGGAATGAAATTCGAATACAAAGAACAAGCCGAGCCGCGCGGACTTGCGGATGCGTTTTTGGTTGGGCGCGAGTTTATCGGCGACAGCCCGGTGTGTTTAATTTTGGGCGACAATATTTTTTACGGCGAAGGGATGATCTCGCTGTTGCAAAAGTGCGCGTCGTTGACCGAGGGCGCGTTCATCTTCGGCTATCGCGTCACCGACCCGGAGCGCTACGGTATTGTCGAGTTCGATGCTGACGAGAATGTGATCAGCATCGAAGAGAAACCCGCATCGCCGAAGTCCAATTTTGCTGTGCCGGGCATTTATTTTTACGATAATCAAGTGGTGCAATTGGCTGAGAAGGTCAAGCCCTCGGCGCGCGGCGAGATCGAGATCACGGATCTGAACAAACTTTATCTTGAACAAGGGAATCTGAAAGTGCGCGTGTTCGGGCGCGGCGTGGCTTGGCTCGACGCCGGCACACACGACTCGTTGTTGCAGGCGGCGATGTTCATCGAAGCGATCCAGAACCGGCAGGGATTGATGATCTCGTGCCCGGAAGAGATCGCCTATCGAATGAGTTTCATCAATCGCGAGCAGTTGCGAAAACTCGGCGAAGCGTTGCGCGGCAATAGCTACGGCGACTATCTGCTTGAAATCGTCGAAAAAGAGAAGTGATGCGAGAATTCAATTTCAAAGAAGGCGACGGCTTTTCGTTCGAGCGGTTCATTTCGGCGGATGATGTGAATCGTTTCGCCGAGGTGGTCGGCGATTCGAATCCGATCCATCTCGATGAAAGTTTTGCCGAGAACTCGTTCTTTAAAAAGAGAATTGTTCACGGCGCGTTCCTCGGCGGGTTGATCTCGAAAGCGCTGGGCATGGATTTTCCCGGCGAAGGCACGGTGTACATTTCGCAAAACTCTTCGTTCAAACGCCCGGTCTTTGTTGATTCGACGGTGAAGGTGGAAGTGAAAGTAACGCAAGTCAATGTAGAAAAACGGAGATTGGTGTTAGATACAACGATTCTCAACTCAGACGGGAAGATCTGCCTTGCCGGTTCAGCGGAAGTGTGGCTGCCGGAATAGCTAATGAAAACAATTGCCTCCATTGTTGGCGCACGACCTCAATTCATCAAAGCCGCGCCGGTGTCGCGCGCGCTGACTTCGCATTTTAATGAAGTGATGATCCATACAGGTCAACACTATGATTACGAGATGTCTGACCTCTTCTTCAAAGAGATGGACATGCGCCAGCCCGATTTCAATCTCGGCATCGGCGGCGGGACTCACGGCGCGCAAACCGGTATGATGCTGATCGAGTTGGAAAAAGTAATTTCAGCGGTCAAGCCTGATTGTGTGCTGGTCTATGGCGATACAAATTCCACGCTGGCGGGCGCGTTGACGGCGGCAAAGGCGGGGATTCCACTCGCGCATGTGGAGGCAGGCTTGAGGTCCTATAACCGAGCAATGCCGGAAGAGGTCAACCGCGTGCTGACCGATCACGTATCCAGTTGGTTGTTTTGTCCCACCGACGCGGCGATCAAAAATTTGCAAAAAGAGGGAATCACGAAAGGTGTCCATCAGATCGGCGATGTGATATATGACGCGCTGTTGCGTAATCTTGAGATCGCGCGCGCGAAGTCGCAGATCTTGGAGCGGATGAGTTTGAAGAAAGGGGAGTACGCGCTGGCGACCGTGCATCGCGCGGGGAATACGGATGATCGAACCAACATGCAATCCATTTTAGACGCGCTTGGCTCACTGCCGACGCGGGTGATCTTCCCAGTGCATCCGCGTACGCGGAAGAGAATCGAAGAGTGGAAGTTTGCCATCAACGAGAATGTGTCGTTGATCGAGCCGCTGGGTCCGTTGGATATTTTGCAATTGCAAGAAAACGCGGATTGCATTCTCACTGATTCCGGCGGGATGCAAAAGGAAGCATATTTGCTCGGTGCGCGGTGCATCACGTTGCGCGATGAAACCGAATGGGTGGAAACGGTCTCCGCTGGTTGGAACAGCCTCGCGGGCGTGGACGCGAAGCGTATCCGTGCTTTATATGGAACATGGAAGCCGGCAAGGGAGCGTCCGCTGTTGTATGGGGATGGTCACGCGGCGGAGAAGATTGCTCAAATTTTGCGAGACGAATTGAATTAACGGAGAATTTCCCGCAGGTTTGATTTAAGGAATAACTCCTGAGTAGAAACCTGCTGGACGGTTTGTTTTGACTTGACAGGGACAAATTTCTGTGTGAGAATTCAGAAACTGAATGCTCGCATGACCGAAATCAAACCTCACGAATACTCCCTGCTCAATGAAATCGCCCAGGATTCGATGGTCACACAGTCGAATCTTTCGGACCGCCTCGGCATCGCCGTCGGAAGCGTCAACTGGTACGTGAAGCGGCTGATCGTTCGCGGCTGGATCAAGGTTTCGCATCTTGACCGCACGCGGCTGAAGTACGATCTCACCCCCGACGGGATGGCTGTGTTCACCCAACGCGCCTTGAACTACGCCCGCGACTCGCTCAAAGTCTATGGCGATTTTCGCAACAAGGCAAAGTCTTTTGTCGGCGACCTCCAACACAAGGGAATCACCCAAGCCTACATTCAAGGCGAGGATGAACTTGTAGATATTTTGCGGCTGACCTGCATCGAAGCAGGAATCCGCCTGCTCGATTCGCCGAATGGCATATTGTTGAAAGTAGTAGGACAAGATTATCGTTTGATCGAAAAAACCAAGAAGGGAAACCAATAATGGGAGTCCGCATTCATCCAACCGCAGAAGTTTCAGACAAAGCAGAGATCGGCGAAGGCTCGAGCATCTGGCATCACGCGCAGGTACGCGAGGGCGTGAAGATCGGAACCAATTCGATCATCGGTAAAGGCGTGTATGTGGATGCCGGCGTGCCGATTGGGGATAACGTGAAGATCCAAAACTATGTTTCGGTTTATCATGGCGTGGCAATCGAAGACGGCGTCTTTGTGGGACCTCACGTCTGCTTCACCAATGATATGCGCCCGCGCGCGGTTAACCCAGATGGTTCGCTCAAAGCCGCGGACGATTGGGTGCTGAGTGAAACGCGCATCCAAAAAGGCGCGGCGCTCGGGGCTAACTCTACAATTCGATGCGGGATCACCATCGGCGAGTGGGCAATGGTCGGCTCTGGAAGCGTGGTGACGAAAGATGTCCCCGCGCATGGACTGGTCTTCGGCAACCCGGCGCGTTTGCGCGGATTCGTCTGCGCGTGCGGCGAGATGTTTGAAAAAGATTCACAGGCTGGTAATGCTGTGAAATTAAAATGCCCGAAATGCGGGCGCGCGCATGAAGTATCCATAAAGGAATGGGAGATGACTCAATGATCCACATGGCGAAACCTCAAATGGGGGCGGAAGAAAAACAAGCGGTAATGGAAGTTTTGGATTCGGGCATCATTGCGCAGGGACCGCGCGTGAAAGCCTTCGAGGAAGGGTTCGCCGCGATGTGCGGCGTGAAGCATGCCATCGCCGCATCCTCCGGCACAACCGCATTGCATCTCGCCATGCTCGCGCACGGGATCGGCGAAGGCGACGAGGTGATCACTTCCGCGTTCACGTTCATTGCCTCCGCCAACAGCGCGTTGTTCACCGGCGCCAGACCTGTGTTCGTGGATATTGACCCGCGCACGTTCAACATGGACCCGGCAAAGATCGAAGCCGCGATCACGAAAAAAACAAAAGCGATCCTGCCTGTGCACCTCTACGGCTTGTCCTGCGACATGGACCCGATCATGAAGATCGCCGAAAAACACGGACTGGCGGTCATCGAAGACGCGTGTCAGAGTCACAGCGCGGAGTACAAAGGCAAAAAGGTCGGTTCGATGGGGACGGGAACATTCTCGTTGTACCCGACCAAAAATATGACCTCCGCCGAGGGCGGCATGATCACGACCAACGATTCGACTATTGACGAGTTGTGCCGCGTCTTCCGCCAGCATGGAATGCGCGTGCGTTACTATCACGATATGCTCGGGTACAACTTCCGCATGACCGACATCCATGCCGCGATCGGGCTGGCGCAATTGCAGAAGCTCGAGAAGTTCAATGCCCAACGGCGCGCGAATGCCGAATTCTTGAGCGCCAACTTGAAGGGCGTCCGAACGCCTTTCGCCCCCGAAGGGCAGACGCATGTCTTCCATCAATACACGATCCGCGTTCCGAACGGCAAACGCGACACGCTCCGCGCCTACCTGAACGAAAACGGAGTTGGTTCCGAAGTCTATTATCCGGTGCCGATCCATAAGCAAAATTTTTACGTGAAAGATTTGGGCTATAACCAAAGTTTGCCTGAAACAGAATTTGCAACAACCGAAGTTTTATCTCTGCCTGTGCATCCCGCGTTGAGTCCCTCCGATCTTGAGACCATCGTGAGCACGGTCAATGATTTCATGGAGAAGAGCGGATGAAAGTAGCAGTCATCGGCGTTGGCACGATGGGACGGCATCACGCCCGCGTGTACAGCGAACTCCCCGAAGCGGACCTGGTTGCGATCTCCGATTCCGATTCGATCCGCGCCGATTCGACTGCGGAGAAATTTGGAATCCGCGCGTATACCGACCATCGCGAAATGCTTGACAAAGAAAAACCCGATGCGGTCTCGGTCGTTGTTCCCACAGCATTGCACGAAAAAGTGGGCATGGACGCGCTTGACGCTGGCGTGAATGTTCTGATCGAAAAACCGATTGCCGCAACGGTGGAAGAAGGCGCGCGCCTCATCGACAAAGCGCGCGCGATGAACAAACAATTGATGGTGGGTCATGTGGTGCGTTTCGACCCAGCCTTGCAAGCGCTCAAACAAAAATTGGACGCGGGCGAACTCGGGCGCATCTATCAAATTTTCTGCCGCCGCGCGGGTCCGTTCCCCGCGCGCATTCAGGATGTGGGCGTGGTCATTGACCTCGCGCCGCACGATGTGGATATTATGCGTTTCCTCGCCGGCACGAATCCCACGCGCGTCTACTCCGAGATCGAACAGCGGATTCACACCGATCATGAAGACCTGCTGTGGGCGACGCTTCGTTTCCCCGACGGGATCATTGGCGGGCTTGAGATCAACTGGCTCACGCCGACGAAGATCCGCGAAGTCTGCGTGCTGGGCGAGCGCGGCATGTTCCGCGCCGACGCGCTCACGCAGGATCTGTATTTTTACGAGAATTCCCTTGTCAACACGGTGCAATGGGCAACGCTCCAGACCATCAAGGGCGTGAGCGAAGGCAGTATGACCCGTTACGCCATCCCGCGCTTCGAGCCGTTGAAAGCGGAGTTGCAATCGTTCCTCAAAGCATTACAGGATGGAAACCCCGTTCCCATCACCGGGGAAGATGGCCTCGCCGCCTTGAAAATTTCTCTCGCCCTTGTGGAATCGGGGCACACGCATCAGGTGGTTGATTTACAATGAATCTCAATGAACTTCGCGCGCGCATCGAAACCAAGACTGCGAAACTGGCTGTCATCGGGCAGGGATATGTCGGCTTACCGGTTGCCGCGCTGTTTGCCGGTCAGGGGCTGGACGTTCTCGGTGTGGATATTAAACCTGGGCTGGCTGAGAAGATCAACGCCGGCATTAACCCTATTGAAGGTTTTGAGCCGGGGTTGGCGGAACTCTTGCAGGAAGGGATTTCCTCCGGTCGTTTGCGCGCCACCGCTGATTATAAAGAACTGGCTGACCGTGACGTTTTTATCGTAGCCGTCGAAACGCCGGTGGACGATAACCATATTCCGCGTTATAACGCGTTACGCGCGGCATTGACCAGCCTCGCGTCGGTGATGAAGCATGGCGCGCTGGTCATTATCGAATCCACGATCGCGCCGCGCACGATGAACGACCTTGTTCTGCCGTTGCTCGAAAAACAAAGCGGAAAGAAAGTGAACGAAGGCTTCTTCCTCGGCAATTGTCCCGAACGTGTGATGCCCGGCAAACTATTGAACAATCTGCGCAAGATGAGTCGCGTAGTGGGCGGCATGACGCCTGAAACCTCGGAGACGATGATCGCGCTGTACAAGAATTTTGTCGAAGCTGATCTCGACCCGGCAGATTGCATTACCGCTGAACTGGTGAAAACGGTGGAGAATGCCTATCGCGACGTGCAGATCGCGTTTGCAAATGAAGTGGCGCTGGTTGCCGAAGCGGCGGGCGGCGACGTGTGGAAAGTGCGCGAACTGGTGAATAAAAGCCCGCAACGACAGATGCACCTGCCCGGCGCGGGAGTCGGCGGGCACTGCATCCCGAAAGACCCGTGGCTTCTCGTCCACGGTGTGGAGGAAAAAGGAGTCCAGTTACGTTTGATCCCTGCCGCGCGTTCGGTAAACGACTCGATGCCCCTTCACATGGTTAAACTGCTGGAAGACGCGCTCGCGGGTGTTGGCAAGCCTATCCTTGATGCTCGCATTGCCGTGCTGGGATATGCCTATCTCGAAGACAGTGACGATACCCGCAATAGCCCGACTCGTTCGCTTGTCGCGCGTCTCTATGAACTCGGCGCGGAGCCGGTCATCCACGACCCATGGATCGCGGAATATAACGGTGATGTCTATGAAAAGGTCAAAGGCTGCGACGCAGCGGTGGTGATGGTGGCGCATAGCGAATACAAGACGATGGATTTGAGTAAGTTGAAGTCTGCGCTGAGCTCGCCTGTGCTGGTGGATGGGAGGCGGGTTTACAGTTTGGAAGGCGCGCAATCTGCCGGGCTTGTTTATCACAAACTGGGCGCAGGGTGAAAGAATTCTTCCCGGTGAGACGAAACAACAGACATGAAGTATCGATAGGTGTCCGTTTTCGACTTGAGGCAAAGCGGACCTCTGATAGGTTCTTAATATCCGCGCCTGGATTGGAAATGTCCTCGGCTTGGGTAGCATTTCAGGAATAAGACAAGAGGGCGTTCCGCTCACTGCGAGTGAAAAGGAATTTATTTCACATGCGCCAGCGCGTCGCTTGATGATCGACGTGCGAAGCGCCTGGTTGTTTTAGATTGATCCCTCATGTTTTCTTCCGATTAAGCCAGATCGTCAAAGTAATTCTCTAAAGAAATGAGGCGCTTTACATGAAAAGAAACTTCACAATTCAATCAATATTTACCGTATTATTCTTTCTGTCAGGATTTGCCGCAATCTCGTTTCAGGTAATTTGGCAGAAAGTTCTTGCTCAAGTAGTGGGGGTTGATTCGATATCGGTTGCCATTATCGTGGTTATTTTTATGAGCGGACTTGGTTTTGGGTCTCTTTATGCGGGATACTTTGTCTATCGTTATAAAGATAACCTGCTCCGTAATTATAGTCTTATCAATTGTTTTATCGGCGTGTACGGTTTCTTCTCGCTTTGGATTTTACGCGCTGTAAACAAGTGGTTGATCCCGGTCGTTCCCACTTCGATCCTTTCTGACTTGTTGATCAATTTAGTATTGATGTTTCTCCCCGTTTTTTTTATGGGAATGACGACGCCCATTGTGATTGAATTAATGAAAAAGGATCTGGGGACGCTTGGAAAAACAGAAGGATTCTTCTACGGGATTAATACATTTGGGTCGGCAATCGGCGCTTTGATTACTAATTTCTTGTTGATCGAAAGCGTGGGTTTTACGGGCGTGGTTCAATTGTCTTCGGTTTTATATCTGATCGTTTCATTCGTGGTTTATGTTGTATACAAAAAAGAGGCGCTTCTGCCGGGTTCCCAGGAAGCCGAAGAGCCGTTTAGGCAAAATCCCCTAAAATTCCCAGTAGAGTTAATTGTCCCGTCTTTTTTGCTCGGGTTTTCCAGCCTGGCTTTGGAAATGATATTGTTTCGCGTGCTGAGCAATTACCTCACTATGGCGTCGTTGGTCTATCCGGTGATGTTGTCTGGTTTTCTTGTGTTGATGGCGGCTGGAAACTATATCGGCGGGTTGTGGGTTGACCGCAATTTTTCCAATCGATCAAATTTGATTCTCCGCTTAGGCGCGGGCGCAATAATCTTATTGACAATTCCATTTCTTCTGTCCCCGAGTTTGTTTGCGCGATTGGGCGCCCTCGTATTCACGTCGTTCAACGGACAATTGGTCAGCGAAGTGACCTATGCGCGAGTTGGAGATCCCAACCCTGTTATTTCATTTGTTTTTTCGCTGGTTTTCATGATAGGTATTGTCCCCTTGGCGGGTTTTTTCCCGCTGATTGCGCGAATTGCAACGACCACCATTGGGATGGCTGGCAGCCGCTTTGCTTTGTTACTTTTCTGGTATACCGTAGGAAACATACTGGGCTCGTTTTTTGCCGGGCTGTTTTTCTTTGAATGGTTTGGCGCCGTTGGTTCATTGATTATCGTACTGGCATTGATCCTCATAGGCGTATCTGTTCTTTTGGCGTCACAGGAGAAAAAACCGTTTCGGGTCAATGGTAGGCGAATGCTGTTATTGGTGATGATTTTTGCGATCTGCATGACTTTAATCCCGCGAGATTATTTTATGCGGTTTAGTTTGGGTCGTTATAAGCCGGTTGAAATTTATGAGGGACGAAATGGCGTAGTGACAGTCGTCCCCACGGATCGATTCTATACAATTGTCGACATGTATAGAACGGCGTCCGCATCTGCCATTGTAAGAGACCCGGAACCTTATGAGCAGTACGAAGCTTGGCGGTGGAATATGTCTCTCATGATGGCGTTGGACCCTGAATTTCGACCTAAACGGGTTTTGATCATAGGGTTGGGACATGGTTATTTGGTTAACGCATTGCTTGATTATGATTTTGTCGAAGAGATCGTAATCGTGGACATTTCGGATGAAATTATCGACGCCGTCAAGGAACATACAGCCCCGCCGTATCAGAGAATGTTTCAAGACCCGCGTGTAAAAATTGTCATTGACGACGGAAGGCGATATGCGCAACGGGCGCTGATTGCCGGCGAAAAGTTCGATTTGATTCAGAACAAGGTGAACGAACCCTGGCATAGCGGGTCGGCGAGTTTGTTCACGGTGGAATTCTTTGGCGTTTTGCATGATCTGTTATCGCCGAATGGCTACGTTGCTGTTCGCCCGAAAGTTGGCCATGCGGTGGATGCGTTAACCGTGTTTGAAACCGCGATCTGGCCCTCAGGCGATTATCACATGTATTTTGGACGTAATGCGGATATCGATTTTCAGGAAGCGTTGATCACCAACGATATCTATTCCGAGTATTTTGCCACAACCCCCGGGAATGTTGAGGTCGATCAAGATGATCTTCGTTATCGCGAAATCTCCCTCGTGACCCTTCACGCGGACGATTTGAAAGGTTACCGGTACAATACGGACGATCATCCCGTCTTTGAATATTATTGGATCAACGATCTTACGCGCGAATTTTTGGATCCGCGAGTTGATATATCTGAACTTCCGCTTGATGATAGCGATTATCTTAAGATCCCTGTCAGGTATACTGAATAACTCCGAAACGAGGTTCTTGACGCGGTCGCGCTGCGTCAAGGCATGCGACACGATTTGCTTGCCCAATCGAACTGGCGCATGAACTTTCGTGAAGCGCTGATCCTGAATAACTCGCTTTACGCCGAGCGCCCCGAAGGTTCTCGTGAATCAGGTTGGGTCTTTACCTAAACCCTCAAGACGGCGCGTAACATCGGTGAATAACTCTGAGTACGATGCTCCTGATAGGATCAGGCGCAAGAGCAAGCGAGAATTTTCGATCTTTCTTTGCTCTCAAACCTGGTTTTAAAGCCGTATAATTATGGTTCGTAAGAGTCTCTTGTTGAAGCAAGGTAATGGAGTCCAGAATGGTCAAGAAGAAAAAAATCGCTGTCGTTGTCCCCGCGTACCAGGAAGAACTGCTCATTGGTCGCGTCATCGAAACCATGCCCGGTTTTGTTGACAAGATCGTTGTGGTGGATGATTGCAGCGCGGATAAGACGGCGGAAATTGTGGAAGGGTACGCGAAACGAAAACCGAAAAAGGTCGTGTTGATCCGTCATGAAATCAACCAGGGCGTTGGGGGCGCTATTGCCAGCGGGTATAAGTGGTGCCGGGATCATGATATTGATATTGCGGTGGTCATGGCGGGAGACGCGCAAATGGATCCCGACGATTTGCCAGCCGTAATAGAACCAATTCTTGCGGATCGCGCGGATTACTCGAAGGGGAACCGTTTGGTAACCGGAGACGCATGGAACACGATTCCCAAGATTCGTTACCTGGGGAACTCGGCGCTTTCGCTGTTGACGAAAATCGCCTCGGGGTATTGGCATATCGCCGATTCGCAAACAGGCTATACCGCCATCAACAAAAAAGCGTTGCATTTGATCGATTGGGACAAAATGTATAAACGCTACGGACAGCCCAACGACCTTCTGGTGCGGTTGAACATTTACAGTCTGCGCGTGAGCGATGTGATGGTGAAGCCGGTCTACAACATCGGCGAAAAAAGCGGTATTCGTCCGTTTCGCATCATGCCCAAGCTGGCGCTGTTGATGTTTAAACTATTCTTATTCCGTATGGTCCAAAAGTATATTATTCGCGATTTTCATCCCTTGGTGCTTTTTTACCTGACAGGCTTCTTCTTTTTTGTACTCGATGCGTTATTCCTGTTTCGCTTTTTCAGGCTATGGATGTTGCAAGGCGCGGTTCCTGAGATTACCATGCTGTTGATCGTGTTTTGTTCGTTCTCCAGCCTGTTATTCGTTCTGTTCGCCATGCTGTTCGACATGGAATATAACCTTTCCTTGAAAGGGTAACTTGAACGGAATGATGGTATTTTCCGGTACGGTATTGCGATTATCCTTGCTGTGGGCGTCTTTCTGCGGGTCGGCCAAATGAGCCAGAGACGCAAACCTCTCTTTGCCGCGGCAGGCGTTATCCTGGTTTTGCTGATTGCGGCGTTTATAATCTTCTATGGGAAGAAGAATCCAGAAACAGGGGGGCAAGCATCTCTGCGGAACGACTACGACCGTTTGTTTGCGGAGTTTTCGGTGGAGCATCCGGGCCGCGGAACTTTGGATTATCCGGAAAACATCTCGGCAGACTATGCCAAATCGTACGCCATGTTCCTCAGCGCCGATTTGATCAGAGCGCGGAGCGAGTCGTCGTTTGAGTTATCATCCGCCGCGAAAAATGCGGGATATTGGTTGTTAGACCATGCGGATGAAGACCAGGACGGCGTGATCGGGTGGGGACTTCCGGTAGCCTGGGATGCCTACGGGGATGGCACGCTAAATCCGCCAAACACCGTGTATACAATCACCACCGCGATTGCCATTAATGGTCTTTTGGATTGGCTGGAAGTTGATCCGAACGCGCCGGCGGATCGGATCATGTCCACTGTCAGCGCCGCCTTTCAACCATTTTTAGAGCCTGAAGCAAAGACTCCCGAAGGACTCCTGTTATATTCTTTGTCTGCGAATGACCGGCCTTACGTCACTTACAATCCGGCGGCATACATGGCGGGGCAGATGCAGCGCTTCAGCGCGTTAACAGGCGACCCGGAAGAGCAGAACCGGCTTCGCTCGACAGCGGACCAAACCATGACCGTCTTGTTGGATGCGCGGCTGGTGGATCCGCATGGAGGTTGGTATTGGTTATATGGCGTTGGCGAATCTAGCCCCAACGATGCCGCTCATGCCATTTATATTGTGGACGGTATCTATCAATATATCGCGCATCAAGGCAAGTTTGCCGATGAATTTGACTGGAGTAATATCGTCAAACACATCGATCTTTTTTATTCGTCATCGAATGAGCGTTGGATGCGTTTCCCTCAACTCTCGCCCGACTCGCCGCAAGACCCCCCGCGTTTGTACGAGATTGGGATGTTACTGCGCTTCATGGCGATGGCCGGCAAACACAAAGAAGGACTTTCGCTCTATCAATACTCTCTGGACTATCGGACGCCAGACGGCTTGTATGCAAAATTTCCTGTTTCTGCCTCGGACGGCGAACAACCGCTGGTGATCAACGAATATATGTCCTATCTGTTGTATGGTTGGAGTTCACTGCTCTTTCAACCCCCGCTGATCGTCTTGTCGGAACCTTCCAATCTTGCGGGGAATGACCCCGCTGTCGATGAAGTCCTGCCCGTCACAGATTTGAAACAGCCCATCCTCGTTCCTTTTACTTTCCTGGATGTCGAAGACTATGATATTCAACTGGAATTCGATGTGAATCAAATGGCGGGGAAACTCCTCGTCAATGAGAAGAGGTTCTCTCTTCCAGAGCAAACGTTGCCCTTAAAAATAATCGAATGGGACCCGCAAACTCTGGTCGTGTTTACGCGGCGGTTGTGGTCGAACCAAACTCAAATTTGGAGTCTCGATTTAACAACGGGAGAAAACCGCGAGATTCCCCTCCCTGCAGAAACAAGCCTGCTCATATTCCGTCAGGCGGTCTTATATCAACATCACATCGTATTTATTTTGTTCGACCCCGTTAGAAAAACAAACTTCCTGTATCGTTTACTGCCGGGCAAAGAAGCGGGGCAGGCGCTTCAATTTGACCGGTCGTTCCAGGAAGAATATTACATCGATCAACGATATGGCTACCGTCAACAACCCCACATTCTTGCCGTGGAATTTCAAGAGCGGCTTTATCTTGCTTCCGATTCGGTTGTATATGAATATCGCTACTTACCCGGTCGCGAAACGGCGACAAGCCTGACAAACTTCAGCCTTTCCAATCAGTTTAACGCGCTTGAAATTGCCGCCGATCACACCGGGATATTTGCGTTATATCGCAATGTGGATTATTCCGCCGCGCAACCGCAGACAGAACAAAACTTTCCCTTTGTATTGTATGATCTTGCAACTCAAACAGTCGCGCAGACGGATTTTAACGGGTTTGTCCCCTATGGGTTGACGGTGGAAGATGGAAAGCCGCGGGTACAGTTGCTCGAAACGCCCGAAGATTTGCAAGAGGTATTTCTCATCGACATGCGTAACATGCCTGCCTCGGGCATGATGAGCGCGGGCGTGAATAACCTCGAAGGCGAAGTGATATGGACCCAATCGTACTACTTGAACGCTTTCGTTGATTTTCTTGAAGAGAACTCGGACCCGCGAACGCTGTTCCCGCTGAGCGATCTAAAGCCCCAGATCAAACGGCGTCTCGATTTTGAAATGGCGTTGATCGATCGATTAATGATCGAAGGCTCCGGTTTGTTGTGCAAAGCCTTTACAGTGGACCGCAGCCCTGTGCTTCACGCGGTACAAACCGGCAAGATGCTTCTGTTGATGAAGCGCTATCAAAGCCTGCCGAATTCATTGCCATTGGAAAGCTATCCCAAATTCCGCAAGCAGGTTATGGGATTGGAAGGGCATATCGAGGTCCTGGCGCAGGCAGACCCATCGGACCGCTGGCTGGATGAAGACAAGTACTACTTGATGTGGCCCAAAGGCTCGCCCTTTTGGGCAGATGGCGCGGGGATTCCTTACAACCATCAAAATATGTGGGCGGCGGGCTTGTTGTATAACGACCAGCAATCTAAATTTCCCCCCAAAACCCGGCAAGCTGTCATGGATATTCCCCAACAGGTTCTCGATCTGGAAGGATTTTCCGGTTTTCCTGCAAAACATGGCGTTTGGAACTCGAAGTCTCCCGAATACTTTGAATGGTATTACTGGTGGGGCTGGGGAAAGGCGGGCTGGAAGAAAAGCGACGCGATTTCTGTAAACACGCCCCACTGGGCGGGCGATGGAAACAATGTCGCCATCCCCGTCTATCGAACCTTCGACGCAATGGCGGTGTTGATCGCGGGCGAACATTCACCCGGCATCTTGCCCGGCGGCATTGTAGAATATTACCGGCGCGGGGTCGAGATGGATGGGTTGGAGTTATTTCTCAGCCCCTATCTGGCGCGTTACGGCAAAATGCCCGAAGTCTCGTCGGAATTAGCCGGGAAATATTTGCGCTTTGCCGGTCAACCGGATCTGCGCGATTCGCTCTGGGCTTATCGCTATATGTTCGATCAGATGAATACCCCCGCATCCTTAACCCAATCTGACTCTCCTCGCGCGACACAGGTGGGTCTGTATTTGCTGGACGTTCTACTTGTTTTGGGCGGGGCAATCGTTTTATCCGCGATTTGGAAAGTGGATAAACCCATCCCTTGGTTGATGGGTATCTTCTTGATCGGGTATGCGATGATCGTTGTGACGGTGGAAGTGGGCGGGTTGCTCTCTCTCTTGAACAGCACAGCATATTTCATCGTTTTCCATCTATTGATCTTGTTTGCTCTCATAGCCATCTGGTCGCGGAGCGTAGCCTACCCCCGACTGATTCTGTTTCAGGCGAGCCTGCCCGAACGGTCGGCGCTCTTAAGTTCGCTCAAGGCGCATTGGGAGATTTGGATATTTGCCGCGATTTGCGCGGCTGGCTTTGCCTTTCTTGGCTATTCGAATTTAATCCTTCCTCAAAAAATTGACGATGTGGTCACCGCCCATCTGGCGCGGGTTGGGTATTGGCTACAGCATGGAAATCTCCGCCCCTGGCCCGCCGATACGTACCAACTTGCCCAAGTCATCTATCCGCTCAATGCTCAGAGTCAGATCTTATGGAGTTTGCTTTTCCTGCGGAGCGATCAACTCGCGGGCATCTCCCAATGGATCGCCCTTCCCATCGTTTTTTTGGCGGTGTATGGGTTTGCGCGCTTATTGCAATTGGATCGGTATTGGTCCGTGATCGCCGCTTTGGTCTGTTTCTCTATCCCAAACGTATATTTGCAGGGCTTGACGGCAATGACCGACCTGATCAGCGCCGCCCTGTTTCTGTGCGCCATCTATTTATTTTTCCTGATGGTACGGGAAGAAAGACTCTCGATCCTCTCCGGAGTGGCGCTTGGTCTTGCTGTGGGGACGAAGCAGACCATCCTGTTCGCGCTCCCCGGCTTGTTTCTAGTCCTGATGTATCTGGCGATCACGAGAAAATCTCTCTGGTCCCTCTTGTTGAAATGGACGGGAGTGTCCCTTGCCGCCTTCCTGCTTGCAGGCGCGTATATTTATATTTCTAATTTTGTTTATTGGGGAAGCCCCTTGGGACCCGATGTGACCTATCAGGGCTTTACCCAAAGAGGGGCGGCTTTATCGCTTATCGAATACCTTGACCGCTTTCTTGCCAATGGAGCGGCATTGCTTGGCGTGCTTTTCAAAGTTGATTTAATGGGCTGGAATTTCGACGGGACAGTTTGGCCCGGCCCCGCTTTGTTTGTTTTGATCCTTTGTTCTCTCTTATATGTTGGCAGTCGCGTCCGATCGCGCGAAATGGACCTGACCGCGTACTCCCTGATGACGCTGGCAGTGTCCAATGCTTTGATCCTCCTGCTTGTGCGCGATTTTACCGGCTCGCTTTCCAGGTATTTGATGATTTCGATGATCTTGTTTGTGCCTTTAGGTATCGCAGGGCTGGCTCGCATTGCGGAAGAGATGAAATCTCAGCGGCGATCCAATCCGCCTGTCTAATCTGATGAACCGCCGAGTTTTCATGCCGAAGTTTCATTTGTCTCGCCAAAATCTCAACGCCTTCCTTGTTGGAGGAATCCTAGGGTTGCCGCTTGCTCTAAGCGTATCTGGTCATTTCCTGCGATTTTGGCTGCGCCGACCTGAGGTGAAAACGCTGATTCTTGTGGTTATGATACCCCTGCTGACGGTATTGTTGGGGTTCATACTGCTCTTGATTAAGAAACCCGCCAAATTTCTCAAAGGCGTTTATGTGTTGTTGTTTCTTATCGTAGTATACGAAGTGTGGGCGGTCTCCGAGCGCTTCGAGCGCTTCGGTCTCCCGCCGGGCGTCGTTCCTGAAGTTACGCTAACTCTTGCCGCCGAAGAAAAACAGAATCCAGAGGCAGTAGACGATTCTGTAAAATTAATGCGCATCATGCTGGCTGAAAAAGACAGCGCGGAAGCGATTTTCATAGGCTCTCAAACCTGCAACATTGAGTTGACCGAGCCAAATGATGAGAGTCGTTTTACCGAGATACGCCCCGGCGCCGGGCTTCAATGTTCGTTTATTGCCCAGCCCGGCAGTGAGGTGAGACTGGTATTTATACAAGCGCCGGAGAGCGGATATGTAAAGGTCTCGCTTCATCCAAAAAATGAGCCGGGCGACAGCGTTAGCTTTGATTTATATTCTCCTCAACGCGAACACGAAACTTATAAACTATTGGTTCCATTGAGTAGTTTTTTCTTGTTCCTTAAGTGTTTTGATCTTATCTCAATGGTGACGGTATTAACTCTCTTAAGTGTGTTAGTTGTCAGCCGCCTGCCTGTCAATCCGAATGGGTTTGGGCTATTAGTTCTATTGCTGCACCCCATAAATTTGATTTACTTCATGCTGTTTCCAGTGGCTAGCGGGTATGCCATCGCCAAAGATCGTTACGATTATCAGTTTAGCGAGTGGAAAAGGTTTGAACAAATGGCGCGAGATGTCAACCGTTTTGTTCCCCCCGATGCGGGGCTTGCCATTATTTACCCCGCAAATATCCGGTATCCCCGTTATTCGGTCCCGCGTATACCCGCCGCCTGCTTCCACAATACCCAGCCCCGGCTGAGATATCGGCTTCTGCTCTGCGCGAGTTGGGCGCGGAGTATCTTCTCATGGACGCGCAATTGTTCGAAAAAAACCTGCTTGGGTTTGATGGGCAACTTCATTTTACGATCTATGGCGGCGGAGAAGTGCTGTACCCGTATTATTCACTTGACGACTTATTGCAATCCGGGGTAGAAATCATCGCTTCGTGCGCGCGCGAGTCGGCTTGTGGATATCGCTATTATCTCTTTCGAGCGCGCAAATAGCGCGGTTTGAACCGCTCAACAGTAAATTTCAGGAGACCAAAAATGTGCGGAATCTTTGGCGTGATTGCCGATGGCAAGTTGAACCTCTCTGGCGAACAAGCCAGAAAGACCATGGATAGATTATTTCTCCTCTCTGAGTCGCGGGGCAAGGAGGCGGCTGGGATTGCCTACATGCGGCCCGGCGCCATTCAGGTTGCGAAATACCCGGAACCGGCGTCGAACGTAATTAAGCGAAACGCCTACCGGGAGATGTTTGACCAACACGGCGTTGATAAAGAGTATCCGGTGTGCATCATGGGGCATTCGCGCCTGGTCACCAATGGCGGACGGCAGTTCCACGCGAACAATCAGCCGGTCATTGCCGGTGGCATGGTGGCAATTCATAATGGCATCGTGTGCAATGTGGATGAACTGTGGACGAACCATCCGGATCTGATTCGCTCCTCCCAGTTGGATACCGAAGCGTTTCTCAAAGTGCTGCGTAAAAATTTTACACAAAGCGGCGATTTGATCCAGGCTCTGCGCTCGACCTTTGCAGTGATCGAAGGCGTTGCCTCCATGTCCATCTTCTTCGAAGACCTGAACAGCGTCCTTCTGACTACCAATAATGGCTCGCTATACTTCGGGACGAATCAGGCTGAAACGGCGATTGTCTTCGCCTCCGAAAAGCATATCCTAAAGACCTTCCAACGCTCGAGCCATATTCCTTCCGCCCTGCGGGAACTTTCCATTCAGCACATCGAAGCGGGGACAGCGCTTTTGGTTGACTTGAATTCCATGAAGATCAGCAGGTTTGGTTTTGACGCTGACCAGGGAGACGATCTTAACTTGCCTGCAATGGCTTCCTCGCGCGAGATAAAGGACGTCTCTGCCCCTGAGCAGGCAAGTTCCACGAATACGCGCGCGCCCGGAGAAGGACCATACATACTCCCCGCTCATTTTGTTGATGAATTTCCGCGGAATCGGGAAATCATCGACTCGTTGCGTCGCTGTGCGCGATGCATCCTCCCGGAAACAATGCCCTTTATCCAGTTTGATGAAGATGGCGTTTGTAATTATTGCCGAAGTTACCAGCCGATCTCTGTGTTGGGTATGGATGCGCTCCGGGCGATCTTGGAACCCCACCGAAAAACGAACGGAGAGCCCGATTGTCTTGTCGCTTTTAGCGGCGGGCGCGACTCGAGTTATGGCGTTCACCTGCTCAAGAAGGTTTTGGGTATGAACCCTGTAACCTACACGTACGATTGGGGTATGATCACCGATCTTGGGCGCCGGAATCAAATGCGAATCTGCGGCAAACTTGGCGTTGAAAATATTCTGGTATCGGCGGATATCGTTCGAAAGCGAAGCAATATTCGCAAAAATGTGCTGGCTTGGCTGGAGACCCCCGATTTGGGGACCGTCCCGCTGTTCATGGCTGGCGACAAACAATATTTTTATTATGCCAACAAGGTCAGGCAGCAAACGGAAAACAAGATCGTCATTCTGTGTGAGAATTTATATGAAACCACGCAGTTCAAGTCGGGCTTCTGCGGCATAGCGCCTCGCTTTGAAAGCGAGCATACCTATACCTTGTCGTTGTCCAACAAATTCAAACTGGCGGCGTATTATGCGAGACAGTTCCTTGGGAATCCGAGATATTTGAATTCATCGCTTCTAGATACCTTTGGCGCGTACCTTTCGTATTATTTCATCCCGCACAACTACCTGAATATTTTTCAATACATCGAGTGGAACGAACAGGAAGTGGATCGGACTATTCTCGAAGAGTACAACTGGGAACGGGCCGCAGATACAAAAACAACCTGGCGCATTGGGGACGGCACGGCTTCTTTCTACAACTATATCTACTATACGATGGCCGGGCTCACGGAGAATGACACCTTCCGAAGCAACCAGATCCGCGAGGGGATGCTCTCTCGAGAAGACGCGTTGGCGCGGTCGCGGGAAGAAAACCAACCCCGCTATGACAGTATTCAATGGTACTGCGATATTCTCGGGATCGATTTTGATTTTGCCATGCGAAAGATAAACTCCGCTCAAAAGCTATATAAAAAACATGATGGCTAACCCTGGCATGGATGCTGACCGAAGTGGAAGATACATCTTCAAGCATGGCAATATGCCCTGAAGTTTGCTTGCCGTTTTGGTTGACCTCCCCGCTACAGCCGCGAATTTTGCGAAGGGAGACGAACCTGCTTTGGTGAATAAAGCCTCGACGCGTTAAAACTCACCCGTATGGACGGATTCGCTATCTTGTGAATAAATTGTTTTTTGTATTACCTCCTGGTATTGTCAAATCTCCTCAACAGCTAAACGGTATTTTGTGGAATATGGCGAGTTTTGGGATCATCGCCGGCGTTGGGCTCGGTCTGAATTTTGTTGTAGCCTTTTTCTATGACGTTGCCGTTTTGGGGATCTTTAATCAGGTGTATGCGATATACATTTTGCTGTCGCAGGTGGCGGTGGGGGGCGTTCACCTTTCGGTGCTTAAATCGGTTTCGCAATCGCACAACGAGATGGATGATGTAAAGAAAATCTTCTCATCAGGTTTTATCCTTACGTTTTTGACATCCATGCTTTTTGCAATGCTCGCTTTTGCATTGAGCGATTATTTCGGTTCCGCTCTGGGAAGCCCGGAGGTGAGTATCGGTGTCGCATGCATTGCTCCGGGGCTGATGTTTTTCTCCCTGAACAAGACCATGCTTGCCTTGTTCAATGGATTAAGCAAGATGAAAGCATACGCAATTTTTCAGGCGTTACGGTTCATTTTCATGCTATTTTTTCTTCTGCTTCTCGTTTGGTTGGATGCCCCGGGTTATTATGTGCCTGTTATTTTCTCTTGCGCGGAGGGTTTGTTGTTATTCATCATGCTGGTTCCTGCGCGCAATTACCTGGATCTTCGTCAATGTTTATCGTACCGGGATCTCTACCATTCGCATGCGGTGTTTGGCTTAAAAGCCGCGGGCGGAAACATCTTATTGGATGTCAACACGCGTATCGATGTGATTATATTGGGCTTGTTCGCGACTGATCGGGTGGTGGGAATCTACAGTTTCGCCGCCCTGGTCGTAGAAGGATTTTCACAGCTCCCAACCGTGATTCGAACGGTTGTGAATCCGCTCATCACCCAAAACTATTTCTCTCAGAGCCGAGAAGTTTTTCAAAAGTTTCTTTGGAAGATCAGGAATTTGTCGTATCTCGCCCTGGTTCCATTGGGCGTTCTTGTCTGTTTGGGATATCCGTTGCTGTATATGGTTTTTCCAAACCCGGATATCGTCGCCTCGCAGGCGCCTCTGTATATTCTTATGGTAGGCGCGATACTGGGTGGGGGATATTTGCCGCTCCTAATGATATTTAATCAAACGGGTTACCCTGCCAGTCAGACGTTGTTGATATTCCTTATTTTCCTTACGAATCTAATCCTGAATATTCTACTGGTTCCCCCATTTGGGATGATTGGATCGGCAGTTGGCACCGGCTTGACGTTCGCTTTGCAAATTGTTTTTATGCGATGGTTGACTTACCGTGTCATTGGTATCCGAGTCTGAGTCTAGGAGTGAATGAATCACTCACGGCGCGGACAACTTCCCGCGCCACCCCCGTGCGGGCGTCTTGAGCGACCACAAATCAATAAAACCAAGAGTTGTATAGATCGTAGGGTTACAAGGTGAGCCGGCTTACAACGAGATCTTTTTTTTGAACCCTGTGGTATGCGATATGGCGATTTCATCGATTTCTGAGGACTGGTCCAATGTTTTCCAAGAATGTGGTCAAGTTGATGGCTGGCGCTGGTATTAGCCAGGCATTTCTTATTCTGGCAACCCCTCTCATAACCCGGATGTTTAGCGTCGATGAATTCGGTTTTTGGTCCGTCTTTATTGCCATTCAAACCGTGTTAGGGAGCATAGCCAGTTTTCGGTATGAATTTTCCATCATTAATGCTGATGATGAAGAACAGGCGATGTCGCAGTTGGGCATCAGTATATTTTTTTCATTCTTCTCGTCCATCGTGACCTTGATTGCGGTCAAGATCTGGGGCGGTGTTTTTGCGAACTGGATCAACCTTCCCGAATTTGAAAGTTTTCTGTATCTGGTTCCTTTGGTCGTATTGTTTTCAGGGGTCGGGAACGGATTATATTTTTGGACATCACGGGCCGGCAATTTTGGCAAAATAGCAATTGCGAGAATAGTATCCTCTGGGGTTCTGGTGGGGAGTATATTAATTCTGGGTTGGTTGACAGAGGCTGGGGGAGTTGTTCTTATTGCTTCTACAGTCGCCGGAAGCTTCATGTTTGCGCTATTATTAATGTTGAGGTTTTGGGGGATACATGATCTACTCCCTACCTTGCATTGGAAAAGAATGTGGTTCGGTATTCGATACTTTAAAAAATACCCGCTTTTCGATATTCCATCTGGTTTGCTCAATACGTTATCCTGGCAACTCCCTTCGTTTGTGCTTGCCCGCTATTTTTCTGTTGAAGCGGTTGGATATTTTGGACTCGCGATGAGGGTTGTATTTTCGCCGTTTTCATTGATTGGCACATCTGTCGCGCAAGTGTTTTTTCAGGAGGCGGAGCAGAAAAAAAAAGACGGGCTTCTCGCTCCGATGGTGGAAGACGTTACATATACTTTAATACTCGTTGCTGTTTGCCCGGTTGTGGTGTTGATGGTTTCCGGGCAGGAAATATTTACGGTGATTTTTGGCTCCAACTGGGTTGAAGCCGGTCGCTACGCACAACTTCTCGGGTTATGGACTTTGTTTGTTTTTATCAGTTCGCCTTTACATGGTATTCTCAATACGTTGGGCAGGCAGGAGGTTGGACTGGGCTTTAATGTTGCGCTTTTGGGAACTCGTATCCTTTCAATTATTGTGGGCGTGATGGTAAAGGATGCCCGAATTGCCATTGCTTTATTTTCCATCACAGGCGTAATTTGCTATGCCGCGATTGCTCTTTGGATACTCAAGGCTTGCAATGTCTCTGTGAAGAAAATCACCGGTTGGCTTTTTGAGATGATATATTTGAGCGCAATGATCCTGGTGGCGCTGCTACCGGCGAAAATGTTTTGGGCCGAGTCGCCTGCGTTGGTAGTCCTGGCAAGTTTGATTTTGCTTGCGCTCTATTATGTCGTTTTAGTTCTTACAAAGCCTACTCTTCGATCGAAGCTTTTTTCGATGGTTGGCGGGTTTGGCAAATGGCTATGATTCTTGTAAGGAATTATTCTGGCTGTCTGGTTTGCGCGGATCACAAAAGGAAACAATGATCGTCATCGTAGATTATGGAGTCGGCAACCTCGGCTCGATCAAAAATATGTTCAAGAAGGCGGGCTTCAAAGCGGAGCCGTCGTCTGACCCTGCGGTGATTCGAGATGCCGAGAAGTTGATCCTGCCTGGCGTAGGCGCGTTCGATGCGGCGATGAAAAAATTCCGCGAGACGGGGTTGGTTCCAGTAGTCGGTGAACTTGTGTTGGAGAAGAAAATTCCCGTGCTTGGTTTATGCGTGGGGCTTCAACTGATGACGAGAGGGTCCGAAGAGGGAACTGAAGCAGGCTTGGGGTGGTTCGATGCGGAGACCATCCGCTTCAAATTCGACGGAGAACACGCGAATCTCAAAATCCCGCACATGGGATGGAACGAGATTCACGTGCGGCGGCAACATCCGCTCGTGGATGGTCTGCCTGCCGATTCGCGTTTTTATTTCGTCCACTCGTATCATGTGGTTGCGAAAGACACCGACGCGGTGCTTGCCGAGACCGAGTACGGCGTGACCATCCATTCGATTCTGGGCAAGGGCAACATCGTCGGCGCGCAGTTTCACCCTGAGAAGAGTCACAAGTTCGGGTTGCAGTTGCTGAAAAATTTTGCGGAGCGTGTGTCATGATCCGCCCGCGTGTCATTCCGTGCATGTTGTTGAAGGGCGAAGGACTCGTCAAGACGGTCAAGTTCAAAGACCCGAAATATCTCGGCGACCCGATCAACATCGTGCGCATCTTCAACGACAAAGAAGTGGACGAGTTGATCTTCCTCGACATCCTCGCCACCACCGAAAACCGCCGCCCGAATTTCGAGTTGCTAAAAAAGATCACGAGCGAATGTTTTATGCCGTTGGGGTACGGCGGTGGCATCCGCGACATGGACGATGTGAAGCAGTTGCTGTCCATCGGCGTGGAGAAATTTGTGTTGAACACGTCGGCGGTGGAGAACCCGTCGCTCGTCCGCGCCGCGGCAGATCACGCGGGGAGTCAGGCGGTGGTCATTTCGATTGACGTGAAGAAAACGCTGTTCGGCAAATACGAAGTCTTCACGCGCGCGGGCAAGAAAGGCACGGGTCTCGACCCCGTGAAGTTTGCCGTGGACATGGAGAAGCAAGGCGCGGGCGAAATTTTTGTCAACTCGATTGACCGCGACGGCACGATGCAAGGCTACGACCTCGACCTCATCACGCGCGTGGCAGAAGCGGTGACTGTGCCAGTCGTCGCGTGCGGCGGCGCGGGGAATGTTCAACATCTGGCGGAGGCGGTAAAGGCTGGCGCGTCCGCCGCGGCGGCGGGGAGCATGTTCGTGTTCCAAGGTCCGCTGCGAGGCGTGTTGATCAGTTATCCCACGCAGGAAGAGTTGAAGAAAGCAATTCCGTAATAATTTTTCACCACGAAGGACACGAAGAACACAAAGGAAAAAAACAATCCGTGAAAATTCGTGAAATCCGTGGCTGATGTTTTGGGAGATCGAATGAGTTCTAAGTATCGTATCTGCACGCGCTGTTTGATGGACACGACCGACCCTAACATCGTTTTCGATGAGAACGGTGTGTGTAATCATTGCCACGACCATGACCGTTTGATGAAACAAAAAGTGATCGCGGGTAAGGCGGGCGAGGAGCATCTGCAAAAACTTGTGGAGCAGATGAAGCGCGACGGGCGCGGCAAACCGTATGACTGTCTCATCGGTGTGAGCGGCGGCGTGGACAGCACGTACGTGGCGTATCTCGTCAAGAAGATGGGACTGCGTCCGCTGGCGGTGCACATGGACAACGGCTGGGATTCGGAACTCGCCGTCAAAAATATCGAAGAGACGTTGAAACGCCTCGGCATTGACCTCCACACCGAAGTGCTGGACTGGGAAGAGTTTAAAGGTTTGCAAGTTGCGTTCCTCAGATCATCCACGCCTGATTCGGAGATTCCCAGCGATCATGCCATCTGGGCGGTGTTGGGCGACCTCGCGGACAAACTCAACGTGAAGTACATCGTGTCGGGATTCAACGTCCGCACTGAAACACATTTGCCGCGCGCCTGGTCGCAGGGACATTTCGATTGGAAATACATCCGCAGTGTAAATCAACTCTTCGGGCGCGGCAGGCTCAAGACTTTTCCGCACATTGGTTTCTTCACGTATTATCGCCGCTTGCTTACGCATCGCCGCGTGGACATTTTGAATTATATTGATTTCAACAAGACCGAAGCCATGAAAATCCTCGAACAAGAGTTGGGCTGGCGATATTACGGCGGCAAGCATTATGAATCGATTTACACGCGCTTTTATCAGGGATACATTCTGCCCACGAAGTTCGGCTACGACAAACGCCGCTCGCATCTTTCAAGTTTGATCTGCTCAGGCGAAACGACACGCGACGCCGCGTTGAAGGAACTCGATAAGCCGACGTATCAACCCACGATGCAAGAGGAAGACCGCGAGTATGTCGTCAAGAAACTCGGTCTCACCGATGACGAGTTCGAGTTGATCCTCAATGCGCCGAAGAAAACATTTTGGGATTATCCGTCGTACGGGCGCGTCGTCGAAGGTCCGCTGTTGAAGGGGTTGTACAACATCGGGCGCGATTGGTATCGCGCGCGCCAAAAACGCGCGCATCAGGCTGAGGCGTGATGCGCATCGCGTATGTCAGTTTGCATTGGGCGCGCACAAAAAATTCGGGTGTGGGGAAGAAGATGCAAAGTCAACTGGAAACGTGGCGCGGCATGGGGCACGAGGCTCGGCTGTTCATGCACGCGTCCACGGGCGAACCAGCCGAAAGGTTGATCGAAGCGGAGGTCATCCCGTATGAATCGCGCGGAAAAATTTTCACCGAGATCGATCGCATCCGCGCCGCGCGTCAACTTGTCGATGCTGTGAAAAAGTTCAAGCCCGACATCATCTATTTGCGTTACGGAATTTATGTGTACCCCGCGCATCGCCTGATGCGGATCGCGCCCGTGATCGAAGAGATCAACACGAACGATTTGACCCAGCACGAAGATTTGGGCGGGATGTATAGTTTGTACAACCGACTCACGCGCGGAATTTTTCTGCGCCTCGTGCGCGGACTTGTGGCTGTCTCGCGCGAATTGGAAGTTTCTCCCGCCTTTGCTTTGTATCGCAAGCCCACGCGCGTCATTGCCAACGGCATTGACGTTGATTCGTTTACTCCATTGCCCGCGCCATCGAATGAATTGCCGCGATTGGTTTTTATCGGAAGCCCTGGGTATATCTGGCATGGTGTGGACAAACTCGTTGAATTCGCGCGTCGCTTCTCGGATGTGCAACTTGACATCGTCGGTTATGATACGTTGCCTGAACATGAACCATTGCCGCCGAATTTATATCTGCATGGTTATCTTTCATCGGATGAATATTTGAAAGTGCTTGCTCGTGCCGACGTTGCGATCAGTTCGCTGGCGTTGCATCGCATTCAATTGAATGAGGCATCCACGTTGAAGAGCCGCGAATGTCTCGCGTTGGGGCTTCCGCTCGTGGCGGCATACACCGACACCGACCTCGACGACGCGGGTTTCGATTTCCTGTTGAAGATTCCCAATAAAGAGGATAACATTCAGACCCACGGAGAAGCCATCCGCGAGTTTGCGTATCGCATGCGCGGCGTCCGCGCGGATCGCGCCGCGCTGAAAGAAAGAATTGACTCGACCCGCAAGGAAGAACTCCGCCTGAAATTTTTTGAAGAGATTCTTTCTGGTACACGGATCGCGCGGACAAACACGGATTTTTAATTACTGAACTATTTGCAATGAGCGGAGCTGAAGCCGCCTAATTTCGACAGGCTCAATCCAAGGCTCAGCGAATGGAAGCCCTTCGGGGCTGGCGCAAAGAGTCCGCTTTAGCGGACTTTCACGAACTGAGGCAGGGCTTTAGCCCGCCGATACAAAGCAGAAAATCAAACGCGTACACAATGAATTTTTTTCATGAGAATCTGTGAAACCCGTGTTATCCGTGTACAAAAATGGATTTGAGAAACGAATGCCAAACACCCGTGAACTGTATTTGCGATTGCTCGTCATCGCGCTTGCCACATTTTTATTAACCGCCGCCAGCCTTGAATTCTATAACATCACATGGGGGACAGGCGAATGGCTGGGCTTGTTTTCGCTTAAGTGGTTTGTCGCGTTTGTGCTGTTCGAGTTGTTCTGCATACTCTGCCTCGAAGGGACGATCCTCGCGGCTTGGCGCAATGAAAAATTCAATTCTGCGCTCGCCCGCGTTGCGAAACTCCGTAACAAACTTGGCGCGTTGCGCTGGGTGTTGAGTGCGGTCGTGCTCGTCCTTCCCATTTGGATCCTGCAATACACCGCCTGGGGACTCGTCCTGCACGGACAATATCTCCGCTGGCTGTTGTGGGCGGTCTCTGCGATTCTGCTCGGCTTCTTGTTGACTCGCTCTGATGAAAACGCGATTGAATGGCTTGGGATAGTCTCCGCGTTGACGCTGATCTCAGGTGCGGCGGTCTTTATCCTCTCGCTGGGTAACGTGACAAGTTATCCGTTCTCGCTGGGCTGGTCGGAGGGAAATCGCTGGTGGGATTATTCGATCATGTTCGGGCGCGACATTTATATCTACCCCGAAGACAAGTCCATCCCTGTGTTGCTCGATGTGGGCAGGCAGTTCATCGGCGGGATTCCGTTCCTGCTCCCGAACGTCACCATCATGCAAGCCCGTTTGTGGACGGGACTGGTAAACGCTGTTCCATATTTCATCCTCGGTCTCGTCGCGTTCAAGTCCGCGCAATTTAAACGCTGGCAATGGATTCTCGTTTCGTTGTGGACGATGATCTTTGTGCTTCAAGGTCCCATCCACCCGCCGTTGTTGTGGTGCGCGATCTTCGTCGCGTTCGCGTGGGGCAAACCGTTGTGGCTGGCAGTTCCGTTGATCTTTGTCACAAGTTATTTTGCGGAAGTGAGTCGCTACACATGGATGTTCGCGCCAGGCATGTGGGCGGCGATGCTGGAGTTCAGCAGTGCGTCAAAATTAACCGCTAAGAGCGCGAAGAGCGCAAAGAAAGATTTAAAACTTCGCGCGCTTAGCGGGCTTAGCGGTTCGACGGATCGTACCGTCTGGGCGCGCGCAATTTCAGTCGGCGTGGCAGGCATACTCGGCGGATATGCCGCGCCGTTCTTTATCCCCGCGTGGATTACTCGAATAACGACGTTAATCGCAGGTGGGACAGAATCGACAGATGTCTCCAGTCTTGGTTCGGGTGTGACGTTGTCGGGCGTTAGTTCGGAGGCGGGTTCGCAAGAGTTGTTATGGTATCGCCTATTCCCGAATGCCACATACCCCGAAGGGATTTTGCTCGGCTTACTGTTCGCGGTGGTGCCGTTGATCGCGGTTCTCGTTTATTTATCTGTGACGCGGCGCTGGGCGTTGACCTTTTTGCAGAAACTCGCGGTCATCCTGCCGTTGCTTGCGTTTCTCGTCGTCGGCTTGATCGTCAGCGTGAAGATCGGCGGCGGCGGCGACCTGCACAACATGGACATGTTTATCATCGGCTTGCTATTCGCGGGCGCGATGGCGTGGCATCAGTCGGGCGCGAAATGGATTCTCGAAAGCGCCGCCTCGCCTGTGTGGATGCGACTCGTGTTGCTCTTCATGGTTGTGTACCCCGCATATTACCCGATGAAATTTCTCGCGCCGAATCGCGTGGCGGAGGAAGATATGACGTGGGTGATGACTCTCGCCGACATCCCGCCGCAAGGTCCGTTCCCTGAATTGCTTCCGTATGAAAATGATTCAGATAAGGCGTTGAAAGATATCCGCAACGCGATCGAGGAAGCCGCGCCGAACGGCGACATTCTTTTTATTGACCAGCGGCAACTGCTCACGTTCAAATACGTCACGGGCGTTCCGCTTGTGCCAGAGTATGATAAAAAGGTGCTGATCAACGAAGCGATGAGCGCGAGCGAATCGTATTTTCAAAATTTTTATCGCGACCTCGCCGCGCATCGTTTCTCGCTCATCATCACCAACCCCCTCCACGAACGGATTCAAACCGAAGAAGATAATTTCGGCGAGGAAAATAATGCCTGGGTCGAGTGGGTTTCCGCGCCTGTGTTGTGTTTTTATGAACCTGTGAACACGCTGAAAAAAGTTAGAATCCAATTGCTCGTGCCGAAAGAAGATATTTCAGCGTGCGCGAAATATTTGGAATAATAGACCTTTTGCCAAAGTCTTTTCGCCACAGAGCGCGCAGAGAAAACAAGAGTTTTTTCTCAAAGGTCTCTGTGGACTCTGTGGCTGAGGAATAGATCAAATAGTTCAAGGAGATCAGTTAATGCCCATTCCATTCAACCGACCCACCAACGTCGGCAACGAACTCGAATACATTCAGCAAGCCGTTCAATCGTCGCATCTTGCGGGCGATGGGAACTTCACTAAAAAGTCGCACGCGATCCTCGAAGAAGCGATGAACGTTCCCAAAGCGTTGCTCACCACCTCCTGCACGCATGCGCTGGAAATGTCCGCGCTGTTGTTGGATTTAAAAGAAGGGGATGAAGTCATCGTCCCTTCGTTCACATTCGTTTCGACGATCAACGCGTTCGTCCTGCGCGGCGCGAAAGCGGTCTTTGCCGACGTTCGACCTGACACGCTCAACCTCGACGAATCCAAGCTGGAGGCGTTGATCACGCCGCAGACGCGCGCCATCGTTGTCGTCCATTACGCAGGCGTCGGCTGTGAAATGGACGCGATCATGGAGATCGCGAACCGTCACAACATCCCCGTCATCGAAGACAACGCGCACGGACTGTTCGGCAAGTACAAAGGCAAAGACCTCGGCACGTTCGGCGTGATGGCGACGCAGTCCTTCCACGAGACGAAGAATCTCACGTCGGGAGAGGGAGGCGCGTTGCTGATCAACGACGAGAAATATTTTGAGGACGCCGAAATCCTGCGCGAAAAAGGGACGAACCGCAGTCGCTTCTTCCGCGGACAGGTGGATAAATACACGTGGGTGAATCTCGGTTCGAGTTATCTGCCCTCCGAAATTCTCGCGGCGCATTTGCTGGCGCAACTCGAGAAGCGCGAGGAGATTCAGTCCGCGCGAAAACGGATTTGGGAAACGTACTACAAGGAACTCGCCGACTGGGCGGAGGAGAACCACGTGCAGATGCCGTTCGTCCCCGCGCATTGCGAACAGACCTATCACATGTTCTACATGCTCTTCCCCAACCTCGAAGCGCGGACAAAAGCCATCGCTCACCTCAAAGAACGCGGCATTCAAGCGGTGTTCCATTATTTGCCGTTGCATCTCTCGCCGATGGGTGAGAAGTACGGCGGCAAAGCAGGCGATTGTCCCGTCACCGAACAGGTCAGCGACCAATTGATCCGCCTGCCGTTTTATACGAACATGACCGAAGATGAACAGAAGACCGTCATCGCCGCGTTGAAAGAATTTTCCGTTTGATTCCTACCTCGGTGGTTGAGTAGTCCTGAGCGGAGTGGCGCGTGATGTTCGCGCCACGAAGTCGAAGGACGTATCGAAACCACAAGTATGCATACAAACTTTTGTTACGAAATTACTTTACGGCGTGGTGGTCTCGATACGGGCTTCGCCCTACTCAACTACCGAAGTACGATTGAAAATAATTTTTGGTTTTTTCATTGAACCTCTCCTACCTCCTCCCTCGCCTCATCCGTCACTTCATGCCCGAAAAACTTGTGCGGGCATTGTTGTTGCGGAGCATCATCATCCGCCCTGGGCTTGAAACGAGCAACCCGTTCGCCGCCGTCCAACGTTACGCGGATGTGCTGTCGGCGCGCGGACTCTCGTTCAAAGATAAACGCGTCCTCGTCTTCGGCTACGGCGGTCGCTTCGACATGGGCTTCGGCTTGCTGAAAGAAGGCGCGGAACATGTCATTCTGTGCGACAAGTACGCGCCGCCCGATGAACCGCACAACCGTCGTTTGTATGGCGCAGAAGATAAATATTTCTTCGCCGACAAAAGCGGATGGCGTCCGCGCCCTGAGTGGATGACCTTGCTCGAAGATGACATCCGCGATCTGCAGAAACGCGGCGACATCCCGCCAGTGGATTTTGTGTTGAGCAGTTCGGTCTACGAACACGTGGACGATGTGGAAGGCATCACGCGCGCCCTCGCCGCGTTGACCAAGCCCAACGGTCTGCACATCCATTTTGTGGACTTGCGCGACCACTTCTTCAAATATCCTTTCG
Source organism: Candidatus Defluviilinea gracilis (assembly GCA_016716235.1). Taxonomy (NCBI): domain Bacteria; kingdom Bacillati; phylum Chloroflexota; class Anaerolineae; order Anaerolineales; family Candidatus Villigracilaceae; genus Candidatus Defluviilinea; species Candidatus Defluviilinea gracilis. Next base: position 1,439,930 of record JADJWS010000001.1, read on the forward strand.
AGATGCTGAGGTTCTCCGAAAGTGTGTGGAGGAATTGGCTGAACCCGTCCAGCAATCACAACCGCTATCGCTTGTGGAATTATCGCAAAGCGTTCGAGGATTGTTTTGCCAATGTCGAGATCGAGATCCTCACCAGTGAAAAAGATGCGTTCATCAAACTTCAGCCGCACGTCAAACCCGAGTTCGTCAGCGGAAACATGGACGAAGACACCGCCGCAACGATTCGGGTGATTGCTTCAAGGTAATGTCATTCTGAGCCGCGCTCTTGGTTTTTGCGGCGAAGAATCTCCACGATAATCTTGGAGACCCTTCGCTAACGCTCAGGGTGACATGCCCAAGAATTTATGAACCTCATCACCCCTCCCTCCCGTTCAACATTCTGGCGCGTGATCCTCATCATCACCGCCGCGCTTCCTCTCCTTTCGATTTGGAATCTCATTAATCTCGCCGCGAAGTTGGATGTAAATCTTTCAACACAAACCTCATGGCAGGCGGGGATCGCCGCGCTTGCGATTCTCGCGTTGCTGGCGCTGTTGGGGCTGGGAGTCAGTTTCACGAAAGCGGGCGACCAGCTATGGGGTCGAGTCGAAGCGTTGGGTTTCATCCAAAAAAAGTTTGGCATCGTTATCATCGTCGTCGCATTGGCGGGCTTCCCGCTTGTCATCGCAAATTCTTTTTTTCAACAAATTCTCGGCGGCGAGGCGTGGGTGCGACTGCTCGTCTTTTGGATGTGCGCGCTCGCGGGCATGTGGGGCGTAAAAATTTTTCGCAAAGAAATCGATTGGTCAATCGCGCTGATCGTGTTCATGTTGTGTCAATCGGTTTTGCTTTTGCTTCTCGCCAACATTTCATCCATCACCGCGTATCCGTTTTCGATGGGCTGGTCGGAGACGAGCCGCTATTATTATCCGTCGCTGTTTCTCTCGCGCAAAATTTTCGGCGAACAATTTGCATTGCCGATCCTTCATCCAACATTGCACGCGTTGCTCGCGCCGCCGTATTTATTCGACGCGCCGTTGTGGGCGCATCGTTTCTGGCAAACGTTTTTGCGACTCGCGCTCGCGGGATTGATCGCGCCCGCGTTGCTCTCGCGCCTCTCGATTCAGAATCGCGGCGTGAAAATTTTTGCAGGCATGTGGATGATTCTCTTTGTGTTGATGGGACCCATCTATTTGCATTTGGCAATCCCCGTGCTGATTCTCCTCTGGATATTCTCGCCTCATTCCTCGACGCGGGCTTGGTTCGCCGTTCTTTTGGCTTCTCTCTGGGCTGGGACGAGTCGCGTCAACTGGTACGTGGTGCCAGGCATGATCGCCGCCGTGTTGTATTTGTTGGAAGTGCCGTTCAACGGAAAAAATTTCTGGCGATATATTTTCAAACCCGCTTCATGGTTTTTCGTTGGGACTCTAACCGCGTTCGCTTCGATGCAGATCTACATCGCCTTTTCGGGCATCCCCAACCCCGAAGATTTTTTCACCAGTTTATCGTCGCCTTTGTTGTGGTATCGCTTGTTACCGAATGAATCCTACGCGTTCGGCATTTTGCCCGCCGCAATTTTTGTCTCCCTCCCAATGTGGATCGTGCTGTACGCTCAATTCCGCTCCCGCCGCGCGGACTGGCATCCCGTGCGAATATTTTTCATCGTTGCCGCGTTGCTCGCGTTGTTCGTCGGCGGTCTGATCGTCAGCCTCAAGATCGGCGGCGGCGCGGACCTGCACAACCTCGACGCGTATTTCACCATGCTATTGATCGTGTTTTCGTATTTGGTCTTTGCTCGGTACACGCCTGAAACACGGACTGCGGAAACACGGACTGCGGAATTCATTCCGCTACCTTGGGGCAACGCAATGTCAGTCATTGTCATCCCCATCCTGTTTTTGACTCAATCGAGCATCGCCTTCAAAACCTACGACCCCTCCCGAACCGACGCGGTCTTGCAAAGTTTGCAGTCCCACGTGGACGAGGTCAATGCGGACGGCGGCGAGATTCTCTTCATCACGCAACGGCATCTCATCTCAATGGGAATGTTGCAGGATGTGACCCTTGTCCCTGAATACGAGCGTGAAGAACTGATGGAAATGGCGATGTCGAACAACGAGGAATTCCTCGCTCACTTCAAGGAAGAGATGGAATCCCAGCGCTTCGACCTGATCGTCGTTGACCCGCTGACGTTCAAGATCCTTGCCCGCCGCCGCGCGTTCTCAGAGGAGAACAACGCCTGGGTGCGCGGCATCATGCGCCCGATTCTGTGCAACTATCGGCTTGAAGAGTCCTTCCCTGAGGATGAGATCGCTTTGTATGTCCCGCAGGAGGGGGAGAGGGTGTGTCCGTAAACTGGTTGATAAAAGGCGAAGGCTATGTCGATGATTGGGAATCGTACGTGCCGATGTTGATCAGTGTGCCGACCTTTCGAAACACTTCGCGATTAACTATGGCCACATCGTACCGAAAAAGATTTGATATATGCCAGCCAGAGTTAGCATTCTTTAGAAATCAACGATGAATCCCGCAATAACCTGTTGCTGTCTAAATCGAACTCCCAACTTCTTCGCGCGGACTTCCTGCCACAGAATCTTCTCGGCAGGCGTCATCTCGCGGCGGAGTTCTTTGACTATTCAAGCTCAATGGGCAGGTTTCTTATCCGTAGACTTTTATCGGAAAGAGAAACGATTGCGCCTTCGTTCAACGGAGATTCAATTTCACTCCAGGCAATGTCAAAACGAGACATAATCTCATCTGTGCGTAAATCTCGTACCCGCAAAATGAGCACCAAGGGCGCGCTTTCGCCAGAAAAAGCCAGCAGATTTCCATAATCCAAATCATGTGTCAGTATGGTCTCGCCTGTCTTTTTGGCTTCTGCAACGATCTCAACATCCTTTGAACGCGACATCCCTATATCGCCCGCATGACGACAAACATGACCGCGCTGTTGTAACGGCGCGGCCATGTCACGATTGACGTTCATGTTGAGCAGAAAGTTCATCCCGCCACCGACCCAGGCACGGGCAATACACTCTCCTCCATTGCCCACGAAGCATATGCCAATGCCTGATAAATATCATCGGTTTCCAGTTCGGGCCACGATTTGAGAATATCTTTGATCCCCATCCCCGAACTCAGATAGCCCAACACCGAAGCGACAGGCATCCGCATCCCGCGAATGCACGGCTTCCCAAAGCAGACTTCAGGGTCAAGGGTAATACGGTCAAATTTGTAATGTCGAATTTCCATCTTGGACTCCTTTGCTTATGCCAGTCCATATTTTACCCGTTTACAAGGTTGGAAATCATGTTGGTTTCGTCAGAAATGGCTTTATCCTCCCCACCACCGCGGACCGCTCCGCGTCCTCACCACCTCATCATTCCCAAAACAAACGCCTTAATCCCACGGATAATCGTACCAGCCTGAAAATTCATTGTAGATTTCATCGGCAATACTGTAATGCTCGCCGCGTTTGCTGACTCTCTTATATTCCACACCCGCATCCTTGAACAACCGATCCACAACATCATGGATTAATTCTTTGATGGAATCAGGATCGCTTGTATCAGTTGCGTCAATCAATGACATAGCAACCGAGTGCTCTTTTTCGTTCCTGTGTTTGATCTGCATGGACTTATCCACAGCGTATTCCAACATCCCCGCGACAACGACCGAAAGACGATGTGTCCGCCCGTTCGGTACAAGTTCACGGAGCATGTCCACCCACACATCGTAGGTTTCTTTTCCAACGACATCTTGTAGACTTCTCTTGGATTTCCTTGGCATGGATTAACTCTCTGACGAAATCATTGCTTTTATTTTGTTCACCACCGCGGACAGACTCTTCACCACCTCATCATTCTCGAATCTGACAATCCCCAACCTCATCTCGTGTAAAACTTTCTCCCGCCTCTCATCCTCCTCCTTCTGCAAATCGTGGACATCCCCATCAACTTCAACGACCAACGCCGCCTTGTGACAGTAAAAGTCCACGATGAACCCCGCGATGTCTTGTTGCCGTCTAAACCGAACTCCCAACTTCTTCGCGCGTACTTCCTGCCACACGCTTCGCGGTTTCTCGGCAGGAGTCATCTCGCGGCGGCAACCACGTCTACTTCTTCGTTGATTTATCCAATAATTTAACCGCCCAGTCCAATTGGAGAGGAGTTAGCGTTCCGAAACCCTTAATTGTCTCTGGCATCTAGATACTCCAGGAACCGCCGCCATAGGCTTTCGATCTCTTTTGGCAAATTCAACTGGTCAAGTTCCCGCCTGATTTCTTCCAAATCCAGTGCGCGGACATCCTCCGCCCGCCCGCGCATCAAGGTCTGACGCAACAGCCAGCGTTTCTGGAACGGATCACTTAAATCAATCGTGTCCGTGCTCCATACAAGGTGACGTGGAGGATGTACAATCATTTCAATGAGATGTTACCACGAAAATTTCCTGCCAAAGCCAACTCTCTGTAGGGCAATCGCATCTAAATCGGTGAGGCGAGGACTTTGAGGAGGTAATCCTGGTTCCAAGCGGCTTGGAGTTGCTTGGCATGCATACCGCCTTTGGCGGTTTTCTCCTGTTTGAGCAGATTGAGCGCAATGTGGCGAAGGACGGCGAAGTTTTCAGGAGCTTGATCTTTACGCACACGACTATGGTCTTCCCGCAAAGCCACATCCAAGACCCAGTGCAGTTCATTTTCAATCGCCCAGTGTCTGCGCACCAGATGTAACAATCGTTTCGGGTGACTGGGCAGGCTGGAGATATAGTAGCGTACTGTTTTGGTTTCCTTGCCAGCCACGTTCCGCGTGCACACGAGCATGACAATGCTTTGCAGACCAGCCAGTTTTCTTTGTTACGAATCAAGTTTAGATAGGCAGGATCAGAGGTACTCCAGCATTCTCGAATTTCTATGCGCCCATGTCCCTTATTCGCTGTCTTGTCATAGTCCAGGGAAGCATATTTGAAGTTGTGGGCTGATCGACCGCAAACACGACCGAAATATCTTCAAACAGACGCCCCTGGTTCTCTTTCACACTCAAAACATAATCTGCCTGAGCTGCGACGATGGTTTGGGCAATATTGGTTTGGGTTCCTATGGCATCTATGGTCACAATACAGCCTGCAAGCGCCAGAATCTTGAGTAATTCGGGGATGGCGGTGATCTCGTTCGACTTTTCGTCCACTTTACGCTGTCCCAGAACAATCTCGTTTTCTTCCGCCCAAGCGCTGACCATATAAATGGCTCGTTTGCCCAGTAGCCGATCCTGCGAGCCACCCAAACGCTTCCCATCAATATTGATGATTTGCCCTGGGATGATCTCATTGACTGCCCAGACCCATTCGTAAAACGCCAACTGGAACTGTTGGGCATCCAACTTCGAGAAGACCCGACCAAAAGTGTCATGCGACGGGATACCATTCGGCAATTCAAGAAACGTGCTCAGCCAGACTATCTTGCTATTCCCAAAATGCTCAATGTCCGTCCAGCCTTCCGCTCCACAGATCACCGCACATATGGCGATGCTGATCAAATCTATGAGTTTATGTTCCTTCGTTCGATCCACCCGCGGATCGCTCACTTTGCTAAAATGCTCGGCGATCGCCTCCAATGGCTTCTTTGTCATGGCTACCTCCTTCAAGATAGCCCTTTTTTACCTCAATTTAGATGCAATCGCCCTACAACTCTCTGATTCTCCCCACCACCGCGGACAAACTCCTCATCACCTCATCATTCCCGAATCTGACAATCCTCAACCCCATCTCAGTCAACACTTTCTCCCGCCTGGCATCTTCCTCTTGTTGCAGGTCATGTATATCCCCATCCACCTCCACAACCAACGCCGCCTTGTGACAGTAAAAATCAACAATGAATCCCGCGATGACTTGTTGCCTCCTAAACCGAATCCCCAACTTCTTCGCGCGGACTTCGTGCCACACGCTTCGCGGTTTCTCGGCAGGCGTCATCTCGCGGCGGCTCTCCCTATTTTCGCTCTTTGAAAATGGGGAGATGTCCGAGGGACAGAGGGGTCGCGTTGAAGTTTTTCTTTTGTGACGCGTTGACCTGGGATGATGTTTTTGACTGGCACAATGTTGTCATTTTAACCCCTCTCCCGTCTCCCCCAAGGGGGAGAAGCTAATACCAACTTGAAACAAAACATTGACTTGGAAAGTCGTCAATCGCCGCATTTGGGGAAAGGTCTATTACGATGCATGCACGAGAATAGGAAAATGCTGGCACGCACTCAAATAACTATCTCTGATGTTCTTGCATGTATGCGCGCAATAATAGATTGATTTTTGTTTGATAGCCGCGTCCCTGCTTTTTGTACCATTCCAATACATCGCTATCCACACGCAAGGTCAGTTGCGTTTTTGTGCGCGGCTTTAGACCGCGCCGCACAATGGACTTTGCAAACATTTCAGGCGTAATCGCTGGCGCGTCGGAATAATCAATGTCTTCGTCCTTCATTTTGTCGAGACGAACAAAATCAGTTTGAGATTTCGTTGAAGTAGGTTTCTTCTTCATATTTGTTTGCCTTTCGGGCGGAGATGATACGGATAACCGTTTCAGATTCGGTGTGGACAACCATAATGATGCGGGTCTTTAGCAACCCAAGCGTTTGATAGCGCGTTTCGCCATATTCAAAGCGCTCGTCAATGACAGTGACGGTATCGAGTTCGAATATCGAAGGGACGTCGGCAAAGTCAATGCCATGTTTGCGAATGTTGATCAGCCGCTTATTTTCGTCCCATTCGAATCGCATGCCCGTATTGTAGTGTCAAATTGGCAATACGTCAAATGAATGCTTTAGAACAAAGGGGAGAAGCCCAGACGTCCTCAAACAAAACTATCCTTGGAAAGCCGTCACAATCATCAACCGACCAGCCCCTTCCTTTGGAAAATCTTCACAGCCCTCACGCAACCAGCCCCCTTCCCATTTGGGAAGGGCGGGGGGATAGGTCGCTCAACACGCCGAACAATCACCACAATCGGGGAAAGGTCTCTCCCTCCCTTCCCTCCCCCGTTTGGATTGGACTTGATGAAAATATCGTTTCACTCAGACCACTCTATTTTATATTTGTTAACCTCTACAATCCATTGACTGCCATTCAAAACATTTTCATAAGGATCTTGTAACATTAGAGGAACATACTCATCGTTGCCGACCTTGTCTCGATTAACTAGATACAACCAATAACTATCGCGTCTTCTTTTGGCAACCAAAAATTCATTTCTCGACCAATAGAAATACGGCTTATCGCCAGCATACGATTTCACTTCAATGAATCTATTATGTTCAGTATCGAAATTATTGTTGTATGAAGCAATATCATAGCCTTCATTTGCTACATATTCAGCAACCCATTCTATGCGGTCTTTTCCATTCAATCTTTTTCCCTCAAATGCCAAAACAAATTTCTCTGCTTCTTCTCCATATACTTGTTGCTCTTCCATTGCTCTTTCAAGCTCGTCTACCCCAATTTTTCTTCTTTTGATTTCAGGAAGGACAGCTTTATCAAATATTTTTCTAAACCGAGAATTAATTATGAAATGTTTAATTTCTGGCGCAGGATGATATCTAATTACATCAAAATCAATCAGCAACTGTTTGAAGTTTGAGAACTTAAAACCAAATGCGCTATTACTTATTTGAAATGATTTGTAAATAATATCGTAAGATAAATATTTAGAGTTGAATATCTGATGAAAGTCATCATCATCGACGAGCGCCTTGAACAGGTATTCAACAAACCTATCCTTCATTTGTGTTTCGCTCTCTAATGAGTCGGAGAGTTTCTTGTCAATGAATAAGTAGCCGTCTTGAAAAAATAGCAGGTTGATTTTTATTGCCAGTTCTACGCAACCATCAAAAATTTTCCTATCATCAACGATTCTGTTGTAAAACAAATGATTAACATCATCTAATTTCCACTCCGCCCCTGAGTTTTCATTAAGGGCTTTTAGTAGCTGGAAAAAATAAGATGGTGTGCCAAGATTATCGTAACGCTTAAGTTCTTTTAGCATAATTGACAATCAGGTCTTTTATGATGTCTGTGTCATCGTCGTTGTCTATCCTGTTGAACAAAGGAATCTCGTCATTGATAATCTCTTCCATTCTTTCTATCTTCAAGCGTAAGCGGTTGTCAATTACTTCGTCAATAGAATTTTTTGAAATGAAATAATAGTAATTTGTTTCTTGGGTTTCAGATAATCCAACCCTATGAATTCTATCTTTTGACTGCAAAAAGTTGGAGCAGTTATAATCTCTTTCAAGATATATAGCGTTGTGGCACCCTCTGTGCAACGAAATAGACTCAGCTACCGAAAAGGGATTGGCGATGACGACTTGAAACTCAAGATTGTCAGGATTGTTGAATTTTTCAATTGTCACCTCTCTCTGCGCTTGTTCAATTTTCCCAATAAGAAGACGTGATGTTATTTTATTTTTTTCCAAGTAAAGTTGAAGTTCTTCTGCGTTCTGAACAAAAATCGTCCAAACGATGACCTTTTCTCCTCTGGGAAGAATGTCCGAATTAATGAGTTGAAGGATTTCTAAGAACTTTTCTGGTGTTTCGCGGACAGGGTAATTTTTTACCTTTTCAATGAATTCAGAATCGCCAATATACTCATCTGCATCTTGTGTGATCTTATAGTCTGGGTCAAATTCTTCCAGAGATTCTTGTAGAGGTCTAAACAGTAATGAGGGGTTTGTAGATGCTTGCCGTAGCCGTATAAGCCTTGCTCTATTAAGAACATCCTTCGCTGTCGCCGAGTTATCTTTTTGAAACGAAGGAATATACTCCGACTCTATAAAATCATAAATTTCTCTTTGTATCACGTTCATGTTGACGGGTATTATTTTTTCATGAATTGGAGGAAGATTTAAATCCTTTTTTTTGATACGAATGAAGAAAGGAGATATATTTTCTTTCAGTCTTTGCACCCTAGCGCTTTTTGGCAAACTATTTTTGGTCATGTCCTCTAGATTTTGGTAATGAAATTGGAGAATCTCTTTGAATCTGAATGGGTAAATAAATTTATATAAGTTGTAAATGTCCTGATAGCCATTCGGGACAGGTGTCCCTGTCAGGACTATTCTCGATACTGCATGTTTAGATATTTCTGTGACACTTTGTCCCCAGACGCCTTCTGGATTTTTTATCCTATGCGCCTCATCCACTATTACCATTGTTTTGTTTCTTTTCAGAAAGTCAATAATATCTGATAGGTAATTATCCACACCACCATGAAATATTAAAGTGAGTTCAGAAGGCTTTGAAGAATATAAATGCTCCAACTTGCCATCCCTCGTTACCTCGTTATTCCCAGATATTCGAAAAGAATTCACAACTTTGCCAAAACAGTCAATATATTCATTCTCCCAAGGCGCAAAAGATGATATAGGACCGATTACAAGAAGTTTGTCAACATACTTGGGGTCTTCATGGGGGAGACTATTTAAATAGGCATATGCTCCGTATACTATTGATGTTTTACCAGATCCTGGAACCGAGAAGTTGCAGACATTTTGGGCAAAAGCCATGTGAAAAGCTGAAAGTAGCTGCAAAGGATACAATGATCTTGCCAATCTGCTTTTAAGCGTTCTTTGAAAGTTGTCAAATTTCTTAACTAGGTCTGGGGTTTCATCAAATTCATCATTACGTATAGACCTTGCCGCGCTGGCAAAGTCTGCAAACGATCGCTCTTCTCTGTTGTAATTTTCGACTTCCTTTTCCGCACCACTAGATAATGTTGCATCATAATCAAACTTGGTCAGGATTCTTAATATTTCCTGCAAAGTTTGTATCTGGGTTTCTTTTTGATAAGGAATCAGCAAATCATCAGCATCGACAGAATACTGAAGTCTTGAAAAAGAGATTTTCAATCTCTTGTTTTCAAGCAATTCGGACGCTCGTCTTTTTAATATGAACGAGTGCAGATTTACATCAATGGATATATTCATTGTCACAAATTCTTATTGATCTGATAACTTAATTGCTGTATCTTCTTGGTTTTAGAAACAACTTCGTCAAGTTCTGTTTCTGGTATTTCCTCAACATTAATCGACTCCAACAGCTCAATAACATGAGAAAGCACTCGTGAGGGTGACTTATCCATCAAAGATGAAAAAACTTTTTCTCCAAGCAATTTAACCAGTTTTTGAACATCTGGCTTAGCGAAAGATGGATGTCCAGTTCTGATAGCTTCAAAAGTCGAAGTTGCTTTTCTTACTAATTTTTCTGGCTGATCGGCAGCCTGATTGTCTTTTATCCGATCTTTATGCTCATTGAGATTGTCTAAAAATTTACTTTCGTCTGCGTCAAACTTCGAACTTTCAAAAAAATCATTGTCTCTACTGTCTAGGTGTTTTTTCAGGTTATTTGAATTGTAGTCAATCGGGGTTTCTTTAGGAAGTCGACGGAATGTCTCAAAATGCTTTTTGCTAAAGCTCCGCCATATATCTTTATCTCCAAAAAAATGATTCTCGCTATTGCCATCTGCTAAAATTCTGAACTCTTTTCCGTCATAGTGATTTCTAATTCTTAAATAATCAAAGGCTATCGCCTTTAAGTCGTCAACATCTTCATTTTGATAACCGTCAAATGCTTTTTTGCTTTCTGCACCATAAAAACCGTTTAACCATTTAGTGAGAAACAAAAATTGGTCTTCTCTATCATCAAGCTGAGTATATATCCCATCGTACTCTAAGTACTCCAGATATTCATCCATAACAGCCATGGTTCTAAGGTATTTCCCTATTTCTCCTGGATTTTCCCCATCCAATCAGAGATCTTTGTTATTGCACCATCGTCAAGATTTTTCAAATCTATTTCTTTTTGGCTTGTAAGACGCAAATATAATTCTTTTGCCTTTAGATATTTTTCAGTCGCATTGTAACCAAGTTTTTCATCTTCACCTAATTGATATCTTGTTTCAAGTTCTTCGATTTCAATTGGGTTTTCTTCTAAGGTTACTGGTAATACTACTGCCTTGAAGTAATCGTATTTTCCTGATTTTTTGAGCAACATAACTCGCCTGTTGCCGTCAATGATTATTCCATCCTTTGTAATGATCCCAACTTTTTCTTGCCCAAAATCAGAGATACTTTTGAGAGTTTTTTTGTTTCTGTCCTCTCTAGAATTCCAAAGGAGATCTGCAATAATTTCATCTCCTTTAGGTGTAGTCTCATCAATTTTGCGACCTTGTGTTTCAAGAGATTTGGTTCTGCTTAAAATCCTACCATTGTATTTATTGTAGACCAATAAATCTAAAGGAATTTTGTAAACATTCATTGGCACTAAATCATCCTGCCAGGGAATCTCTTGACGCCCGAAAGGGTTATCCTTTTCTCTGTCAATAATTTCTTGTATTTTTCGAATGCGAGTTTCTTTGTTCATTTTTTGTCTCCATTTGCGACAGAGCAGATTTTTTTAATTGCATACAAAGCCATAAGTTGTTTTTTGGGCACAATCTTTTTATAGATTAAAGGGTAATTGCTTTTTTGTTCATAATTTGGCGATTCTAGCTCAAATGAATTGATGATCTCGCCAACTGCGTCAACCAACTCGACTGGATTAAGATATTTCCCTTGATTTTTTTGATTCTCATACATCGACTGCAATTTTTCGGCGTCAGCGATTTTGTTTGAAAAGCCATTGTTTATCATTTCAATAAACTCTGTCCCGTTCTCGAAGCCAATAATGATCTTTTCCAGCTTTTTGAAATTGCCATCCGAAAACTTCTGTACAGGAAAACCTTCGCCTGTTCCATATTGAACAGAAGTGCGCCACTTTAATTTGTCGCTGGTTTTTTCTTCAATATCATAATTCGATAGAGTAACCGTAAGATTTCCGTCTTTGAATGGATGTCTTCTGAATCTTGTGCCCTTTTTTTTCTTCGGCGGGTTATCGAATACTTTTCTGTGAAACGCATTCAGATTTGGTACAGTATCTAATGGCTTTACAGGAAAGTATTCTGTGAACTCTCCTAGTTTATATTCTTTTCGAACTTCTTTGGCAAAAGCTCTACTTATCGGCGGACAAACTGCATTTCCTACTAATTTCCATTTGTTTCCTTCAGAACCGATGAATTGATAGGTTATAGGAAACCCCATCAAAGTAGCGGCTTCCCTAACTGTGAGGGTTCTGTATTCGCCGTCTCCAATCCTATTGCCTTCGGAACGAAGAACTATTGCTTCACGAGAATTTCCAATCTTGGTAGCCGTAACTGTTCTGCTCGGGCGATCTTCTCGCTCGGGAAAGAACATAAAGCCCATATAGGGATGATTTGTTTTTAGAAACTTTGAACCTTCCCAATCAGCCTTGTACAAACCAGTATCGTAAAATTGATCGGTCAGCTCTGATGTTTTGATCTTGATATTTGGGTATAAAGGGTCAGTTATTAGATTATCAGATTTTGGCGAGATTGGACTTGGTAGTTTTTTTCTGATGAATTCTAGTGTTATGTGCTTTGGCAAAGATTCGTTCTGGTCAGGTGGTTGGTGAGTAGAAGCGGGAGCTATATGCTTCTTTGCTTTAATGATTTCACCTGAAAATACTCTAACTCGTGATTGAGGCGCTCCATAATTAGCTGCGTTTAGCACCGAACGGTTGTTTTCAAGGGAAACAGCGATTGATTTGGGGTCATAGTTATGTTCTATAGCCCAACTGCTTAGTCCTAACTGTTCAAACGAATATTCTCTAGGAAGATGTACTTTTGAATTAGTTACATTTTCCATGAACCAAGCTTTTAATCTGGACTTTGGTTTGTATTTTTTTACTGCGACAATCCGTAAAAAAATTTTTGTAAGTTTGAGTCCTAGGGATTTATCAGCTTTGCCTGATTTGTTCGATGAAGAAAAACTAACACACGGCGGGCTTCCTAAGATTATGTCAGTATCAGGCAGTTCTTCGATTCGTTTGATGGAAGTTGCAAACTCTAATATATTTTGCATTTCACAAGCTAAACCAAAATTGAAATTAAAAGTGTCAATTGCAGGCTTCCAACTATCGATGCCTGCAACTATCTTGAAACCTTGTTGCCTAAATCCTTCTGAAAAACCACCAGCACCACAGAAGAAATCTATTACAGTGAAATCAGTCATCTATTCCTCAATTTACTGACAATACTTTCTTGACCTTTGCAACCGATTGATTAGGGTGCTTTTTAATTTGACATTCCCAGATAGTCAATACTCTCCAACCATCTTTGCGTAACGTTGCGACCTTCTCTTTATCTCTACTTTTGTTTTTGGCAAATTTTTGTTCCCAAAAATTTCTGTGGGTTTTAGGGAGGCGTGGTTTGCAATATGGACATCTGTGCCAAAAGCATCCGTTTATAAAAACGGCGATCTTTTTGCTTGGAAAAGCAATATCAGGGCTTCCTGGCGCTTTTCTCCAGTTTAATCTATAGCCTCTTATACCTTCATGTGAAAGCAACTTTCGTAATGTGATTTCAGGTGTTGTATTTTTTGCTTTATTAGCGCTCATAGCCTTTGAAGTGATGTCTTTCAAAGGGATTGGAGCTCTTCCATCGCGAAGATACGTATCGTTCATATGACTATTACCGTCTTGGCAAGTTCATTGAAAGAAAATAAAGACCTACCAACCCGCAGGCTTTGAGAATTGTCCGTCTTTATCACTCAACACATCTGGGAACAGACTGTTCTTGAGAACCGTTCCTCGAATTTTCTTGACGAATTGAACATGCGGTAATAACGCCACACTCGTATGCTTTTGAGGGTTGAGCAAACCAACAGGCTTATTGAATTGCTGTGTGACGACCTGAATCGGCAGGAGTAAGTCTGAATCATTCGAGACCACTACCGCCAGTTCGTAATCGTTTCTAAAACCATCCACCAACAAATGTGTGGCAATATTGACATCCGAACCCTTTTCCTCCGTCTTCATAACTTTGGCATAGCCGCTTCCGATGGGCGAGAGCGGCATTTTTACTTCGTGAGATAAAAATGTTCCAAGAATGATTTCAAGGTTTGGGATGGTTTGCAGGGCGCGTAGGAAAAGTTGTTGGCGCACAGGCTGGTCAGGGTCATTGGGGCGGGCGGAAACGAGCGCTGTGAAATATTTGATTTTGTGGATTCGATCATTTGGGAGCAATAGACCGCACATTTTCGACACATCCAGCCAATGATAGGATGTGTCCTTGATACAGCCATAGTATAGGTTGAAGCCGTCAATGTAGATGTTTGTTTTCATATGCCCTTAAACACAGAGACCGCCGTGAGGCGGTCTCGCACCAGGTTCGTCGAAACTACTACTGGGGGATATGCCTCTATTATCGCCACAAATAGCGTGACTGTCAAGCAAACATTTTTTCTATTTTACTCGAAATATCTGATGCCCCCGTGCGGCTAACAGCGTAGCACAAATCCCCTCGAAACCGAGCCAACCTCCAGTTAAGAACGAAGCGAAAAATTCATCATTCCTCATTCTTCATTCTTCATTCTTCATTCCATCTGATACAATACGCCCGCCTTACTAATCTCCAATCTCTAATCATCTAATCTCTGGAACCCCATGTCAAACGAATCCCTCGTAATCTACTCCATGAACAAAGTGGGACGCATAGTCCCTCCCAACAAACAAATCCTGCGCGACATCTCGCTCGGCTTCTACTACGGCGCCAAGATCGGCGTGCTGGGGCTCAACGGCGCGGGCAAGTCCACGTTATTGCGCATCATGGCAGGCGTGGACAATGACTACATCGGCGAAATCTCGCAATCCAAAGGCTACACCGTCGGACTGCTCGAGCAGGAACCCAAACTCGATGAAACGAAAACAGTCATCGAGGTCGTGAAAGAAGCGGTCGCCCCCATCGTCGAAATGCTCGCCCGCTTCGACGAAGTCAACGCCAAGTTTGCCGAACCCGATGCCGACTTCGACGCGCTCGTCGCCGAACAAGCCAAACTGCAAGACTCGCTCGACAAACACGACGCGTGGAATCTCGACAGCCGACTCGAACTTGCGATGGACGCGTTGCGCTGTCCGCCGAGCGACTCGCCCATCAACATTTTATCGGGCGGAGAAAAGCGCCGCGTCGCCCTCACCCGACTCCTGCTCACCGAACCCGACATCCTCCTGCTCGACGAACCCACCAACCACCTCGACGCCGAATCGGTGGCGTGGCTCGAACATCACCTGCGCGACTACAAAGGCACCGTCATCGCCGTCACGCACGACCGCTACTTTTTGGACAACGTCGCGGGCTGGATCCTCGAACTCGATCGCGGCTACGGAATTCCGTACAAAGGAAATTATTCCTCGTGGCTCGAACAAAAACAGGAGCGCGTCCGCCTCGAAGAAAAATCCGAATCGAAACGACAGAAGACTCTCGAACGCGAACTCGAATGGATTCGCATGTCGCCCAAAGCGCGTCAATCGAAGGGACAAGCCCGCGTCAACGCCTACGAAAAATTATTGGATCAGGAAGCCGAAGCGCGCCGCGAAAATTTGGAGATATACATCCCGCCTGGTCCGCGCCTCGGTGACGTCGTCTTTGAATTTGATAACGTGAGTAAATCTTACGATGACCGCCTCATTCTCGACGGGTTTTCTGCTACAGTTCCCCCAGGCTCTATCGTCGGGATAGTGGGTCCGAACGGCGCGGGCAAGACGACTCTGCTGAAGATGATCACAGGCAAAGAGACTCCCGACAGCGGCTCGATCAAAATCGGCGAGACCGTCAAACTCGCCTACGCCGATCAATCGCGCACGCTCGACGCCGATAAAACCGTCTACGAAGAAATCTCGCAAGGCGCCGACACGCTCGAACTCGGTAAACGAAAAATCAACGCCCGCGCCTATTGCGCCTCCTTCAACTTTCAAGGCACAGACCAGCAAAAGAAAGTCGGCGTGTTATCAGGTGGCGAAAGGAATCGCGTCCACTTAGCCAAGACCCTCACCGAAGGCGCGAATGTTTTGCTCTTAGATGAACCCACCAACGATTTGGATGTCAACACCCTCCGCGCCCTCGAAGAAGCCCTCGAAGAATTCGCAGGCGTTGCCTTAGTCGTGAGTCATGACCGCTGGTTCCTCGACCGCATCTGCACCCACCTCATCGTCTTCGAAGGCGATTCCGTTGCAAAAATGTATATTGGGAATTGGTCTGATTACGAAGCATTCATGCAAGAAAAGTTCGGGAAAGACCTAACTCCCCATCGAGTGAAGTATCGAACGTTGAAACGCTAGTACCGCAAAGTTCACTTTGCGCTCGCGCAAATCGCAAAATAAATTTTGCGGTACGTGAAGCGCTAGTACCGCAAAGTTCACTTTGCGCCGCGCAAATCGCAAAATAAATTTTGCGGCAAAAAGTACGAAATTCTTGATTTCGGTGTGTCCCAATCAAAAATTGCGCTCGCTACACTCTGGAGGTATCCATGTACAGGCTCCCAAACATATTGAGAACATTCGGTTTTCTTGCCTTGCTGGTCATGTGGATTCCTTTTTGCCTCATGTTCGCCAGCCTGCCAGCGGGTCAAATTGATTTCAAAGACCCAGAAACGATGATCCGTTCTCTCTTTACGAGCGGAGCCTTATTCAGCGGCTTTGGCTTGTTGATCATCGGACTGTTTGCCGTCTCCATAGCCTTACAGGTCGCCGCCAGCGCGTCCTCTGCCTGGATGCGGCAACGCGCCAAATCACGCGGCGAATCTGTCACGGCAAACATCGTCAAAGTGGACGCCCCCAACACCATGAATAACACAGCCTATAGAAATGTCACTTTCGATTTGGAAATAACATATATGGGGGAAACCGCTACCACCCGTATAAAAGAACACCTTCCCCGCGCACGCTACGCCTACTTCCGCACCGCCAAAACTGTCAAGGTAAAGTTCGACCCGCAAACCAAGGTTGCCGTCCTCGATGAATAGACAAAGGAACGATGATTGAAAATTCGGTAAAGATTTGACCCCGCATCGAGTCAAATATCGAACGATGAAACGCTAGTACCGCAAAGTTCACTTTGCGCCCGCGCAAATCGCAAAATAAATTTTGCGGCACAAAAAAAACCGTCCCGAAGGCTCTCAACCTTCGGGACGGTTTATCTCACGCGGACATTCCCGCTGGTATTCTTTGATAAAGAAACTCCCGCATGTCGCTGGATGCGCTGGCATGTTCAATCGTGATGCTGACCACGTTTCCGTTGCCGTCCAAATCCAGATAGATATTTTCGCTTAGTTCGCGCGTCTCCACAGGCGGGTTGGCGGAAAGCTCAACCAGCGTGGTGTCTGTATCTTCAAAGTATTTGATACGCATGGCTTACTCCTTGAAATTTCGGTCGAAGAACGCATTGTGAACAGTTTCGCCGTCCTCAAGCAGGATGACCCGCAACGCACGGTTTTCCATTTCTGCGATCCGCGCCCAACGACGAATTCTGCCGTCGGATTGAATTTCTTCACGCAGTGGGTTTCGGATAACCCGCTCGATCCATTCGTCCTGAATTACGGCGCGATCAGGACGTTGACGAGTATATTGAAAATACTGCGTGGTCTTCATTTCTACCGATTATACTTGAAGTACAAACCCTTATCGAAGATGTCTATCGGCAACTGGTCCAATTGCAAAACGACTATGCAGGAAACATTCGGCAAAGACTTAACATCTCATCGCGTGAAATATCGAACGCTGAAACGCTAGTACCGCAAAGTTCACTTTGCGCCCGCGCAAATCGCAAAATGAATTTTGCGGCACAAGAAATCATCGGCAAAGTCCGCGCCCTCATTACAAAAACGGAATGCGACGATGAAACCGCCCTACTAAAGTTTGCGTCAGGTTCGGGAAGAAGCGCATCATAAAATCTATGGCGTATGTCTCGCGCCCGATCAGCACACGCGCCCGCCTTTTCTGGATGCCGCGAATGATCTTTTGCGCCACTTTTTCCGCTGGCGTTCCCCGTTGAGCGACGAACGCCGCTTCCAAATCGCGCTTTTGCGATTCGAGCGTCCTCGAAGCGCGGATCAACTCCGTATCCACCGCGCCTGGATACACACAGGTCAGATGGATGCCTGATCCGTACAACTCCGCCCGCAAGGCTTCGCTGAATCCGCGAATGGCGAATTTCGTGGCGCAATAGGCTGTTTTCGTCGGAAGCCCGAACAGTCCAAAGTCGCTGGCAATGTTGACGATATGTCCCGCGCCGCGCTGGCGAAAGAGCGGGAGGAAAAACTTACAACCATGGATCACGCCCCATAGATTGATATTGACGATCCAATCCAGATCTGCCATCGAGAAGCTCTCGAACGGACCAGCCAGAGACACGCCCGCATTGTTAATCAACATGTCCACTCGATCATGCTCACGCAAGACTTCTGCAGGCAGGTTCTGCATCTGCTCGCTGTTGGAAACATCCACAACATGCGCCGACACCCGCCGACCCAGAAGGCTTAACTCCTCCTCAACCTTCCGCAAGCCGTCCACGTTCACATCCACCAGGGCAAGGTGACAACCGCATCGCGCCAGTTCTACGGCGAGCGCCCGTCCAATACCGCTGGCGGCGCCTGTCACGACACTCACTTGATCGGGAAACGACGCCATTTAAACCTCGTAAAATGATATGATGGGCTTACCATGCGACTGATTTTATCATCCGTAAAATAGACGATGAAACAAATTGCGATACCATCTCGACAAAAGCGAAACGGCAATGATTTAACCCCGCATCGGGTGAAGCATCGAACATTGAAACGCTAGCGCCGCAAAGTTCACTTTGCGCCCGCACAAATCGCAAAATAAATTTTGCGGTACGTGTATCGGTAACTGGTCCGATTACGAAATAACGATGAAAGAAGAGTTTGGCAAAGACTTAACTCCGCATCGAGTGAAGTGAGGAAAAATGGATACCATCGAAACGATCATCGTCGGCGGCGGGCAGGCGGGGCTCGCCACAAGTTATCACCTCAAACAACTGGGGCGCGAGCATGTGGTCTTCGAGCAGGCGGAAAAAGCGGGCAATGCCTGGCGCAACGACCGTTGGGACTCGTTCACCTTTGTCACCCCCAATTGGACGATCCAACTCCCTGGCGCGGAGTACGATGGCGATAACCCAGACGGGTTTCTGCCAAAGGACGAGATCGTCGCTTATTTTGAGCGATACATCCAGAAGTTCGATTTGCCTGTGCGGTTTAAAACGTCGGTGTTGGAAGTCGCCCCAATGGACGGAGGCGGGTATCAGGTCAGGACTGAAGCGGAAGTTTATCAAGCGAAAAATGTGGTCATCGCCACAGGTTCCTTCCAAAAGCCGAAGATTCCCGCGTTCAGTAAAAACATCTCAGCAGACATTTTGCAGATCCATTCGGGGAAGTATCGGAATCCGAGCCAACTGCCCGAGGGTGCGGTTCTCGTTGTGGGTTCGGCGCAATCGGGAATGCAGATCGCGGAGGAACTGTATCAAAGCGGACGCAAGGTGTTTCTTTGCACGGGTTCCGCGCCGCGCGCGCCGCGTCGGTATCGCGGTAAGGAGATTTTTCACTGGCTGCGCGATACCAAATTCAACGATCAGACCCCCGACAAACTTCCATCGCTCAAAGCGCGGCTGGGCGGAAACCCACAAGTGACTGGAAAGAACGGCGGGCACAGCCTGAATCTACATCAATTTGCGCGCGACGGCGTGACCCTGCTCGGTCACATCGCGGATGCGCAGGGCGGCAAGGTGATGGTGAAACCTGACCTGAAAGAAAACCTTGCCAAATCGGATCAGGGCGAGAAAAATATCGCCGCGATGATCGATAAATATATCGAAGCGAACAGCATTGACGCTCCGCAGGAATCCCTGCCTGAGTTGCAGGATGGGTATGCGGCAGAGATCGTCACTGAACTCGATCTGAAAGCCGTGAATGTCCATTCGATCATCTGGGCGATGGGCTATACCTCTGATTACAGTCTGGTGAAACTGCCCGTCGTTGACGAAGACGGCTTCCCCATTACACAGCGCGGCGTGACGCAATACTCAGGTCTGTACTTCATTGGCATGAACTGGCTGAGCACGCGCAAGTCTGTGACCATGATGGGCGTGAGAGAGGATGTGGAATTTATTATTGCAGACATGACGAAGTAGTTCGCAGTTTTCCAATTGCTTCGCGCTGAATTCCCGTTATACTCCTGCCCAGAGGCTTTTATGAAAAAAACTTTCGCTATAATATTGCTCGCAAGTTTGCTGATAGGTTGCTCCACACTAACTCCAACACCAACTCCAAACCCGGCAGGCAACACCAGACCCGCGCTCACAGACCCTGCTCAACCCATCGAAGTGCGGGCGGGTGATGTATTCCACATTGTCGTTGACTCAAACCCATCCACGGGCTATCACTGGGACATTGTCGGCGAACTCAGCGGAGTGGAATTTGTCTCCACCGAATACACGGCAGACGAACCGGTCATGCCCGGCTCTGGCGGCGTGGATGTGTGGACCTTCAAAGCCGCTTCCGCAGGGCAGACGCAGATCACCCTCGGCAGTTATCCGCCTGACCCGAATGTCACTGAGCCTGCTCGAACCGTTACCTTTAGCATCGTGGTTCAGTGATCGCTTACAAAAAGAGACAGTCACTTTCGAAAGCGACTGTCTCTTTGATTCTGAGCGTTTGATTACCTTACACAATGCTTTTGGGACGCAGAAAAACGCTGATTTTCGCTGATTCAAAAATAATCATCTGCGTTTTCAGCGTGAATCAGCGTCCCGATTTTGAAAGTGTAAGGTAATCAGTCTGAGCGTCTAATTTCTATTTCACCACAATGAAGAAATTATTGGGCACGTGGAATGAGAAGCCGATATAGGTGATCAACGCGGCGGCGAAAGCGATCCAAACGAATGCTTTGGCTGTGGGGCGAAATTCGACATTTTCTAAATTGTCATCCAGGCTAAAAGCGAAAAACAAGCCAACGAGAGTTAGCGCCAGCGAGTAGGGAAGTTCAAAACTACCAAGACTGATCCCCAAGGCATCGGGGATGAACCAGATGACAATGGACATCCACGGGAAAGACGAGGCGATCAACATGCGCGAATACCAGAAAGTGGGTTTCAAATCCTTGCGGCGCAGGAAATAGTCAATGACGCTCACAACCAGATAGGCATAGAAATACATCTTCATGTGGGCGTAGACCGATTCGATGCCTTCGCCGAGGATCGCCGCGAGAGTCCCGCCGCCCAAGATATCGTAGATCTGATGGAAGACGACAAACAACAAGTAGCCTGCAATCAGCTTCCACCACGCAAAATTCGGTTTCATCACACCAACTCCAAAGGTGAATTTTCTTATTCGATCCCTTGCTCAACCACACAGTCCATAAGGCGCTTGACCTGCGCCGCCTTCGAGGCAGGTAGAAACGCTCTTTTCTCTATGGCAAAAATGACTTTTGCAAGACGCCTATTATATTTGCAATGGCGAAGTCTAACAATGGCTGGTCTGCGCCTCTGTATCGTGTACAATACATTAATCAAATCAATGGACAACTCGGCTGGTCCATCTCGGCATTGTATCCCAGAAAAAGATCGCTCATTGCCGACCCACGAGATATGCAATGGAATGGCTCCAAAAGCATCGAAAACAAATCCTGTATGTGATTGGGTACTCTGCGCTCGCCGTATTTTTAGATTTGGCAAGCGGGGCATTTGTCCTCCAAACGGGACTCGCCATCTGTTACCCTCCCGCTGGTTTGTACCTGGCGGCAATCCTTTTACTGGGCTGGCGGGCATTGCCGTTGGCGTTCATCAACCCTGTTTTTTCAGTGCTGGTTACGCTTCACTCCCCGGACATTCCTCTCATCGCGGTGATTGGCATCGGGCTTGCGTCCATGGTTTCGCCCGCCATTGCGCTTTCCCTGCTGAGAAAATTTTCCCCTGCCGCGATCCGTCTGCAAACCGTGCGGGATGTGGCGGGGTTCTCCTTCGTCTCGTGTTTTGCCGTTCTGGTCGAATGCCTGATCGCCGCCTCCGTCTATGTGCTGACCGGGCTCAGCGCGTGGGAAGCATTCGGCACAATCGCAACGGGCTGGTGGATCTCCAATGTCATTCCCTATCTTACGCTGACGATAGTCATCCTCCTATGGCGGCAAGGACGGACTTCTCGTGAGTTCTTATCGGATTACCGGACCAAGAGCCAGGCAGTGTTGATTTTGGCAAGCATGCCGTTCGCCATCCTGATCGCTTTCTCTACAAAAGATGACATATCAGTATCGCGCTTGTACGTGGCGCTCCTGCCCATTCTGTGGGCGGCTCTGATCGGCGGTATCACTGGCGCGGCATGGGCGTCTCTGGTGATGACCGCGGGCATTCTTGTGTTAGCGCCGGGTTTGATGATCGAACCAGAACTCATTGTGGAGGCGCAATTCTTCCTGCTTGCTTCCACGCTGGCTGGGTTGTTGACCGGGGGCATTGTTACAGAACGCCGACAAGCAGAATCTGCCTTGCGCGAAAGCGAAGAAAAGTACCGCGCCATTTTTGAGAATGCCATAGACGGTATTTTTCAAAGCTCGCCCGAGGAACGCTTCCTCAAAATCAACCCCGCAATGGCGAATATGTACGGGTTCGAATCGCCGGAGGCGATGATCTGCGAGGTCACCGATATCGCAACCCAATTGATTGTGGAACCGCGCCAGAGGGATGAACTCGCTCGCCGCTTGGCGGCTGGCGAACAGGTTGCCGGTTTTGAAATGCTCAATTATCGCAGAGATCGATCTACGTTCTGGATCTCCATGAACATACAAGCCGTCCGCGACGCCGGGGGAAACATCCTGTATTACGAAGGCACCCTGGAAGATATTACCAAACGCAAACAAGCGCTGGAAGCCATCATTGCCAGTGAAGAAAAATACCGCTCGCTGGTCGAAAACCGCGAGATCATTATCATGACGATCGACCTCGAAGAGAAACTGCAATTCATGAATCACACGGCGGAAGGCTACAGCCTGGAACAAGTGCTAGGCTCAAGTATCCATGATTTCATATCGCCGGAATCCCAGAGCATGGTGAAGCGGAAGTTCAGGAATGTGATCGAAAATAAAAAGGCTGAGGCTTATGAATTGCAGGGACCCGGCGCGCACGGTCCTCAGACGTGGTATTCCACCAACGTCAGCCCCATTTTTGCGGATGGGAAGGTGGTCGGCTTGACGTTGTTGACCATGGATATTACCGAGCGTAAGCAGGCAGAAGCCGAACAGGCGCGTTTGATCGCGGAACTCGAAAGCAAAAACGCGGAGTTGACGCGCTTCGTCTATACGGTATCGCACGACCTCAAATCTCCGCTGGTCACGATCAACGGCTACCTCGGCTATATCGAAGAGGATGCGCGCTCCGGCAACCTGAAGCGATTAATGCGGGACACCCGCCGCATTCAAGACGCCACCAACAAAATGCACGCGCTCCTCACGGAACTGCTCGAACTTTCGCGCATCGGACGAGTGATGAACGCGGCTGAAGATGTTCCCTTTGCGGATATCGTAAAAGACGCGCTGGAGATCACGCGCGGGCAATTGGAATCAAGACGCGTCACGATTCGGATCCAACCCGACCTGCCCACAATCCATGGAGATCGCCAGCGCCTGATCGAAGTTTTACAAAACCTGCTGGATAACGCCGCCAAATACATGGGCGCGCAACCCGAACCGCAGATCGAGATCGGGCAATACGGCGAAGTGGACGGCAAGTCCATCTTCTTTGTCAAAGACAACGGCACCGGCATCGCGCCTGAATATCATGAGCGCGTCTTCGGCTTGTTCAATAAACTCGATTCGTCGTCGGACGGCACAGGGATCGGGCTTGCCCTCGTGAAGAGAATTATTGAGGTGCATGAAGGCAGAATTTGGGTGGAGAGCGAGTTGGGCAAAGGCTCCACATTTTATTTCACTCTGCTGGCGAAATAGAATCCAAGCGGTTGGCTTGATGATTAGACTGTATTGGCAATATGGAAAACCGCCCCGAAGGTTGGCATCGAAAAAGCCTTCGGGGCGGTTGTTTCACAATTGGGCGCGGTTTATTATCCCTAGCGAATCCCTTCCGCTAGTTTGATAAGATCGTCGCGGGTGAGGTTCATGCCGTTGTAGACCAGTTCAAAGATGGCGACATCATTCTTCCAGCGCAATGTCTTGGCAAAGGGGATTGGGTTCCAGACTGGACCGCTGTCGGTCAATTCCCAAACGCCTTCCACGTACTCGCCTGTCAGGTCGCCGATCTGCGCGGTTTGAATATCGGCGCTGTTGCCAGCCAGGTTGCCGCCCAGCATGGTTTCGCATGGTTGGCTGATGTCGCCGCAGGGCGCGTAAAATTCCAGCGGCTGTTGCCAGAGCGAGAGTTCGGTAAACTCCGCGCGTGGACCAAACGCCTGCGCCACGATGTGATATTTCTCGTCGTAGGATGCGCCGACAAATAGCATGCCAGCGGGCGCGTCTATCGGGCTGAGAACGTCGTAGCCCGCCAGCGCTTCCGCTTCTTGCACTGAATATTTGAAAGGCGACTCGGGCGAGGTTGGCGCGGGCGGAGTCTTCTGCCAGTCTTGAAGCGGATAGCTGTCTTGATCGGCGCGCGCGAAGAATTGGAAAATGTTTTGCGCGAAGGCGCGTCCCTGCGGGGTGATGAAGGCGAGCGTCAGCATGGCGATGACCGCCAGGGTGGCGTAGGCGAGGCGCGATTTGATTGCGTTCATTTTTGCTCCTTGTTGGATATGGCTCTCAACCAGGCGGGCTTTCACGGTCTGCCACAGGCGAATTTCGGAAGCTGGGATTTTGTTTTCCAACGCATCCTGTAAAAGGGTTTGGAGGCTTTTCTGATCCATGATTATCTCCTGTCGTCGGCGATCAATTCACTCAGGCGTTTGCGCGCGTCTCTCAGCCACCATTTGATGGAACTGAGCGGGCGATCCATCTTTGCGGACATGTCCGCTTCGCTCATGTCGAGGTAGTAGCGCATCGCGATGACGGCGCGTTGTTCGGGCGGCAGGCGTTGGATGGCTTGCAAAATATTTTCGCGCGCCTGCTTCGCTTCCAGCGTTGGCTCAGGCTGGGGAGCCGAATCAACTAACAGCGCGGAAAGAGCCGAAGCGTCTTCATCCAGTTCGTCCAGCGAGGCGTGGCGTTTCATCCGCTTGGCGAGTTTGAGCGCGTCGTGGACGACGATGCGGAAAAACCACGGGGGAAAGGGGCGCGTTTCGTCGAATTGATGGATGCGTTCGGCGATTTTGACGAACGCCGACTGCGCCGCATCCTCCGCCGAGGCGCGCTCTTGCGTGATTAAGTATGCGGTATGCACCGCCTTTGCCTGATAGCGATTGACCAGCGTTTCGAGACCGTTGAGTTTGCCTTGTTTGAGTAGCGCGATTGCGATTCGATCTTCCATGCACGGACCTTTCGGGAGAATTCTCTACTTATATTATCCGTTCGAGCGGGAAAAGATAGCGGGTTTTCGCTGTAGTAGGCAAAACCGTTTTGTTGGACGCAGACCCTTGCACCGCCCGCAAGGGCAGATGTAAACGCTGATTTCGCTGATTCAAAAGAAATAGGATTTACGCAATTGAGCCTGTTGCGCCACTGCCCGCCAACTGCGTAAGTCCTGAGAAAGAAAATCTGCGTTTTCTGCGTGGATCAGCGTCCCAATTTTTATAGTGTAAGGTAATCTGGCGATTGATACAGTTCGCTTTGCTGATGGATGATGAGGCGCGAAGTGTTGCAATACTAAATTTGGGCTTGAAGCCGCGTCAACTGTGCAGTAAGATAATGCCGGAACAAAATGATTTGTCTCGATTATAAAACCACGGCGCTTCTCAACTCGGCGGCAACGAAGGACTTTTGGCGTTAACCCATGCGCTCTACGGAAAACTCTCAGTCTCCAGATACCACCTTTCTGGAGATCTTCGACAAAAACCCGGTGGCTATTGTTGTTTCTAACGCGGCGGGGCAGGTTGTTTTTGCGAACGCGCAATCTCATCGCTTGCTTGGTTACGAGGCGGGCGAGTTGATCGGAATAAGCATCGAGCAGTTGGCGCCCGAGAATATCCGCGTTGCGCACGAGCGCAGTCGCGCGGCTTTCAACCAAAAACCCTCCGCCCGCCCGATGATGGGGCGGGAACTCACGGCGCGGCGAAAAGATGGCGGGCTGTTTCCGGTCGAGATCGGGTTGGTGCCGTTGACGTTGGGCGCGGATACCCTCATTCTGGCTTCGATCATGGAACTGACCGAACTCAAACAGTTGGAGCAGGAAGCCAAACGACGCGCCAGTGAAGTGACCCTGCTCTACCGCCTGGGGCTGGCGCTTGCCAGCGGGGATGATCTGTATCACGCCCTGCGCGCATTTGCGAATGAGTTGAGGCAGGTCATCAGCGCGGATGCCTTTCACATCGGGTTGTACGATTCGGAAACCGATATTTTTTCTTATTCCCTCTTCCTCAATTTGGATGAAGATATCCAGCCGCCATCGCGTAAATTGCTCGAGAAGCCGGGGCTGGCGGCGGAGGTTATCTCCGGCAGGAAAACGATCTATCTTGAAGATATTAACGATCCCCAAGTACGGCGCGACCATCATATGCTCGTGATCGTCGAAGCGCCGGTCCGTTCGTATCTCGGCATCCCGCTTGTGTTGGATGACCGCGTGATCGGAATTATGTCGGTGCAATCGCTTCAACCTGGGGCGTACTCGCAAGAGCAGATCCGCCTGTTGGAAACCATCGCAACGCAGGTTTCCATCACCATCGAGAAATCGCGTTTGCTCGAACAATTGCAACGGGAACTTGCCGAACGCAGGCTGTTGATCGACGAACTGGAGAATAAGAACGCGGAACTGGAACGGTTTACCTACACAGTGTCGCACGATCTCAAGTCTCCGCTGGTGACGATCAGCGGCTTTCTTGAATTTCTGGAGCAATCTGCCGCAACAGGAGATATGGCACGGTTCAAGAAAGATAAGAAGCGCATACGAGACGCCGTCAGCCGCATGCAAGACATGCTTGGCGAACTGCTCGAACTTTCGCGCCTGGGCCGCGTTATGAACGAACCAGCCAGCATCCCTTTTGGCGACTTGACGCGGGAGGCGCTGGAACTGGCGCGCGGCAGGGTGGATGAAAGAGGGATCGTTGTGTACATTCAGCCAAACCTTCCCTCCGTCCGCGTGGATAAGCCGCGCCTGATCGAAGTTATGCAAAATCTGCTGGATAACGCCGCCAAATATATGGGCGCCCAGGCAAAACCTCGTATCGAGGTGGGGCATCAGGGCGTGGAGGACGATAAACCTATTTTCTTTGTGCGCGATAATGGCATGGGAATCCCGCCTGAGCATCACGAGCGCATCTTTGGGCTTTTCAATAAACTCGACCCTACCAGCGAGGGCACGGGGATTGGGCTTGCCCTGGTGAAACGCATCATCGAATTGCACGGCGGCAGGATTTGGATCGAGAGCAAAGCGGGGCATGGCTCCACCTTTTATTTCACCTTACCGCGCGGATAGTTTTCTCCAGCCGCTCTCGCCCATGGCTTGGGCTACATTGCAGATTAGTTAACCGGCATCTCGAAAAAACGGCGGGTGATACAATCGAATTCTAAGGCAACCTATGCCACCTACAAAACGCAAACCCAAACCACAGCCCAAGAAAACCTCCAAGCGCCGCGCGCGGACCGCGGGCGAGTTTGAGTTTTCGATCAAGCCCGGCACAAAAACCACCTTTACCATTGAAGCGGGCAAAGAGAAGGCGGGAGAGGTGCCCGTGCGCATCCGCGTGGAGGGAGGGAAAGCCCGCCGCCTGGCGACGCAGGCTCAGGCGCGGAAAGAAGCGCCTGCCTGGAGGAAGAATCTCAGCCGCCTGGCGAATATCCAAACAGAATCGCTTGCGAAATGGTTGTTCGCCGGCGCCATTGCGCTATATCTCGCCACGCGTCTCATTGGGCTAAGTATCTACCCCATCTATTTTTTCACCGACGAAGCGTTTCAAACCCAAGCCATGGATGAACTCATCCGCATGAATTACCGCGATGTGGATGGGACCTTCCTGCCAGCCTATTTCGGCAACGGCATGGGCTTCACCGTGTATTTACAATGGCTTCCGCTGTTGCTTTTTGGCAAGTCGGCGGTGTTGACGCGCGCCGTCTCGACGGTGGTGACGGTGATCGCGGCGCTGGCTGTGGGGATCATCCTGCGCGACGTTGCGCGCGTCAAATATTGGTGGGCGGGGGTGATCTTCCTCTCGTTCACGCCCTCGTGGTTTTTGCACTCGCGCACGGCATTCGAAACGGGCGTGTTCGTGGCGTTTTATGCCGCCGCGTTTTGCTGTTACCTGTTGTACCGCTATCGATCTCCGCATTATTTGTATTGGACCGCCCTATTCGGCGCGTTGGCATTTTACTCGTATAACCCCGCGCAGTTGATGGTGCCGGTGACGGCGGCGCTCCTGCTCGTTTCAGATTGGCGCTATCACTGGGAACAGCGCAACACCGTGTGGAAGGGCGGTCTCCTGCTGGCGTTGCTGGCGATCCCCTACCTTCGTTACCGCATCGGGCATCCCAATTCGCCGGGCGATCTTTTGCACTTGCTGGGTTCATATCTCGTCAGCGATATGCCGCTGATCGATAAGGTGAAGTTGTACATTTCGGAATATTTCTTTGGGTTGAGCGCGTACTACTGGTTCATTCCCAACGACCGCGACCAGATCCGTCATATCATGAAGGATTATGGTCACATCATGCTTGCCACGCTTCCGTTTTTCATTGTGGGGTTGGCGCACATTCTGCGAAACCTGCGCGACTCGGCGAACCGCGCGCTCCTGCTCATCATACTGGTGTCGCCCATCGGCGGCGCCATGGTGCAGATCGGCATCACGCGCAGTCTGGTGTTCGTTGTGCCTGCCGCGATCTTGACCACGCTCGGGCTTGAACTCGTTTTACGCTGGATCGAAAACCCTGCGGAAGCGTTGCAGGATTCAGAACCCGCCTCGCCCCCGACAGTGAAACGGCTTGCCCTTTTCCTCGGCATTTTCCTCGCTTGCATCTTCCTCATTAGCATGTTCGAGAAAAGTATCGACCGGCTCTTTGTCGTCGCATTGGTTGGGCTGTTCGGCGCGCGCGCTCTGGGATTGTTTTCATCGCTCAAGCGCTGGGCGCGAGGCTGGTTCCCAACCTGGAGATTGCCCTCCACGGTGATCGCGCTTCTCGCGTTTGCGATCTTGGCAGGCGTGAACATCTACGTTCTTGCTGACGCGTTGAGGAACGGTCCCTTCTGGTGGAAGGACTACGGCGAAACCCAATACGGCTCATTCCAGATCTACGACATCATCGAAAAGTATCATCAGGAACACCCGCAGGATCGGATCATTTTCACCTCCAGTTGGGCGAACGGCGCGGATATTTTGAACCGCTTTTTCATCGGCGACCAGTCGTGGCTCGACGGCGGCAGTATCGAAGGCTACATTCAGCGCAAATTCCCCGTAGACGAGAATACCGTGTTCATTATGGTGCCGTTGGAGTACTCGATCGCGACCGACAGCGAGAAACTTACCGACATCCGCCTCGAAAAGACCGTCGCATACCCCGACGGTTCGCCAGCCTTCTACTTTGTGCGCCTGCGCTACGTAGATAACATCGACGAGATCTTCGCGGCAGAGCGGGCGGTGCGCGCCGTGTTGCAGGAATCGGTGGTGAACCTCAACGGGCAGGAGGTGGGCATCCGCTTCTCGTATTTGGATGCCGTGAGCCAATCTGAAACGATCCCCTTGATCTTCGATGGCGATGAATACACTTATATCAAAACGCTGGAAGATAACCCGTTCGTCATTGAGTTGAGCTTCCCCGCGCCGATCACGTTGAACGGCTTTTCGCTCATGATCGGCTCGGCAAATATACGGGTGACGCTGACTGCCAGCAATGAGTCGGGCGCGGAGCCGGTGACGTATACCTTCGAAGGGAAAGGGTCG
Source organism: Candidatus Defluviilinea gracilis (assembly GCA_016716235.1). Classification (NCBI taxonomy): domain Bacteria; kingdom Bacillati; phylum Chloroflexota; class Anaerolineae; order Anaerolineales; family Candidatus Villigracilaceae; genus Candidatus Defluviilinea; species Candidatus Defluviilinea gracilis. Next base: position 1,469,806 of record JADJWS010000001.1, read on the forward strand.
GAGAATGAGCCGGTGCTATCCTTTGATCTGCCGCAACCGATCAACGCGCAAGTTTTGCATATCGAGGTATTCGACCCGTTCTCGCCGCCCCCGGCGCAGATCCATATCTGGGAACTCACCCTGCGCTGAGTTGAGCATCGAGTTTAGGTTTTGCCTGCAAAAATAAACCGGGATGGAGTATTACTCCATCCCGGTTACATTTTAAGACTGGACGCGCGTCAACGCTAAGTGTATTCCCGCCCGCAATACAATTCACTGACGATCTCGAAATCGACCTCCCAACTCTCTGCCGCAGACGCAACTTCATCCAGCGTGTCGCCTGGTATGAAGGTCGGAAAACCATCGCCCACAAACAATACATCCGCGCCGGCAATTTGCCCGTCTGGGCAAACGAGCGGTTGGGGCGCAGGAGTAGTAGCCTCTGGCGGAGCGCCCCTGTGAGGGATGGTCACGTAGAACATCTGCCCAGCGAGATAGATGATGGCGGTCTGCCCGGCGAACTGCGTCAGCCCGCCCTGGGCGTTGCACACGATATGTTGTTTATCCGTTGTCACCCAGCAGAACAGGTCGTATAGATCGGAGCCAACGTAGATCGAAGCCCCTTTGACATCCCGGGTGCGATGCCCCGCCGCGGAAAAAATATAAACGATTCCCTTGCCGTACACGTAGGCGCTTTCTTCGTAGGCGATCCAATCGGCGGCTTGGGCGCGGGTGGTGCGCAGACCCAGTAACGAGGCGGTGACGACAAATGCCATCAAAAATAAAAACAACTTTTTCATATCGAGCGCTCCTTTTCGGATGATGATCGGCTTTTGACCGTCATCAACGTGACCAAATAGGAGCGCGGTAGGTTACACGAGAATACTTGCAATCACATTGCGCATTCGCCGGCGCGGGCGAGGCAGGCTGAAGGTCCGGGATGAAGCGGGGCTTACTCGCAGTCATTTGGATAAAGCGTCAGCCGCTCATGATCCTGATTCGGGGCAAAGTAACTTTCATCTGCCAACAGGGGAAGATGCGACTCGAAATACCGGTTCAACACGACGCGGAAACTGTTGACCGGTGAGATGGTTGGATACAACGCCTCAGCCGATTCGACGCCGGGCAAGTAGTACGCGTTCAGGATGGGCATGCGCGCGGCGGGGTCGTTCGTCAGGTCGGGCGGCGGACCGTGATCGCCCTGCACGATGATGACCGGCGGAATTTTCGATTTGGATTGAAGCGCGTCTATGACTTGCAGGATTTCGCGGTTGATATAAATGATCTGGTTGATGTAGGCGTTGACGATCTCTTCGCGCGACGCGGTGTTCACGTTGATCTCCAGCCATTCGCCGTCCGCGCCGAACGAGAATGGCGGATGCGGGATGACGAAGTGCGCGAAGACAAAATACTTTCCCTCGCGCGAGGGTATCTCTTTCAGCGTTTGAATCATCGAGAGGACGCGCAGTCGGCGGGCTTGGCTGTACGGCGTGGTCTTCGAGGTGAGGCGGTCGTAGTCGGTCGCCGCGCGGAGCATGGTGGTATCGAGGAAGAGGGTTTCAAACTCGGTGAGCGTGGCGAACGATTTGCCATAAGCGGGGTAGATGTCTGCGTCCGTCCATTCGGTCATGCTCCAGCCGGTGGGAAATGCGACGATGGAATATCCACGCTCCTCGAACGCCGCGCGAACTGCGCCATGCTTCAGCAGTGAAATACGTTCGGCATCGTCCGTTGCGCCGAGGGTGTTGAGGTAGTCGTAATTCAGTGAAGATGCCAGCGAATACAGCGTGTGGGCATAGTTGCTCTGACTGCACTGCGCCACGTAGAATCCGCGTGCTTGCAAGGCGTTGATGAAGTCGCTGTTGTCGAATCCGTATTCGCGTTGCAACACATCCTGCCGCCCGTAACCGTCGAGGATGATGTAGTAGACATCGGGAGAGTTCGAGTTGGTTGTCGCAACAGCAGAAGAATTTTTCGACGATGTATCTGAGACGGATTGACGAATGAGCGTTGAAGAAATAGTCAACGATGGATAGATCAATAGAAAGATCGAAATAAGGTTCAGGGGATACGTGAACGAGGTCGGTTGTTTGACCCTTCGGACGATCCAGAAAACGAGAAATGCCCCAAGAATGCAGAAAGCGGGGAAAAGGATTCTATGGCGGAAAAGTCCAATCCCCAAAACGGATTCGCCCTCGAAGGCGGAATAGACTTGCCCGTAGGAAAAAAATAAAAAGAGAAGCGATGCAGACGCAAGGGCGGCGCGATGCGGGTCGCGCAGGAGGCGATGAAGAATCCAAAAGAGAATCCCAGCCAGCGCAAGCGAAAACGCCAGCGGACGCGTCATCTCGCCGATGAAGATCTGCCCAATGTTGTTGGCGGTCAATGAGAGGACGGAAAATAGCGCGAACAGGATGGAATAGAGGGGATATTTTTTGAGCATGTGCAGCGCTATTTTACACGGGAACAGTGTACAATCTGCGTATGACAATTTTCAACACGCCCATCCTCAGCAGAATATTTCATTACCTTGCCCGCTTCTTTATGAGAGCTTTCGGCTGGCGCGTAGAGGGGACGCTCCCAGACCTGCCGAAATATGTGCTGATCGGGGCGCCACACACCTCCAGTTGGGATTTTTTGCTGTTCCTCGGCGTGATCTTCATCTTGAGAGCCAATGTTAAGTTTATGGGTAAGGCTGAGTTGTTCCGCTCGCCGTTTGGCTGGTTCTTCTATTATTGCGGCGGCGTGCCGGTGGATCGGAAAAAACCCGGCAGGCTGGTGGAGCAAATGGTGGAGGCGAGCAACAAGTCTGCGCGGTTTATCCTGACCATCGCGCCCGAAGGGACGAGGCATCACGTGACAGAGTGGAAGCGCGGTTATTATCACATCGCCAAGGGCGCGGGCATCCCCATTGTGATGGCAAAGGTGGACGGCAGGCAAAAGACCGTGCATGTGGGAGAAACCTATCATCTGACGGGAGACGCCGAAGCCGACTTAAAAGCCATCCCCAATGCCTTCGAGGGTTTGGTGGGCATCAACCCGCGCAGGAAATACATCACGTTGAAGCAGTGAGGAATCTTCTATCGATTAACGGTGAATCATGCGGGATAAGGAATATATTCTTTTCTGCGACGAATCAGACAGACATGGCAAGTATTACTCCAATTTTTACGGCGGGGTGATTGTTGGCTCATCTCAGTATGAGCGCATTACGGATCGGCTTAATAACACAAAAGCCGATTTGAATCTTTATCAAGAAGTAAAGTGGGAAAAAGTTACGGAAAAATATCTTACGAAATACGAGGAGTTGATACGCGTTTTCTTCGAGGAAGTTTTCCATAACAACCTCCGTGTCCGTATTATGTTTCGCCAAAACGCCCATCTGCCGCGCGGTCTTAGTCGGGAACAGGTTGAGTGGGAATATTACCTGCTGTACTATCAGTTCGTCAAACACGGTTTTGGGTTGGAACACAGTTCGGAAAATATCCGTCTGCGCCTATATTTTGACACGTTTCCCGACACCGCTGAAAAGAATGAGCAATTTAAAGGTTTTTTGCTTGGCTTAACCAAAACCAAAAAATGGGAGACGATTGACATCAAAAGGGAGAATATCACCGAGGTCCATTCGCACGACCATGTTCTTTTACAGTGTCTGGATATCGCGCTTGGCTCGATGTCTTTTCGTTTGAACGATAAGCACAAGGAAATACCCAAAGGAGCCAGGCAAAGAGGGAAAAGAACAGTCGCAAAAGAGAAGCTGTATAAATCAATTCTTTCGGAGATTCGCAAAATTCGCCCCGGTTTCAATATCGGCGTAAGCACGAGAATTGAAACGCTTTCTGACAAATGGAGATTGCCTTACATGCACTGGTCATTCGTTCCCAGTGATGAGACCTTCGATTCGACCCTGACAAAGCCGCGTCGTAGGAAATAAAAAAAACCCCGCCTGACCTACATCAGTATCTGACGCATAACGTCAGACTTCGGTCAGACAGGGGAACATCTAAGGTCATTATAATAGGTTGTAATAATTTGTCAAATCTTGCTATTTTCATCATCGTCCCTTCAACAAAAAATCTTCGCCCTCCAACACGCCATCCAAAATCACTTTCACCGCATCAGACTCCAGCAATTCATTCAACGCAAACGATTTCAATTTCGCCTGCGTTGTGCGCACAGACGGTTCGAGAAATTCGCCGAACGGCAGAGACGTTCTGAACAATTGATAATATAAAAACCGTCGCGCGTTGCGTTTGAACTCAGCGGGGACTTCGATCTTTTCCGCATCCAAAAATTCTTTCATCTTTCTTCTTACCTCGTCCACCGTCTGCGGGAAGAACACGGTGGGATATTGCGTAAATCTCGCCTTGCCCGCGCACAATACCGCCGCGCCCATGATGGACGCTTCGAGTCCGATCGTGGAGTTGTAGACCATCACGAACTTGGATCGTTGGATCAACTCGTACGAACTCAACGCCTCGCGCGGACCGACGAACACTACATTCGGTTCACTGCGGACCTTGCGGCTGTCTACCCATCCTTCAACCGTCTCGCGGCTCGACTTCCGCGCGCGCAATTCATCGGGGTGCGCGCGGATGACGAACAACGTATCGTGATGTTCTTTGATGACTTCCAACGTCATATCCAGCCAATCGAACATATCTTCAAAGACCGTGTTCGCGTGCGGCTGACTGGTGTCGAAGATGACATTCGTAAACACAGGGACGATCTGCTTGAACTGCGCGGCTTTTTGTAAAAACGACTCGTCGAGTCCCTGCATGTCTGCCCAGAATTTGATGCCCGCCATGGTGAAGTCGCCTTGAAAACGCTTGGCGAGATAGGCGTCGAGTTTGGAGTTTTGCTCATCGTTCAATTCAAATTCATCGGGAATATGAATTGGATACGCCGTCGCTTCGCCATCGGTGAAATATGCGGATGCGGGTTGAAGTCCCACCTCGTGCGTGATGACGCGGATTCCGCGCTGTTGCGCCACGTAACGCGCCGTCGCTTCGGGGAAGAATTGTCCGTTGAAGACGATCACCGCGCGCGGTTTTGTCTCATCCAGGAATTTTTCAAACTTCTGCGCCACATTCCACGCGGACAAGATGTATTCTCGCAAAAGATAACGCGTGTTTTCATCATCGTTCAGGTGATGGATTCGTAAAACCCAACGCAAGGCGGGGAGGCAGAGTGCGCCGAGGGGGAGATTTTCAAAGTGGAAAGTGGAAAGTTGGAGGATTGAGAGTTGCGAGAGACGAGTTTCGAGTTGCGAGTCACGCTCGAAACCAAACCACTCAACTTTTGACTTTTGACCTTCAACCTTCGACGGTACCCCCGCATACAACGCCCGCGATTGACTGACACACGTCTTGCACGGCATCTCTTTGTGCGGATGATCCCGGTTCGTTCCCAACACGCATTTGCTCATGCCAGAGTTGCACACAAAATACGCGACCGGGATTCCCTTCAACCGTAACGCCCACGAGGCGAGCAGGTGAAATCCGCTGTTCCATGAGAGATCGTCAATGCCGGTGGAGGCTTTGAAGAAGACGACGGGTTGTTCCTGCGCGGGAGGCGAGTTACGAGAAACGAGATTCGCTGTGCGCGCGATCTTGAGGTTGTTGAACCGGCGGACGAGTCCGCGATAGATTCGTTGTTTGAAAAATTCTTTCATTCCACCCTACCAATCATTCGACTTTTCATACCCCAGCCTCATCACCAAATCGCCCGCGACCTCTTTGAATAACGATTTATGCTCCGCAGTGAAAAACTCGCGCCAGCCGCCGGTCTTGCCCGAACGGAAGGTGTGACTCTTCTTCGGCTGAATCGCCTCCACCAAAATTGGAATCGCTTCCTCGCGCGGGGTTGGGATTCGGTAACCGGTCTTTTCCACCTCATCGAGCATGGAGTTGAGAGTCGCGTCGCGGTGGTTGATCAGATCCTCAAAGCGGAGGCACATCACACCGGGTGTGTTCAGCCACTCGAACACGCCTTCGTATCTCTTCTGAACGCTGACCATTTTGAGTCCGTCGCGGTCAATGCCGGTGATGGCGACCTTGAGCCGTTCGCCGAAATCGGGGAGCGAGTTGTAATAGTCGTGCATCCCGTGTTCTTCTTGCATGTCGGTCGCGAAGAACACTTGCGAAACGAGCATATCGCGCGGGTCGCGATAAATAAAATAATTGACTCGATTCGGCTGGCACAAAAACCCAACATTTTCTTTTGTCGCTTCCACATATCCCCAACCGATCACGCCAAGAGGCAAATGGAGCAAATCAGCAAGGATATCATCTGCTGTCCGTCGTCCACCGTCTTTTCTGATCGTGCGGATCGGCTCCGCTTCCACGTACTTGTACGGCATGATCCTTGTAAAGCCGTTCAAAATTTGCAACAGCAGGTGCGATCCGCTCTTGGGCTTGGAGTTGCCGAAGATGGGCGGCGCGTCGCCGAACGAAAACCGCTTCCACCGCAGGATGGATTGGGCGGTTTTGCCGGCTGGTCGCAATGCGCGTCGGAGTTGTTGTGCAATACCCATGAGGAAAAATTTACCACAAAGGTCACAAAGGGGCACGAAGGTTTTAAAAGCCCTTTGTGACCTTCGTGTCCTTCGTGGTAAGAAGGTTTATTCGTTCACAACCCTTCTCAATTTTTTCAACGACCCCTGTTCGGAGGCGTACACTTTTTTCACGCCGTCGCCGAGCGAGGCTTCGGTGGTGCGGATGTATTTCACGAGTCGCTCGAAGCCCGCAGGTTCCACGCTCGCGGCTTGATCGGAGCCCCACATGGCGCGGTCTAATGTGAGATGACGCTCCACCATGCACGCGCCGAACGCGACGGCAATGGCTGTTGGGATGAGTCCCACCTCGTGACCGGAATATCCGATTGGGATATTCGGATATTTTGCGCGGAGCGTTTCGATCATCTTGAGGTTCAACTCCTCCGGTTCGCACGGATAGGTGCTGGTGCAGTGCATCATCACGAGGTCTTGCTCGCCCGCGATCCCGATCCCTTTTGCGATCTGCTCCATCGTGGACATGCCCGACGACAAGATCAGAGGCTTGCCGGTCGCTCGCGCTTTGCGAATCAGGTTGAAGTCGGTGAGAGAAGCGGAGGGGACTTTATACGCGGGCGTGTCGAACTTCTGCATAAAATCCACCGACGGCTCATCCCAGACCGAGACCATCCAATCGATTTTCTTTTCGCGGCAATAGCGGTCGATCTCGGCGTATTGTTTTTCGTCGAACTCGACCTTGTAACGATATTCGAGATAGGTGATGTAGCCCCACGGCGTCTCGCGCATTTGATTCTTTTGTTCGGGCGGCGTGGCGACATCGGGTGTACGCTTTTGGAATTTCACCGCGTCCGCGCCGGCGTGGACGGCGGCGTCGATCATCTTCTTCGCAATGTCGAGGTCGCCGTTGTGATTGATGCCGATCTCGGCGATGATGTACGCGCGTTGAGCGTCGCCCACCGCGCGGTTTCCAATTTTTATTTCACGAGTCATTTTTTCTCCAGAGTTTATTGTGGCGGCGTGAGGTCCGTCACTTCGATAAAGTCGAACGGGACATTCCAGCGGGAATAATAATGCAAATCGGGCAGAAGCGCGTACTTCGTTTTGAAGTATTGATCCAACACGACGCGAAAGGAATTGACCGGCGAGATCGAGGGATACAGCGACTCATAATTCCCGTCGGGGAAATAATACGCGTTGAGGATCCCGAATCTTTCCGACGGGATGGTATTCTCCAGCGACCCCCAGTGGAGATACGCCCCCGGCCCGTGATCGCCTTGAATGATGATGATCGGCGGCGTGTCTGACCGCGCAAGGATCGCGTCGATGGCTTGAAGCGCGAGGGTGTTCACGTATTGGATCTGCCTGCGATAGCCGCCGATATATCCGCCGCGCGAATGTTCCGAGATGTAATAGTTCGCGTCGAACAAGGTAAACGGTTCGTCGTGATTGATGACACTGCCGTCTTTGTCGAACACGAACGGCGGGTGTGGCGCGATGATGTGAGCGTAGACGAAATAATCGCCTTGCAGTGACGGGGCTTGCTCCAATTCATCGAACGTGGAGAGGATGTGCTGGCGGTGAGTCTCATACGGCATCTCGACCAACGCGCGATGGAACGCGGGGATATGATTCAACACCCGCGCCATGCTGTGGTCAATGACGATGCTTTCGAACGCGGTGACCGGCTGTGTCAGCGGAGAACTCGAATCTTCGTAATACACATCCGCCGTTGGGATGGTCGCTTTGTATTCGTTCTCGAACGAGACCGTTTTGTAGCCGTTCTGCGCCAGAACCGCGCGGACTTCGCTGTAATTGAGAATCTCGATCAGGTCGGCGCGATTATCGGGCGTGTTGCCGTTCACTTTCAAATCTTGCAAGTAGTTCATGTTGAACGACGAACTCAGCGACAGCATCGTTTGGATGTAATTGCTCGAGGCTTGATCCGCCACATAGAATCCGCGCTCGCGCAGGGCGTTGATGAACTCCGAGTTGTCGAACTCGTAGAACTCCTGCAGAATATCCTGCCTGCCGTAGCCGTCGAGGATGATGTAATAAATATCCGGGCGCGGCGTGGCGGATTCAACTTCCGTCACGGTTACGGTTCGCTCCGAGGGATTGAACGAAATTTCATTCTCGCGCACATGGTTCGTCACTTGCACGCCCGTGTTCGCCAACAGCAGGATGCTCAGTAAATTGAAATACAGATTGACGACAATGAGATTCTTTACGCGCTTTTGTAACAGCCACATCCAGACGGACATGATCAACGCGGCGGCAAGAAATACGGCGAAATCGGAACGCGCGGGACCCAGCGAAAAAGTTTTGCCCACCCAATCGGTCACATCGCCGAAGAGAAAGAAAATAAAGATGAACGGCGCGGCGATCAGCGCGGATTTCATTGCGTTACGCAAAAAAATATATAACACGCCGAACGCCAACAAAACGAATGACAGCGACACCAGCAAAGCGCGAACCGTATCCGCAAAACTCAATTCGTCGAAGTTGAGCAAATACAATTGCAGAATCGGCTGGACTGCGAACAAAAACGGCGCGAACAATCCCCGCTCGAACATTACGAAAAGTTTTTTCACGCCCGCGCCTTCAAGATCAGGTCGCACAACTCGCGCACCGCGCCGTGACCGCCCGCCTTCGTCAACACATGATCGGCGGCGCGAAGTACTTCGGGATACGCATCCGCGACTGCGACCGCCCAGCCCGCGATCTCGAAACATGGGAGGTCGTTCCAGTCGTTGCCGATGAAGACGACCTCTTCCGCCTGGATATTTTTTTCGGCTAGGATGTCTCGCATCTGTCGCCCTTTGTCCTGCAACCCCACCCCATGCACCGCCTCCACCCCCATCTTTTTCGCGCGCGCCGCAACGACCGTGTTGACCTCCGACGAGAGGATCATCACGTCAATGCCGATCTCGCGCATCTGTTTGACTCGCATGCTGTCAGCCCGCGAAGCGACGACAGTCTCATGCCCATCCTGATCTGTCCACACGCGGTTGTCGGTGATGACACCATCGAAGTCACAGATGACCAGCTTGATGGTGGAAGGCATCGGTCGGCGCGTTTTGCCCGGCGTGACCATGTCCAACTCGCCCGTCGAAACGAGATGTTCGTAACGCGCCCAGTCTTGCAGGTTGTCAATGTCCACCGTGTAGCGCGAGTCGATGATGATGGGATAGATCACGCCGCCGCTCATCGAGCCGCCTTTGGTGATGGTCTCCGCGCGGATCGCGTCAATGTGACCGGTCTGCCAATAGATGGGAGGAAGGATTTGTCGCGGCGCGTTGTATGGCTCGGCAATGCCCGGCACGTCCAATAAATTTTTCATTGGGCCGTTCTCGCCGCTGATCCGCCACATCTTATGCGGGTTCTGCCCGGCGGACACAACTCCGCGCACGCTGTCGGCTTCTTTGTGATTCAGCAAAACGTTTATCGCGTCGTCCACCAACCCGCGCGGGCGGATGGGCGAAGTCGGTCGAAGTTGCACAACGATTTCGGGGTGATAGTTTTCGTGTTCCGCCAGCCACGCCAAAGCGTGTTCAAAGACCGGCAGATCGGTCGTGTTATCTTCGGCAAATTTTGACGGGCGCAGGAAGGGAGTCTCCGCGCCGAACTCGCGCGCCACCGACGCGATCTCTTCGTCGTCCGTTGACACGATGACGCGCGTGACGAGGCGCGATTGCTTTGCCGCGGCGATGCTCCACGCAATGAGCGGATAGCCCGCAAAGTTGCGGACGTTCTTGCGCGGGATGCCTTTCGAGCCTCCACGGGCGGGGATGAGGGCGAGTGATTCAGTCATTGGTTATCAGTGAGCAGTTATCAGTGAGCAGTCATCAGTGAGCAGTGATCGGTAGGCAGTGATCAGTAAACTGATTACTGATCACTGTTTACTTTTTTCACCACGCCGTCCATCCGCCATCCACAACGACGTTATTGCCCGTCATGTACGAGGAAGCATCCGAGGCGAGGAAGAGCAACGCGCCGTTCATTTCATCTTTCTTCGCCATGCGTCCCATGATCGTTTTGGCGGAATAGTTCTTTTCAAAATAGTCTTCGTGGTCGTTGTAGATTCCGCCCGGCGTGAGCGCGTTGACGCGAATCTCCGTGCCGGCGTAATAGGCGGCGAGATATTTGGTGAAGCCCAGCACGCCGGCTTTGGTCACGGTGTAATACACGGGTTTATACGCCACGCGCTGACCGTCTTTGATGTAAATGCGCTGGTCGGGTCCGTTGAGTCCGTAGGTGGAGCAGATGTTGATGATGCTTCCCTTTTTGCCTTGCGCGAGCATCGGCTTGACGCAGGCTTGAGTCATCAAAAACATGCCGGTCAAGTTGACGTTGAGCGCGGCGGTCCAATCGGCGAGCGGATAATCCTCGAACGCGCCGGGCGTCACGCCTTTTTTCATCGCGTCGGCGTCGAACTTCGGGTCGAGCGCGGCGCTGTTGACGAGGATGTCGAGTCGCCCGAATGCGGATAATACGTTGTCCACTGCGGCGTTCACCGAGTCGGGCTGGGTGATGTCGGCGGAGAGGGCGAGGGAGTTGAATCCGCTTTGGGTGAGTGAATCAGCCGTCCCTGAGGAGGAAGCGGCGTTTAAATCCAGCACGGCGATCTTCGCGCCAGCCTCCGCCAGCGTCTTGCAAAATTCCCTGCCGAGCAATCCCGCGCCGCCGGTGACGAGGGCAACGCGCCCGTCGAGTTTGAATTTATCTTGAATGGTCATTTACTTTCCTTGTTCGTGATGCAGTTGCACTGCATCACGTTCGCAGTACAACTGCGAACGAGCGCGTTACGGTTGATGTGTGTAGATCGAATCGCCTTGCGATTTGTGCGCGAGGTTCAAACCTGCGGTCAGCGCGTCCACTTCGCCGGCGATGTTTGCGCCGTCGTCGAAGATGGCAAGCACGGCGCGTCCCGCGTTGATCTCCGCCTGCATGCGCTCGACGCCTTCTTCAAACCCCGGAATGGATTCGGCGCGCGCCGAATCATAACCGCTGGGCAACACCAACGCGCCGCGCCCGGTATACAAATACACCGCGCCGGGCTCGTTGGTGAAGATGGCAACATCCTCGGGCAGTTCGCGCAAAAATGTCATCGCCTCCGAATCGTACCATTGGAAAGACGCGAAACCCAATCCGCTCTTCGACCATGTGTTGACGGTGTTGACCTGTTTGAAAAATGAAGCGCCGAGCGCCGCAACGGCGATCAGCGTCGCCAACACGAAATTTCTTTTGCGAAGCCAGATGAGGGCGCATACCAGCAAAATGAATAAACAGACAAAGACCGGCGCAACGATTCTCAATTTGAATTTTGTTGCGGCATCGAAGAGGGTCATGGATGCGACGGTTGAGGCGAGGTAGGCGAACAAGAAGAGCCCGGTGATGAGCGGGATGATGAACCCGCTTCCCTCTCTCAGGGATGGTTGTTTCTGTTTCGTGAAGAATTTCCACGCTTCGAGCGCCGTCCATACCAACGCGCCGCCGAGGATGAGAACTGCAATGGCTTCGAACACGCCCGGCGCTTTTGCCAGCGCTTTGAACCATCCCGTCACTGGGATGGAAAAATCGGCAAAGACGCGCAAGCCTGTTTCAATATTCTCTTGTGTAAGCGGATGCCATGCCAGCGAACGATTGGTCGCATTGCCGGCGACCCAATGATTGCGCAACGCCCAAACTGCCGCCAGAGGGATGAAGCCCTCCAGAAACAGGATCATGCCGCCCAGGCGTTTCCTCCAACTGGTGTGTAGGACGATCAATGCGACGAGGAGCGCGGCGACCAGCGCCAGCCCGGAATAGCGCGTAAGGTACGCCAGCCCGGCGCAAACACCGGAAGCGATCAGCCAAGCCGAGCTTTCGTTCCGCCGTCGCCAGCGTTTGAGGCGCCCTTCGATCTCGCTCGTTTTTTCGCCCGCGTAATACAGCAGGCTTTCAAAAGAGAGGTCGAACGTCCACAGCGATACGAGCGAAAAGAAAATGAAGAGCGGCTCGCTCATTGCCACAGCATGCACTTGAAGCATTTCCCCATTCAAAACGAACAACCCGGCGGCGATCAGCCCCGCCGTGAGCGAAGGCGTTGTGCGCCAGACGAGAATGCCAACCAGCCCGGCGTTCAACCCGAATAGAATCGCGTTGAGGAATCGCGCGCCGCGCAACGGGTCGAGACCGAACCAACCGAGAAACGTCAATGCGGAGGGAAAGCCGGGGGGGAAGTGTGTAACGTATCCGTTCGTGGCAAGCCATGCTTCGCGATACCCATCCCCCGCCAGCAAACTCCGCGCACCCGCAATGTATGCGATCGAATCGTCGGATAGCCCCAGCCCCTCGGGCGTGGCTCGAAGCGCGAGAAAGGTCCCGGTTACGACGATCAAGAACAGGCTGAAAAAAGAAACGAGGCGGAGTGAGTCGCGGGGAGGCATACAAAAAATGCGCGCTACAGAAATGCGGTAGGGGCGGGGTTAACCCCGCCCCTACCGCAACGATCAATTGTGATTCAAATATCCCTGATCTTCGAGATACTTGACGATAATACGGGCATTATCTTCAGGGGTCGCGCCGAAACCTTGCAGGGTGATCTCGGGTTTGATCGGCGGCTCGTAGGGATCGTCCACGCCGGTGAAGCCCATCGGCTTGCCGTCTGCCACTGCCTGACGCGCCTTGGCATACAAGCCTTTCACGTCGCGCTCTTCGCAGACTTCGACGGGTGTATCCATGAAGATCTCGATGAAATTCTCGCCCACCATCTTGCGGGCTTCTTCGCGCGTGGCGCGGTAGGGGCTGATGGCGGCGCAGATGACAATGCCGCCCGCGTGCACGATCTCGCCCGCCACAAAACCGATGCGTAGGATGTTGGTATCGCGGTCTTCCTTGCTGAAGCCGAGTCCTTTGCTTAGGTGCGTGCGCACTACGTCGCCATCGAGGATGGCGGTCTCGCGTCCGCGTTCGAGGAGCAGGGATGTAAGCACGGCGGTGGTGGCAGATTTGCCGGAGCCGCTCAAGCCGGTGAACCAGATTCCAAATCCCTGTTTGTGGCGCGGCGGGTAGGTTTCGCGCAGGATTTCAGCGGTCTCGGGGCGGGTGAACCAGCCCGGCAGTAATTTGCCCTTCGCGAGATATTCCTCGCGCACCTGCGTGCCGGAGATGTTGGCGGTCTTTGCGCCCTTGGGGACATCCTTCTCTTCCACGTAGCGGTCTTCATCGGGAAGATAGACCAGCATTTCGAACGGAACCATCTTGACGCCCAACTCGGATTCGTACTTCTTCATGTTCTCCTGCGCGTCATACGGACCGTAAAACGGCTTGCCCGTGGAATCATTTCCCGGCCCCGCGTGATCGCGCCCGACCACGAAATGATTCGCGCCATGGTTGCGCCGAATGATGGCGTGGAGCAGAACTTCTTTCGGACCCGCCATGCGCATGGCTAACGGCAACAAACTGAGCATGGTGCTGTTCTTGTCGTAGTGATTATCCACCAGCGCTTTGTACGTGCGAGTGCGGGAGTAGTGATCCACGTCGCCGGGCTTGGTCATGCCCACGGTGGGGTGGATCAACAGCGAACCGTTCACTTGAGCCGCCGCGCGTTTGGTCAACTCTTCGTGGATGCGGTGCAGAGGGTTGCGGGTCTGGAAGGCGACGACGTTATCGTGCCCCATCGCTTCAAGCCGTTCGCGCACCTGCGCCGGGGTGAGGCGCAGGTCTACGAAATCGTAATATTTGGGAAGGTTGATAACCTTCATGTGGCCCGAGATGCAGACCTTGTTCCAGCGTCCCATTTCGGAAACCATCGGGTGTTTGGTGTCGGTGGAGCCGTAGGCGAGCGCGGCTTCGGTCTGCGGGTCCCAGTGAAAGACTTCGTCAAGCGTCATTACGGCGATCAAGTCGAAATTGGCGTTGCGAAGCGCCAGATCCTCGCCGACGGTCGGCAGTTCCTTGGGGTCAGCCGTCAATGTGATGGGGAGGGGCCACAAGGTCCCGTCTGCCAGACGCATCTCTTTGAGCACGCGGTCATAGTCCGCTTTGCCCATGAAGGTGGTCAGCGGTGAAAAACCGCCGGTGGCGATCAATTCGAGATCGCAAAGATTGCGCGTGGTGATCTTGATGGAAGGCAGTTTGGCGGCGTGGGCGAGAAGTTCCTCGCGCTCTTTGCCCTCTACAACAAGGTTCACCAGTTTTCCCCCATACGGGGCGATCAGTTTGGCTTTCGACATTGTTACTCCTTGATTGACACAGATTACTCTGTTGGGTTTGCTATGCGAGGCGCAATTATAACCTAAAATTCACCCGCTGAATTTTGAAGAGGTTACAAAAGATTATTCAAGACAGTATAACGAATCGATCACAGGGATCGCATCCGGCGATATCGATTCCAACCTGCCCATGATCCGGCATACTTGTTGCGCGATATAAGGGTCGGCTGAAATCACCGGCGCGAGTTCGGTCAGGCGCTCTGTATCCCCGGTAACTGCGTATGCCTGGAGGAACGGCATCCATTCGATCAGGTCGGATGGGGCGAAGCCCAGCGCCTGCGCTTCTTTTCCCAAGCCGACGATTGCTTCCCACTCCCCGCGTTGACGAGCCAGATCGGCAGACTGGTAAAAGTAGCACCAGCCGCGCGGAGGCTCGGGTCCGAAAACAAGTTGAGGCGGCGTGTGAGGCGTTTCATCCGCGAGAACATGTTCGAGTTCGGAAAACGATCCGATGACGCGAATCGAATCCGATTCAGTAGTGGAAAATTCAGGCTGAAGTCCATCAATCACATGCACGCATGAACTGGGCGATGGTTGCGAGATGATCAGGATGTTGCGATAATTTTTGTACGTGAGGATTCCGCGGCGATTGTCATACTCCTGCCGTTCGCGGGTAAGAACCTTTTGCACAGTATTTTTATTCAGGACAGCCGCATACAGCGAGGGCTGCGCCATCTCGTCGTTCTGACTTTCAGGATAATACAGAAAATTTGCGGGTCCCCAAACAAAATAATCCTCTTCGGTCGACACCGAAGCGATATTTGCGATCAATGTAGTGTTGGTTTGAAATTGCGGCGCGCGCCATGCAACCTGCCACCAGAAATCGCGCGTCCGTTGAGTTTGGGTCGCGTATTGCAATCCGTTTCCGTAGTGAGTGAACACAGAAGCAAGGATGAAAATCGCGAGTATGCCCCAACGCGCCGATGGTTTCGACAACCCGGACACCCATGCCGCGATGAGGATCGCCGCGCCGAGGGAAGCCGCAAGCGTGTAACGTGAAAACGAGGGGAACCACACTTCCCGGTTGGCGAGCGTCACCGGCGCCAGCCCGAACACGAGCGCCGCCAACCCCAGCCAGATCATCTCGCTCTTCCAGGTTGAGGAGTCGGTTTGCGCCGCGTTATCTTGCGACTCCATTCGCCGTAGCATAACAAACGACAGCGCGACCGAAGCAACTCCGATCGTTAGCCCGATCAAACGATGGGTGTTCTCTTGAACCAAGCCAACTTGTTGAAGCGGCGTTACCCAGGCGGCAACCAACGTTTCGAACATGTTCTGCGCTTGCGAATATCCCCACCGAAATATCGTCTGTAACGGGTAGAGAAATACATCGCCTAATTGCATCCCTACATCGGTCGCGCCGCGTTCATTTTCAAAGAAGAAGATTCGCCACGCAAAGAATAGCGCAGGAACAAGCAGCGCGGGGAATCCTTGCTGGAACGCGCGGATGACCTTTTGCCGGGCTGACGCTCCCTCTCTCCATGTCAAAAGAAAGATGCACGTCCAACGGATCGCTTCAAAGCCGATGTACCATTCGATCTGCGAAAGATAAAACAATCCCAACAGGATCGAGAATCCATGCAAGAACCATGCGCGACTTCGATGTGGAGTTGTGACTGCCTGCATCGTGAATGCAACAGACCAAGTTGCAGAGGCGAGACCGGCAAGATAATATTGATAGGTGATGCCGTTGGGTTGCGAGAGAAACCCGGGATAGATCAGGAAAAGCAACGAGGTTATAAAAGAAAACGTGCGCTCACGCGGCCACAGGGTTATGCAAAACGTCCATACGCCCAGCGCTCCGAGAACGCGAAACGCAAACGCCGAGAGATTGTAATAAAGCGGATTCGCGCCAAACAAGGCAAACAGCGGACTCATCAAGAGCGCGCCTGCCGGGCGGTCGATGCTGTAAATTTCACGGATCGCCTCCGCCCCGCGCGCGCCCGCCGCGAACATGATGTACCAATCGTCAAAATAATATCCGAATCGAAAAACAAACGGCAGATAGACCAATGCCGCGATCACGGTCAGCAAGATGCCAGCCATCAAACCATCGGACAATTTGTTGACGCGAAGATGCATGTTCATTGTGTTGATATTTTAATTCGAGTCCCCGAATTGCTGGAAGCCAAAACAGCGCCGATCAACCGTTGGACATTGATCCCATCCTCCAGCGGACAAGACGACTCAACCTCGCCGCGCGCGACGGCGATGAAATGTTTCATCTCGTCCATGAACATGACGTTGCGTTCAAACTCAGGGGCGGGCTGGTACACCTCCCAAGCCTTTTCCCCCCCTTCGACTTCGCCTACGTTATCAATGTGACTCCGCTCAGCGCGATAGATCTGCGTCGCGCCATCTGCGAGATTCCACTGCAACGAGCCTTTCGTACCGACTACTTCAAAATAATGCGCGGGCGGTTGTTGGTTGTAATCGAGATGGATGCTTCCCAGCGCACTATTCTCAAACCGCAGACCGATCTTCGCCGTGTCTTCCACGTCCACTTCCAAGTCGCTGAGTTTAGCGGTGAATCCCCAAACGGATTCGACTTTCCCGACCAGCCACGGAAGATAATCGAGCGAGTGACATTGAGTCAACACAACGCCCCCGCCCATGTCGGCGCGCGCCGCGTAGCCTTGACGATAGTCCTCCCACGGATGCCATGCGGGCAGGTATTCGCCGAAATGTACATGCGCCGAGATCACACGTCCGATCTCGCCATCCGAGATCAACTGCTTGGCTTTCATCATCCCTGGATGAAAACGAAATTGGAATCCGACGACGACGCGTCCGCCGCCCTTCTTGAGCGCGGACTCGAGTTCGTCAATCCGATCCATCGAATGCGAGAGTGGCTTCTCCAGCAACAGCGAGCATCCCGCTTCCGCGGCGGGGATGGCGACATCAAGATGAAGCGACGTGGGATTCGAAACGATGACTGCGTCGGGCTTGTGTTTTTCGAGCGCGGCTTGCAAGTCAGTTTCTTGAGGGAATCCTGCCAACTCTTCCTCGGGCATGGTCGCCTTGCGCGTACGATATAAAACAATATCCTTCTCGCCCAATGCGATGAGATTCCGCATGTGGCGGCGACCGATGGAACCGAGACCTGCGATTAAGAATTTCATAAAACCCTTTTACCACAAAGGACACGAAGGACACAAAGTTTATAAACCCAAAGGTTTTCCTTTGTGCTCTTTGTGTCCTTCGTGTTTAAAAAAATCACCAATCCAAATCCTTTTCAAACTTCCATTTCACCAGCATCTCACCCGCGACCTCTTTGAACACGTATCTATCCTTCGCGGAAAATAATCTCTGCCAATTGCCAGCCTGTCCCTTCGGGAGGAAGGACGCGATTCCCTCATCCCGTTTTGCCTGCCACTCCTCATCGGGATTGGATGTCATCTCGGCTTGAATCTTCTTCTCCAGCGATTTGTGAATCGTCTTCACGCCGAGAAATTTCCACAAACGAGACATTTCCTTGAACGGATTGTTCAGCAAATCCTCGTAGCGCAGACTAAAATAGTTTTTGCCGTACAGTTTTCGCGCTTCGTCGTCGGTCTCTTGCAGGTTGGTCACCCATCCCTTCGCCACGCGGCGGATGAACGACTCGGTGAAGATCGAACGGCGTCCGTCGCTGAACGAAGCGGAATCAGTCCGAAGATCCGCAATGATGCGTTTGTCTTCCGCGGACAAAAATTTGGAGTCCTCCACAAAATTCCGAAAGCGTTCCGAGATCAGCACATCGCGTCCATCGCGGACGATGTAGACGAGTTTCGCGTCGGGGTAGATCGCGCGCATGTCGCGCACCGCCGCGCCGTGAATCGTGGACGAGGGGCTCTTGTCGCCGACGATGCGTTTGCCTTCGCGCGCCGCGTCGCGTTCCATGATGAAATCGGCGGCGGCGCGGAGGACAAGCGGCGAAAGATCGCGCGCATGATTCCAGCGATTCGACTTGCGCGTGAGCCACTCCTCCATTTCAGGCGAATCGACCAGCGCCTTCAACAGCGGCTTGCGCGTGAAGAAGTGCGCCTGATAGTTGCAATGCACGTCGGGATGCAGACGCGCGAGGCGCATGAGGAGCGTGGTGCCAGAACGCGCATGACCGAGGATGAAAAATTTTTCGCGCGGGAAGAATTGTTTTACCTCGTCCACTTCCTCGCGCGTGATGGCAGGGATGGCGTTGCGGCTTTTCTTTTTCGGTTCGCCTTTGAGGAGAATTCGGGCGGCGGATTTGATTCGGGCAAGCAATTCCATGAGACCTCGTTCGAGCATGCGATATAAGTTCTAACTCTTCACTTTGAAAATTCGGAGTTCAACTCCGAATTTTCAAAGCAGCAATGGCAGGGATGGCGTTGCTGCTTTTCTTTTTCGGTTCGCCTTTGAGCAAAACGCGCGCGGCGGATTTGATGCGCTTAATTGTCTCCACGAATTTCTCCAGGATCAGCCAGAATCTTCTCCCATTTTATTAGTTCTATATGTAAATAAGCTTCTCGTTCTGCAATATAAATTGTATTATTGTCTATCCAAGAAACAGGAGAACGCATATCGAATTTGCAACTACGAGTAGGATAATTGTTGTATAACCCTAAGTCGCGTTGCAAAAACGGAAACTGTCTATATCGAACGATGATCTCGATATGATCCATCCCACCATGACCATTATTTGTTTCACAATACATACTTATCATCTTTGTACCATCTGGCGAAATCTCTTCATGGGTTGGAGTTTGATGCGAATGATAACGATGGAAAGGTATTGTCGCCAATGCAAAAAGGATGGATACACCGCCGATCAATAAAACTACCAGCCGTTGAAATATACTCCCAAAAAACAACATGACAGAAGTTACACAACTAATAACTATCACAAAGGAAGAGAAGCCAATTGAAAACCAATCGTTATACCAAGAGTAATCAGTCAGCACACCTAACCAAAAGACGCAAATAACAAGAATATTGAAGGCAAGCGAAGTTTTCCAAATGATACTTTTTCGTTTTGGCTCAAGTTGTGTCTTCTGCATATTACCTCCTCCAGTTCAACATCCTCATCCTTCCAACTTCCTCACCCCACTCACGTCGGCGAACAACGCCAGCTCGCGGATGGACTTTTTCTTGACGGGATGCACAAGGTCGGAGGCGATGTCCATCAATGGCACGAGGACGAACGCGCGTTCGTGCAGGTGCGGATGCGGAATCGTGAGCGCGGGCGAGTACAGCACGAGATCGTCGTAGAACAAAATGTCAATGTCAATCAGGCGCGGACCGTTCGGGAACGACTCTTTCCGTCCCAACGCGACTTCCAGCCGCTTGAGATGTTTGATCAACTGTTCGGGCTTGAGATACGTCTCGACGCGCACGACCTGATTGAGAAATTTTTCCTGTTCCTTGAATCCCCACGGATCGGTCTCATACACCGCCGACCTTGCTTTCACTTCCATTTGCGGGGCAAGCGACGCGATCGCTTCTTTTAAATTCGCGGCGCGGTTGCCCATGTTCGAGCCCAGCGCGAGATATACGACATGTTCATCCATAATTTTTCTTCTTTCTAAAAAATATCAAAGCCAATGTTCATGTCATGCTGAGCGGAGCGAAGCATCTCTCCTCCCACAGGATACGTTCTTGGCGTGTCAGAGATTCTTCGTCGCTCCGCTCCTCAGAATGACATGATACCGACTTTGCGGGCTTCGCGGTTCGAAGACTCGTCAGACAGTGTTATATCGAATGTTCATCGTAATGCCCGACCACATCGTCGTTGAGCCAGCCTTCGATGTCTGCGTTCTTAAACGCGTCGTCGGGCAGGGACGCGGTCAGGTCGAGCATGGCGCGGCGCACCGACTCGAAGTGCTTGAACAGGTCGCCGTCGGACCATGAAGCGTATTTCTTCGTCAACTCCACATTGAACGAGTCGGTGTCGCGGCTTGTCCACGTGAAGCCTGGTGAGTTGAGAATCCCCGTGATGATGCGCACGCCTTCCTCCCACCAACCGATGATGTGCGCGACCAGGTCGTGAAAATTTTCAAATCCCTGCTTCGCTAAAAATTCTTTTTTCTTTTCCTCGTCGAGCGCGTTGAAACTTTCGATGTACTCCGCCCATTCGTTTTGCAACAAGTCCAGCGTGAGGAAGCGGCTCAACACGACGAGATGCTCGCGCGCGTGATGGATGAAGATGCCGTCCGCCCACACTTTGACCCGTCGATTCTCGAACACCGCTTCATTCATCGGCTGGATGTCTGCTTCAGTTTTCTGACGCGTCTTCTCGAAGTGCGCCAGAAACTCGGCTTCGTCCCAACTTTTGTATTTCGCCACCGCCTCCGCGTTGAACGCGTCGAAATCATATTTCTTCCGTTCGAACTCGCGCTCCTCCGCGATCGCGCGGATGATCGGCATCCCCTCCTCCCACCACGCAAGGATGTGCGCCAGCATATCGCGGAACGATTCAAACCCGACAGTTTTGAGCCGCGCCTCCTGCTCCGCTTTGGGCAGGCGGTTGAATCGCTCGACGTACGTTCCCCATTCGAGATTGATGTAATCCAACGTGCGTTGTTTGGTGATGGGCATGAAGATTCTCCGATGGTGCGCGTACCGCAAAGTTCACTTTGCGATTATGAATCGCAAGATAAATCTTGCGCTACAGTTCGTCGCTTATTTTACCCTCGAACCGCGCTCACAAAATCTGCGAACAGACCATACGCGGTCTCTTCGGGTCCGCCCTTCATGCCTTCGCGCTCCGAAACGATCACCGAATAATTGGGCAACACGTCCGTGCTGAACGTCAGCCCCGACGCCGAGCCCATCATGCCATACAGCGGCGACGTCGCATCCACCAACTCAGGCGACACCCTCCCTTTGACTCGATTCCCCACGCGTTCAGCGGATGCGACCAACTTCCAACGCTTCTTCTCCGCTTTTGCCTGCTTCACCATCCCAGCCGTGATCTCCCGTATGCCTTTTCGCTCCACCTCCTGCGGCTTGAGCGGTCGCGAAGCATCCATCAGCACCGTCGCCAGCGCCGAGACTTTGATCGCCGCGTCCCAGCCGTCCACGTCGCCCGAAGGGTCCGTCTCCGCGATGCCGATGCTCTGACAATATTTCACTGCGTCGTCAAACGACTCGCCGTCTTCCATCCGTGACAAAATTAAATTCGTCGTCGCGTTGATGATTCCTTTAAACGAAGTTAACTCAGCCAGCGGCATCGCCTCGCGGAATGTCGAAAAGACTGGCGAGCCTCCCAATACCGTTGACTCAAACCGAAACTTTTTATTTTTCGACTTCGCCAACGCGGTCAACTCTTGATATGCGTGGACGACTGTGCCTTTGTTCGCCGTGATCGCGTGCATATTCGCGTTCAACGCCGCGCGGACGTGGTCAATGGCAGGTTGACCCGATTCGTAGTTGACGGGGGAATTTTCGAACATCACATCCGCTTGGGAATGTTGAATGACGGCGAGAGAGTCGGCAACTTGGAAAGTGGAAAGTGGAGCGATGGAATTTCCGCTTTCCACTTTTTCCAACGCTTGCCCAACATCAATCCCATCAGGGTTCACCGCGAATCCATGTCGTCCCGTGGCAATGCCTGTGACCGAATAGGTGATGTCATAGTTTGATTTCAACAAGTCGCGTTTGCGTTCGAGCAGTCGAGCCAACGAGCGGGCGACGTTTCCAAATCCGATGAAGCATAGTTTGTAGTGCATAAAGACTCCTGTGTTTAAGTTTCAAGTTTCAAGTTCCATGTTTCATGTTTCATGTTTCATGTTTCATGTCTCTGCCACTTGGAACTTGATACCTGAAACGTGAAACGCTTATAGCGGCGGCCACGGCATCGCGCGGCGGTCACGCGGTTGGCGGGGGAAAATCCCGCGTTGACGGATCACGTCTGCGCGGGTGCAGAGGGCAGAGATTTCGTTGGGGGTGAGATAAGGCTCAAGTTGGCGAGGCAGGTCGAAGTCCGAGGAGGGAGGCGAGTGGAAAGTGGAAAGTCGAGAGAGGAGTTCGTCGGGAATCTTCTGTCCGCCAAAATCCCACAATACGGTGCGAAGTTTATCATCTTCGTGAAAACAGATGCCGTGATCTATCGCGTAGAGTTTGCGCGTGTCATTTTCAAAAAAGACGTGCCCGCCTTTGCGATCCGCGTTGTTGATGAGCAGGTCGAACAACACGACGGGCTTGAGGAGTTGTTTGTCGTCGTCTGAAAAAGTGAAGTAGTGATATTCGGGATCGTACTCGATGAATTGCTGGATCGAACCCGCGCCGTAGGGACCGTCTTCGCGCAACGCGGTGAACGGGACGATGTGCAAGCCCAGCGACTCGCTCACGAGATACGCCGCCACTTCGCGCTGCGCCAGCGATTGTTCGGGAAAGTCCCACAACGGTTGCTCGCCGCGACTCGGTTTGTAGACGGCGGGATACGTTATGTCTTCGTGCGTGACCTCGACCAGAAACGTGTAATTCGAGCCAAGCATGAATTGACCTTTGAGTTCAAGGTCGCCGTGTTGGAGGGCGGATGTCAATTGTGTTTGGTCGGGATTGGTCATCGGTGGATCGAAGGTCAAAAGTCGAATGTCATATGTTGACCTTTGACTTTCGACTTGTGACTTTATTTTTGACTTTAATGAAAATGCCCGTTCTTCTTGGGACAAAAATGCCCCTCGGGTTCTTCGGGTTGACCACACTGCGGACAGATCGGGCGTCCGCGCGAGACGACTTCCATGCCCCAGCGCGAGAGCATCTTCACCTGCGTGCGCGTCGCCCAAAAGCGGATGACCGCCGCCGTCTCTGGATCATCTTCCTCGGTGAGAATTTCTTTTGCGAACAACACGATGAGATCGCGATCTTTGTCGTAGCCGAGTCCGATCTCGCCGACGCGGAAGAGCGGGTCGACGGGCGGATTGATGCGCATCACTTCTTCCACGTAATCGCCCGAGGCTTCGGTGATGTTCGGGTTCTGTTCGTTGATCTGCGCGAGAAATTGTTCGATGCCGATGGCAAGCGAATGCAGTTGCGCCTTCTCGATGATGATCGTGATCGTGCGCTGGTCTTGATAGGCTTGAATATAAAACACCCGCTGACCTGGCTTGCCGATCGCGTCCGCGGTGATGTGATCGCAGGGGTCAACGTCAATTTCAAATCGGGGCATGAGGCGAGTATACCATCCCGACCCCCTCCGTCCCTATCGGGACACCTCCCCCAAATCCGACGATTCAATCTTTGAATCCGCATACAAAATTTTTATCGTCGTATTTGGGGGAGGGCAGGGAGGGGGTTATAATCACGCCAGCAAAAGGAGCCGCCATGTACGATAAAAAGAAACTCGATGAATTGAAGGATCAACTCGAAACGTGGGAGGAAACTTCGTTGAGCAAGGCGCTCGCGTCCCTGCCCGAACGCATGGATGAATTCATCACGACCTCCTCCGAACCCATCAACCGACTCTACACCCCGCTCGATGTGGCGGATAAAGACTACGCTTCTTCTCTCGGACTTCCAGGTGAGTACCCCTACACGCGCGGAGTCCACCCGACGCTTCACCGCTCCAAACTGTGGACGATGCGCATGTTCGCAGGCTTCGGCACCGCCGAGGAAACGAACGCGCGCTTCAAATATTTGCTTGAGCAGGGACAAACAGGTTTATCCGTCGCGTTCGATCTGGCGACTCTGATGGGCTACGACACCGATCAACCCGAAGCGTTGGGCGAGTTCGGCAAGTGCGGCGTGGCGGTCTCTTCATTACAAGACATGGAAATCCTGTTCGAGGGCATCCCGTTCGACAAAGTGTCCACGAGCATGACGATCAACTCGCCTGCCGCGATCACGTGGGCGATGTATCTTGCGGCGGCGGAGAATCGCGGCGTGAGGCTCGATCAACTACGCGGCACGATCCAGAACGACATCCTCAAAGAGTTCATCGCGCAAAAAGAATTCATCTTCCCGCCCGAACCTTCGATGCGACTCGTTGTCGACACGATGGAATTCGGCTCGCAGAAAGTCCCGCAGTGGAACACGATCTCGATCAGCGGATATCACATCCGTGAAGCGGGTTCGACCGCCGCGCAGGAGTTAGCCTTCACCCTCGGCGATGGACTCGAATACGTGAGATGGGGAATCGCCCGCGGCATGGACGTGGACGAGTTCGCGCCGCGTCTCTCGTTCTTCTTCAACGCGCACAACGACTTCTTTGAAGAAATTGCAAAATACCGCGCCGCGCGTCGCATTTGGGCGCGTGAGATGCGCGAAACATTCAAGGCGAAGAATCCGCGTTCGTGGTTGTGCCGCTTCCACACGCAGACGGCGGGAGTCTCATTGACTGCGCAACAACCTGAAAATAATGTTGTGCGCGTTGCGATTCAGGCATTAGCCGCTGTGTTGGGCGGGACACAATCGCTTCACACAAATTCATTAGATGAAGCGCTCGCGCTTCCCTCTGAACATGCGGTGACCATCGCCCTGCGCACACAGCAGATCATCGCCGAAGAATCGGGCGTAACGAATACCGTGGATCCGCTGGGGGGTAGTTTCTTCGTCGAAGCCATGACAGACCGAATGGAGAAAGAAGCGTACGACTACTTCCGCCGAGTCGAAGAGTTGGGAGGAGTTATCCCCGCCATCGAAAAGGGATTCTTCCAAAGCGAAATTTCCGACGCGGCATATCGTTATCAACGCGAGATCGATCAGGGCATCCGCAAAATTGTCGGCGTGAATGCGTATGCCGAAAAGAAACCGTTGACGATTCCGATCCTTGAGATGGATCCAAAAGGTTATGAAAGACAGGTGAAGCGGCTCGAAGAGTTACGCAAGACGCGCGATAACGGTCGCGTCGGTCAAACACTGGATCATTTGCGCATCGCGCTCGAAGGGACAGAGAACACCATGCCGCACATCATGGAAGCCGTCCACGCGTACGCGACGTTGGGCGAGATCATTCAAGTGATGAAGGAAGCCTTCGGCGTGTATGAAGAGCCGACGATGATTTAAAGTTTGCACGCGCTATCCAGACCGCCGCGAATGACGGTTTGAGTCTATGAAAGAGGAGAACAGGAAAGATGAGCACAGGTAAGAAAGGGGTAATCGGAATTTTGACAGGCGGGGGCGATGTGCCGGGGCTAAACCCGGCGATCCGCGCAGTGACCATCCGCGCGTTGCGTGAGGGATATAAGGTTATCGGGATCCGCCGCGGCTGGGCGGGGATGGTGGATATCGTCCGCGATTCGCAAGCGGATAACAGCAATAACTTCCAAGTGTTGACCGAGGATATCGTCAACAAAGCGGGGCGCACCGGCGGCACGTTCCTGCACACATCGCGGACGAATCCATCCAGGGTCCGTAAAGACCGGCTTCCGCTCCACTTGCGCGATCGGTACGCGGACGATGTCAACGATGTGACGCCGGAGGTGGTGAAGAATATCGATTTTCTTGGGCTGGATTATTTGATCCCCATCGGCGGGGACGATACGTTGAGTTATGCCGTGCGCATGTATAAAGAAGGGATGAAGATCGTTGCCATCCCAAAGACGATGGATAACGATGTGCCCGGCACGGATTATTGTATCGGCTTCAGCACGTGCGTGACTCGCACGATCGAGCTCGCGAATCGTCTGCGGACTGTGGCTGGTTCGCACGAACGACTATTGGTGCTCGAGGTTTTTGGGCGTTACGCCGGCTTTACGGCGATGCTTCCGACCATGGCGGGGGCGTCTCATCGTTGTGTGATCCCCGAGCACAAGTTCAACATCGAGCGCCTTGCCGAGATGATGATGTACGACCGCAGTTACAATCCGAGTCATTATTCGGTGGTGCTGGTTTCAGAAGGCGCCACCTTCGACGGCGGGGAGATGGTCTTCTCGGACCGCTCGACTGACGAATACGGTCACATGAAGTTGGGCGGCATCGGCGATATGGTCTCCGCGCAATTAAGGGAATTGACCGCCAGTCATAACAAGGGGCGCATGGTGGATACCGTGAATCAAAAACTCGGCTATCTCACGCGCTGTGGCGACCCGGACGCGATCGACTCCATCGTGCCGATGGCGTACGGCAACCTGGCGCTTGATCTCGTTTTGAAGAACGTGCATGGAAGATTGGTGGTGCTCAAGAACGGGCGCTACGATAATATTCCGGTAGACATCGTCACCAGCACGAAAAAGACTGTCAACGTGGAGCGGTTCTACAATACGGAGCGCCTGCGCCCGAAGTTTGAAAGCTTCGAAATGACACCGCTGTTCATCATGACCAGCGATGCGATCTGATCACAAAAGAGACCCCCGAAAATTTCGGGGGTCTCTTTTGTGTATTCAGGACTTTCGCTTTTACTGCTCTAAGACGGTCTGTGACCGTCGCTTCGCCAGCAAATACGGCGGTCACAAACCGCCTGTGAGCGAAAGCCCTGATAGTATTCGGTTATGGTAATGAGAGCGTTGCGTAGAATGAGAAGTGGAACGTGTCGCTTGTGTACGATGTCGAATACGTTGATGGCAGGGCGCCGAACGTATAACTGTAATGCCGCCCGGATCCAGACAATCCCAACCTGCCTGCCAGCGTATTGTTTTGCGGAAGGAAAACAAGCCAGTACGTGCCCGGCGATAGCGTCACCGGGGTCGTCACAACTTGCGTATTCCAACCTGCCACCGGGGTAAAGGCGGCGGTCTGTGCCATCAGCGCGCCCGGCGCGCTACCGGAGTTGTTGTAAATTCCCAAGCGCAGTTGCCCGCCAGTGGTGGAGACGTAATAACTCAGACTCTGAATGGTGGCGCTTTGCGAGAGCGTCACCTGTTGCGCGACCAGCCGGTTGCCCATGCCGGAATACCCCATGCTCAGCACACTCGTCTCGCCGATGGTGATGGCGCTTGAAGATGGCGTGACAGTTCGAGTTGGCGTGCGCGATGCGGTGGGGGTAAAAGTATTCGTCGGGACGGTTGTCGGCGTCCGTGTGTTGGTTGCGGTTGGCGCGATGAGGGTGTTCGTCGAAGTCGCTGTGTGAGTGGGTGAATTCGTTGGTAGAGGCGTGTTGGTGACGGTCGCGGTCAACGTGCTTGTATTAGTCGGTACGATGGGGGTGTCCGTTGGAGTCGCTGTGTATGTGGGTGAGTTCGTTGGTAGAGGCGTGTTGGTGACGGTTGCGGTCAACGTGCTTGTGTTGGTCGGCACGATGGGGGTGTTTGTCGGAGTCGTTGTGTGAGTGGGCGAATTGGTGGGTAGTGGCGTCATGGAGGGTGTGGTAGAGGCTGCCGAGCCCGTAGAGAAGGTGGCATAGAACGAAAAAGTAAAAGCGCTATTGGTTGGCGAGGTTGAATAGGTGGCAGGCAACGCGCCGAAGGTGTACGAATAATACCGCCCCGCGCCGGATGGATTGACGCGCCCTGCCAGCGTATTATTTTGAGGCAGGAAGGCAAGCCAGTAGGTTCCGGCCGTTAACTGAGTGGGAGTGACCACCGCTTGGGTATTCCACCCTGTAACCGGGGTGAAAGCCGCCGTCTGCGCCATGAGGCTCCCCGGTCCGCTGGCGACGTTGTTATAAATGCCGAGGCGCATCTGCCCGCCGGCGGTGGAAACGTAATAACTCAAACTTTGAATTGTGGCGGTTTGAGACAGCGTGACTTGTTGCGCGACCAACTGGTTTCCAAGCCCGGCATAGGCGTTACTCAGAACAGTTGTTTCGCCGATATTAAATGTTCCCGAAGACGAGGTGGGCGTGAACGTGAAGGTCGCTGTCGGTGTGCGGGAGGGGGTGGGAGAGAATAACCCGGTCGCGGTTGGCGTGCGCGTGAGGGTAGCGGTGGGGCTTGGGCCCGCTGTGGCGGTCGGTTGATTCGCGCAGGCGGGAGGCGGGTTGCTCGGAACCACAGTTCCATTCACAATGGACAACAGTTCGGCATCGGTGAGGCGCGGAATGCCCAAGAAGTCTACGGCGATCGCGTTCGCCAGCACACCGTTTGCCATTGTCCCCAGGTGTCCGTCTGCCACGCGGATGTTGTGATATTCGTTCCCCCACGTATAGGCGATCATCTGCCCGCCGAAGTTATACGATTGTCCGTTGTCCAGCGAACGGCATGCCAGCCCGCTGTGATACCCTGTCCATGAAGCGAAGGCTGTGCCTTTTTCGGTGGCAATATCCTGTAAACCGGCGTTATATTGGTTGACATACGTCCGGGTCGGCTCGTTCCAATTATCCTGCGAGATATCGACGATCAAAATATTGCCCGGCAGGATGCCGGCATCGATCATGCGTTGGATATTCGATTCGTACGTGGCAAGCAAGGCTGGGATATCCGGGGTGCTTCCGACCACGTAGACATCGTTCGAGCCGATCATGCTGATTACCCTGCCGATGTTTCCATTGTTGAAATCGTCGAGGATGTCGTCTGTTTGGGAGGTCATGTTGAGACGCACCGTTTCACCGCTCCAGGCGTTGTTGTACGGCTGGCAGGGCATCCCGCCGAAGTTGACGCCGCGGACAACCTCGAGAATCTCCGTCCACGTATAGGCGGTTGGTCCTCCACGATTGATGCACTGATAGGGCTGGGTGGCGCTATCGCCAATCACCCCCACGCCTGTGGGAATGGCAGACGCGGTGGATGGTTTAGAAACCGCTATCAGGGTTAAAACCAATAGGAAAATAACTGCTTTCTTAAACATGGCGCTTCCTCTATGAAATGGGACGAGTGGGCTGATCTTGCAATCGCCGAAATGTGCTTTGCTCCTCAAAGTCACTACATGACGATAAAAGAATTATAAAGGTACAAAGACAGCCTGAGTCTAGAGGAAGGTTACACCCCAACGATGACCCCGTGCCGCAAGGTTTACCTTGCGATTCGGCATTCTTTTACACGGGCTGATGCGATAGAGAACGCCCCCCACAGAATCGTGAAATTACTTTTTCACTCGTCCCGTTTGATCTGGAAGGTGTCGAAGTCTCGCGCCACCGAGGTGTTAGGGAAGATCTCCTGCGCTTCCTTTAACACATCTTTTTCACGATAGCGCCGCGAGATGTGAGTCAGGATCAATTTTTTAACCCCCGCCCGCTTTGCCAGCGCCGCGCTTTGTTTCGCGGTGAGGTGATGGAACTGCTTTGCCATCTCGGCTTCCTCGTCCAGGTACGTGGATTCGATCACCAGCGCGTCCGCATCTTTACACGCGTCGAGCAGGTTATCCGTGCGCCCCGCGTCGCCAACGATAACCAGTTTGACTCCTCTCTGGAGCGGACCCAGCACATCGTCTGGACTGACGCGTCTGCCGTCGGGGAGGCTGATCTCCTTCCCTGCGACAAGTTCCCGCCGTTCGGGACCAAACGGCACGCCGAGTTCCGTCGCTTTCTCGTTTAAAAATGGACGACGCGCCTTGCCCTCGAAAACATATCCGAGACAATCCGGTCCGCGATGGGTGACGGGGAAGGCGGTGATGGTGAAATCATCCGTTTCGAAGAACAGGCCGGGTTTGATCTCATTCAAATGAAGCGGCATCGGCGGCTGGTTGCCGCGCAAGACCACGCCGTACAACAGGTCATGCACGCGGTCTAGCGTGGAACGCCCGCCATACACTTCGAGTCGGTCGATCGCCTCCCAGCGCAGAAATGTGCTGAGCAAACCGCCCAAACCGAGAATGTGATCGAGGTGACCGTGCGTGAGCAAAATGCGCGAGAGGTTTTTGAACCCCAGCCCCGATTGCAAGATCTGACGTTGTGTGCCCTCGCCGCAATCGACGAGGAAGCGGTATTCATCGTGCTTCACCACCTGCGCCGAAAGTCCGCGCCTGGCAGAGGGGGCGGAGGCGGAGGTGCCGAGAAAAAGAATTTCAAACAAGGGTTTGTCCTCATAAACCAGCCACAGAGAACACAGGGAGCATTGAGGTTTCTTTTCTCAGAGTCTCTGCGCGCTCTGTGGCAAAGTGGTTGTTGATTTGTGCCGTCCTTGCGGCACGAACGGTTTTGACAATTCTACCCCAAAAGAAAAACAGACCATTTGTGCTATACTTCGAAAATGCCTCTCAAGATTCCGTTCATTTCGCCGAAATCAAACGCGAAGCCAAAAGGCAAGGCGGCGCATCCCTCGCGCGGGAAGGGCAAGCCGAACAATGCGCCGCAAAAAGGGCGGACGCCGCTCATCTCGCCTCCGACACAGCCGATGCCGGTCTCGTGGTGGGATTCACTTTCTGCCGAACGCAAACTCGATGTGGTCGGCGCGATCATGGCGGCAGTGGGGCTTCTCATTGGTTTGGTCCTCTTTTACTCGCAACGCAGTGTGGTCACCGGAAGCGCCACAATCTTTCTCAGCCAAATGCTGGGATGGGGCGTATACGTTTTGCCGGCGGGTTTGTTCCTGATGGGGGTGTGGCTGGTTGCGCGGCGTATCGAGAAACTGCCGCCGCTTTCTTTGGAACGCGCGTTTGGGCTTGCGCTCTTTTTCTTTTGGTTATTGGCGGCAATGCATTCCATCGTTGCGCCGGTGGAGTTGGCGGAGGAAGCCGCGTTGGATGGCTGGGGCGGCGGCTACATCGGCAGTCTGTTTGAACGGTTGTTATTCAACAGCCTCGGCACGGCGGGCGCGATTGTGGCGTTGCTGGCTTGGTTGCTGATCACGATCACGATGATCTTCGACATTTCAGTGGAGGATCTGTTCCGCTGGATCGCGCCGCTTGTTGGCAAGCTCCGCTTGCTATGGGCGAAGCAGGCTTCCCCGGCGGGTGAAGCGTTTTTGCCCGAAGGCGTCGATACCGCGTCGAACGGATTCACGCCTCTGCATCGCCCCGCGTCACCTGCTTTGGCGGCGGAGGCTGGCAAGCCGGTGACGACGGTTAAGCCTGCGGAAGCGGTCATCCAGTGGAGATTGCCGGATGTGAAAACGATTTTGGACTCGGGTTCGACGCCGGAAGTCAATGAAGAATTCATTCAAGGGCGTTCGCGCTTGATTCAGGAAACGCTCGCATCGTTCGGCGCGCCGGTGCAAGTGGTGGAGATCAACCGCGGACCGACCATCACGCAGTTTGGCGTGGAGCCGCTGTTCGTGGAGACGCGCAGTGGGCGCATTAAAGTGCGCGTGAGCAAGATCGCCTCGCTTGCCGACGATCTCGCGCTCGCGCTTGCCGCGCCGCGCATCCGCATTCAGGCGCCGGTGCCGGGGCATAGTTATGTGGGCATCGAGGTTCCGAACGAGGAAATGACTCTTGTGGCGTTGCGCGATTTGATCGAAAGCGAAAGTTTTCAGAAGAACAAAAACCCTTTGCGTTTTGCGCTGGGGCGCGATGTGACCGGCAACGCTATCAATACCACGCTCGAGAACATGCCGCATATGCTCATCGCCGGCACAACCGGTGCGGGCAAGTCGGTCTGTGTGAACGCGATCCTGACATGCTTTTTATTGCATAACACCCCGGACGATTTGCGCCTGATTCTGGTAGACCCTAAACGCGTGGAGTTGACCGGCTATAACGGCGTGCCGCACTTGCTCGCGCCTGTGGTGGTGGAGATCGACCGCGTGATCGGCGCATTGCAATGGATGACGCGCGAGATGGACAAGCGCTATCACATGTTCGCGCAGGTCGGCTCGCGCAACATCGCCGATTACAACGCCAAAATGAAATTGCAGGGCGGCAAGACGCTTCCATTCCTTGTGATCGTGATCGACGAACTGGCAGACTTGATGATGATCGCCCCCGGCGAGACCGAGCAGACCATCACGCGCCTCGCGCAATTGGCGCGCGCCACCGGTATTCACATGATTCTCGCCACGCAGCGTCCCTCGGTGGATGTGGTGACCGGTCTCATCAAAGCCAACTTCCCGGCGCGGGTTGCCTTTGCCGTCGCGTCGAACACCGATAGCCGCGTGATCCTCGACCAGCCCGGCGCCGAACGACTGCTCGGGCGCGGCGATATGCTCTTCCAGGCGCCGGATGCGCCGGCGGCGGCTCGCTTGCAGGGTGTGTTTGTCTCAGACCATGAGATTCAAAACCTGGTGGAGTTCTGGCGTAATCAAGCTGGCGCCGCCAACCCCTACGCCGCCGCGTCACAACCTGCCCTGGGGGGCATTCCAAAATCGGACGCGCCGCTCAAGCAGGGCGCGATGTTCGAGGAGATGAGCCCTGCCGACACAACGACTGACCCATTGCTGGTGGAGGCAATTGAGCTTGTCCGCAAAGAGGGACGCGCCTCGGTCTCGATGCTTCAGCGGCGGATGCGCATCGGCTATACCCGCGCCGCCCGCCTCGTGGATATGATGGAGGACAGGAAGATCGTGGGTTCGCCGGAGGGGGCAACTCAAATGAGGCAGGTGTTGGATTACGGTCAGACCGCGCCGCCGAAGGACGATGGGGCATGATGGCGCATAACTATTTGGTTACGACCTGACGATTCGCTTCCGCTCTCTGATATGATTAACGCATGATTTCAGCGCTCATCAAAACCATGCGTCCGCGCCAATGGACGAAGAACGGCTTCGTATTTTTTGCCCTCATGTTCGACAAACAATTGTTCCTGCGCGAACCGTTCCTGCGGACGCTGGAAGGCTTCCTCTTGTTTTGCCTGGCGTCCAGCGCGGTGTATCTCATCAACGATATTGCCGACGTGGAAGCGGACCGTAAACACCCCGAAAAGAAACATCGCCCCATTGCCTCGGGCAAACTACCCTTGCACGCGGCGCGGCTCGCGGCAATTGTGTTGGTCGCCATTGCTCTTCCGTTGGGCTATCTCCTTTCGCCGGCGCTTGCGGTCATTCTGGCGGTTTATCTCGCCATTAATATTTTGTACTCGCGCTGGCTCAAGCATATTCCGATCCTGGATGTGTTCATTGTTTCCTCCGGGTTTGTCTTGCGCGTGGCGGCGGGCGTGGCGTTGATCACGGTCGAGCGCTTCTCGCCGTGGTTATACATGATTACCACGTTATTCTCTCTGTACATTGGTTTCGGCAAACGACGCGCCGAAATGAGCCTGCTTGAAACCGGCGCGGGCTCGCACCGCAAAGTGTTGGATGGCTACACCCTGCCGCTCCTCGACCAGTTGATCACCATTGTTTCAGGCACGACCATTGTCACCTATTCGCTGTACACATTCACCGCGCCGAACCTGCCCGAGAACCACAGCATGATGTTGACGATTCCTTTTGTGGTCTACGGTATCTTCCGCTATTTGCAATTGATCCAAACCGGTCACGCGGCGGGCGCGCCGGACGAAGTGGCGCTCAAAGACCGCCCTCTGCAGGTCACAGTCGTATTGTGGGTGATCTCTGTGATCGCCATTTTTTACCGATCGTGAAAGCCTCCGCGCCGGGTAAGATCATCCTGTTTGGCGAACATGCCGTGGTCTATGGACGCCCGGCGTTGGCTGTGCCGGTTACCCAAGCCCATGCGGATGTGGAAATTCTCGATTCAGATGCGACGGGGATTTGGATCCACGCCCCCGGCATTAACCTCCGCGCCGAACTGAACGCGCTTCCCTCCGACCATCCCATTGCTTCAGTCATCCATAATTTTCTCTTCCTCTCGCGCGCCGGGAGAGGGGGGGGCGAGAGTAAATTCCCCAACCTTCAAATCAACATCACGTCTACCATCCCCGTCGCCTCTGGTCTCGGCTCCGGCGCGGCGGTGACGGTGGCTCTGCTCCGCGCGTTCTCCTCCCATTTAAAGTACCCAATGACCGAGGAAGAAATCAACGCCTTTGCCTACGAGATCGAGAAGATCCATCACGGCACGCCTTCGGGAATCGATAATACAGTCGTCACGTATGCCCGGCCCGTGTACTTTGTGAAAGCTAAGGGCGAGGGCAACATGATCGAAACATTCAAAGTCGGCGCGCCGTTCACCGTCGTCATTGGCGACACGGGCATCGCCGCGCCCACGAAGGAATCGGTGGCGGATGTGAGGAAACTTTGGGAGGCGGATCAAGCGAAATGGGAGCGCGTATTTGATCAGGTGGGAGCGCTTGCAGAAAACGCGCGAGAAAACATAGAAAGTGGAAATTGGAAAGTATTAGGCGAACTCATGAATCGCAACCACGCGCTCCTGCAAGAGATGACCGTCTCCTCGCCTGAATTGGACTCGTTGGTTGAGGCGGCGCGAAAGGCTGGGGCGGCTGGGGCAAAACTAAGCGGGGGAGGACGCGGCGGGAACATGATCGCGCTCGCGGAGGCGGAAAAGGCTGACGATATTTCATCCGCATTAATTTCTGCCGGCGCGAAGAACACGATCATCACGCAGGTTGCATGAAATGGATCGCGCCGGCGCTGGCGTATCTTGCGGTGTTTCTGGGGTTGTTTGTCTTTCATAGCGCGTGGGCGGCGTTGCTTGGCTTTCATGCGGCGATCCTCGGCTCGCTGTGGATTGCCCGACCGGGTATTCCGCTTTCAACGTTGCTCAACTATTCAAATAAAAAATGGATCGCGTTGAGTCTTTTGGTTTGCGGAAGCAGCGGCTTTGCGTTATTGCTTCTGTGGGATGTGTTCGGCATTGCGAACGATCTCCCGGCGCAAGTGGAAGCCCTGGGGTTGAACGCTCGAACATGGGCGCCGTTTATCGCGTACTTTGCGCTGGTCAACCCGTTCGTTGAGGAGTATTTCTGGCGCGGATATTTGGCAAGCGCAACGAAGCGCCTCCATCGTTCTGATGTGTTGTATGCGGGCTTTCATGCGTTGATTTTGATTCATAAAGTTCCCATCGTTTCGATATGCGTTGCGGTTGCCGCGCTGACATGGGCGGGCTGGTTTTGGAGACAGGTCGCGCGCGAAGAGGATGGCGGGTTGCTCGCGCCCGTGCTGGGTCATATGGCGGCAGATTTCACCATCCTGTTGGCGATCTACACCATGGCAACCTGAATTTTCAAACCAATCTCTACTCCTCTGGCATTCCGAAAGTCCAGTTTATAATCGCGTCACAATGAAGCCGCGAGTGCGAATTTTGATTGCAAGCCTGTCCTTGTGCGCCTGGTTGTTGGATGCCTGCACATTCTCGGTGCAGGTGGTGCCGACGCCGGGCGCCACCCTGCCCGCCACGCCAACCGCGTCTTCCACGCCTTTGCGCCTGCCTGCCACAGAAACACTCGAGCCGGGAGTGGTCGCGCCGTTTGCCACTCTCACTCCTGTGGCGATTCGACTCGATACGTTGAGCCTGCTTGAAATTTTCAATAACATCGATGTGCCTGAAACGGCGCGCGCGCTGGCGTTCTCGCCCGATGGCGAGGTGTTGGCGGGGACGGGGGGCGACGCGAACGATTTTACGATCCATCTATGGTATGCGGAAAGCGGAGAGGAGATCGGCGTGTTGGAGGGACATCGCGATATTGTGTGGAACCTTGCCTTTTCGCCGGACGGTTCGATGCTGGCATCTGTTTCGGGCGACGGCACAGCCAATATTTGGGATTGGCGCGCAGGCATCTTATTGCAAACGCTACAATTCCCCAACCAGGTAGGGACAGTCAACTTTTCGCCGAATGGCGAGACCATTGCCGTGGGCGGGCTTGACGATCCGCAATATCTCACAGCCGCGATCTGGATCTATTCCACCAGCGCGTGGAGGCCGCTGTTGAAGATTCCCGACTACGTGAACATCACCGCGATGGCGTATTCGCCGAATGGGCGCTGGCTGGTGGGCGGCGGCGCTTCGCGCAATGTGCAGGTCTGGCGGACAAGCGATGGGACATCCCTCTTCACGCTCAACCATCCTCACCCCTCGCTCGATGTTGCCATTTCAGTTGATAACGCTGTGGCGGCGACTGCCACCTGTTCGTTTGCCGTGGACGATGATTGCGCCGAGGGCGCGGTCTGGTTATGGGATTTAAACACCGGCAAACTGATCCAGCACTTGCGCGGCTTCCCAGACACTGTGGAGAACGTGATATTCTCGGCGGATGGTTCCCTGCTGATTGCCGCCTCGCGGGATGGGATGGTGCGCATCTACGATACGGCTACCTTTGCTGTCGTCTTCGAAGCCGATCCGCCGGGCGGCAACGGCGCGCTGGCGCTCTCGCCGGATGGGCGTTTTCTTGCCACCGGCGGCTCGAATGGGGAAGTTCGTTTGTGGCGGGTGGTGGTTCGCCCGTGAGTTGATTTTGTCGTGCGAGAGGGCGGAAGAGTTAACCACTGATGTTACGCACCGTCCCGCAGGTTGCCTCGCAGAACTCTGTTGAATCAATCAAACCTGCAGAACGTCTGCGTAAGGTGAGTTCATCGGTTCTTGACATCAAATATGATGTGATATATGATGCCGATGGAGGTCGTATGTCACGATATGCGCTCAGTCTCCCCCAACAACTCAAGAAGGAAGCCGAAGAATGGGCGGCGCGTCAGGGCGTGTCTCTCAACCAGTTCATCCTGTGGGCGGTCGCCGAAAAATTGGGATCGCTCCGCTCGAACGTGGATGACCCGAACTTTCCGCGCGTCACCTACCGACGAGGCGCCTCTCGCCGTCCGACGGCTGTTCTCAGCGGAACCGGCATTCGCGTCCAGACCATCGTGACCGCCGCCGAGAAGTGGAAGTTATCTCCCTCCGAAATTGCCGACCAATTCAACATCCCCGAAGCGCAAGTGAAAGAAGCGCAGGCATTCTACGATGCGCACAAAGAGGAAATAGACGCGGACATTGAGTCCGAATCCGCGTTGGAGCCGAGGGGTGGCTAAAGCGCGTTTGCATCTTGATGCAGACGCGTCCATCAAGGCGGTGTACAACGCGTTACGCGAGCGCGGTCACGACGTCACGCGCACCCCAAACGATTGGATACCATTCGACGCCGACGACAAAGCGCAATTGCTCAATGCGTCTGCGCAGGGACGCGTGCTCTTCACGTTCAACATCCGCGACTTTCTTGTCTTGGCAAAACGATATTCCACACATCATGGAATACTCCTTGCTGTGCAAAATCGTTGGACGATCCGTGAACTGATCGAATCGCTCGACCTTGCTTTGACTCAAACTGGAGATGATGATTGGCTTGGCGTGGTCCGATGGTTGAATGATTTCAAGAAATAGGGAGTGTCTAAACTTGAAGTGATGATATGTCACCCTGAGCGCTAGCGAAGGGTCTCCGAGATCATCGTGGAGATTCTTCGCCGCAAAGAACAAGAGCGCGGCTCCATTAGACTTGAAGTAGTATTGGAGTTGCCAAACAAGGGCTGAACAAGTCTAGAGCCGCTCACGAGGCAAACGCCGAGTCAAACTCAAATTCTGAAGCAGACCCAGCCCTTGTTGTGAACTATGCTTGATCGGTATTCAAGCCTGAAAGGCTAGTAATGGAGAATGCACGTTCACAAGTTGGCAAACCCAATACCCAAGTCCAAAAGAGGTTCAGAATGACAACATTTGTATCCTTTGTAGGTGTCGATATTGCATCCGCTTCTTTCATGGCCAGTGTTGGAACACAGCCCGGAAAGTCACGGTCAAACCAACGAAATTCGAGAATGACGAAAATGGTTTCGTCTCCTTTCTCGGCTGGTTGCAGGAACACAACCTGAAGACCGAAAGCACCGTGGTGTGTATGGAAGCGACAGGCGTCTATAGTGAAGGCTTGGCATACTTCCTATATGCCAGTGGTTATTCGGTGGCGGTCGAACCGCCGTTGAACATCCAGCGCAAGTTTCCTGTGAACGCTTCCAAAACCGATGAACTGGACTGCCAGTATATCGCCGAGTATGCCTGCCGCTATGCGGACAAACTCTCCTTGTGGAAACCGAGAGCCGAGATTTTGGAGCAAGTCAAGCTACTGTTGACCACGCGCCAGCACTTTTCGGTACAGTTGACGGGACATAAGAACGCCTTGCACGCGATCCACCGCAAGAAGGTCTCGTCTGAACTTGCCAAGCACTCTCACCAGAACATGATCGAGCAGATTACCAAGTCCATCAAAGAGATCGATAAGGAAATCCGTCGTTTGATTGAAAGCGATCCAACCTTCAAACAGACCCTGCTCTTGCTCATGACGGTGCCTGGCATCGGGCTGCAACTCGCCGCTCACTTACTGATCCTCATGCAGGAAACACTCGATCCAAGAAGTTTGGCGGCTTTCATCGGCATCTGCCCGATCAAGCATGAAAGTGGCTCTTCCGTCTACTCGGCTCCAACTTCACGACACTTTGGACCTCCAAAGTTACGCAAACTCCTTTATCTGGCGGCCTGCTCCGTGCGTACGCACAAAAGCAGTTTCAGCAATACTTTTACCGCAAAGTCGCGGATGGCAAGCACAAAAAACTGGTCCTCAACAACATCCAAAACAAGATCCTCAAGATTGCTTGTGCTGTCGTCCGCTCGCAACAACCCTACCTTCCCAACTATGTTGCTGTCAATCCCCTGGTTTTTCAAAAAACCTTGACGGCTTCATAGTATTCAGAATGACATCCTGTTGTGTTGGGATTACCTCGATATTAGGTACTCCCAAAAAGTAAGGGCAGACACACAGGTCTGCCCCTTAGGGCGATTGCATCTAAATTGAGGTAAAAAAGGGCTATCTTGAAGGAGGTAGCCATGACAAAGAAGCCATTGGAGGCGATCGCCGAGCATTTTAGCAAAGTGAGCGATCCGCGGGTGGATCGAACGAAGGAACATAAACTCATAGATTTGATCAGCATCGCCATATGTGCGGTGATCTGTGGAGCGGAAGGCTGGACGGACATTGAGCATTTTGGGCATAGCAAGATAGTCTGGCTGAGCACGTTTCTTGAATTGCCGAATGGTATCCCGTCGCATGACACTTTTGGTCGGGTCTTCTCGAAGTTGGATGCCCAACAGTTCCAGTTGGCGTTTTACGAATGGGTCTGGGCAGTCAATGAGATCATCCCAGGGCAAATCATCAATATGGATGGGAAGCGTTTGGGTGGCTCGCAGGATCGGCTACTGGGCAAACGAGCCATTTATATGGTCAGCGCTTGGGCGGAAGAAAACGAGATTGTTCTGGGACAGCGTAAAGTGGACGAAAAGTCGAACGAGATCACCGCCATCCCCGAATTACTCAAGATTCTGGCGCTTGCAGGCTGTATTGTGACCATAGATGCCATAGGAACCCAAACCAATATTGCCCAAACCATCGTCGCAGCTCAGGCAGATTATGTTTTGAGTGTGAAAGAGAACCAGGGGCGTCTGTTTGAAGATATTTCGGTCGTGTTTGCGGTCGATCAAGCCCACAACTTCAAATATGCTTCCCTGGACTATGACAAGACAGCGAATAAGGGACATGGGCGCATAGAAATTCGAGAATGCTGGAGTACCTCTGATCCTGCCTATCTAAACTTGATTCGTAACAAAGAAAACTGGCTGGTCTGCAAAGCATTGTCATGCTCGTGTGCACGCGGAACGTGGCTGGCAAGGAAACCAAAACAGTACGCTACTATATCTCCAGCCTGCCCAGTCACCCGAAACGATTGTTACATCTGGTGCGCAGACACTGGGCGATTGAAAATGAACTGCACTGGGTCTTGGATGTGGCTTTGCGGGAAGACCATAGTCGTGTGCGTAAAGATCAAGCTCCTGAAAACTTCGCCGTCCTTCGCCACATTGCGCTCAATCTGCTCAAACAGGAGAAAACCGCCAAAGGCGGTATGCATGCCAAGCAACTCCAAGCCGCTTGGAACCAGGATTACCTCCTCAAAGTCCTCGCCTCACCGATTTAGATGCGATTGCCCTATCTGCCCCTACGGTACAATCGGGGATATGAAAGAATTTATCTACTCCCGCAACGCCGTCTACGAAACCCTCCGCGCCAAACGCAGGGAGGTGCTCAAGATCGAACTCGCAGACAATGTGCAGATCAAAGGCAAACTTGCCGATGTGCTGTCGTTGGCTTCGCAAAGAAAGATTCAAGTCGTCAAAGCCAAACGCCCGCAACTGGATAAGATCCACGAACATAATCAAGGCATCGTTGCGGAGGTGAGCAAGTATCCGTATGCCGACCTGCTCGATATTTTGGAGAACGCGCGCAAGAAGAACGAGCCTCCGTTCGTGTTGTTACTCGATTCATTGAATGACCCGCAAAACTTTGGCACATTGATTCGCACGGCAGAGGCGACGGGTGTGCATGGCATCGTCATTCCGCTGGCGCACACGGTGGAGGTGACTCCGGCGGTGGTCAACGCCTCATCGGGCGCGAGCGAGCACATGCTCATTGCGCGGTCAAACCTCTCGCAAGCGATTGACACATTGAAAGAAGAAAATGTTTGGGTGGTGGGACTCGATCAGGACGGGGAAACGGTCGGGGCGAAGACTCAGCGTCACTTAACTGGATCAACCGCGCTCGTGGTCGGAAGCGAGGGCGAGGGCATCCGTCAACTCACGCGCGCGAAATGCGACATCGTGTTAAAACTTCCGATGCGCGGAGAAGTCGAATCGCTCAACGCGGCGGTGGCGGGGTCGGTGGCGTTGTATCTTGCATATCTTGCAAGGCAAGAGACTAGATGACTAGAGACTAGAAGACTAGGAGACTAATTTGCCTCAAGCAACCTATCATTTCCCGCGCGGATTTTTATGGGGGACGGCGACCGCCGCTCATCAAGTGGAAGGCAACAACACGAACAATCAGTGGTGGAAGTGGGAACAAGACGGTCACACGGACGGGACGTCTGGGCTCGCCTGCGATTGGTGGGGAGGACGCTGGAGGGAAGACTTCGATCGCGCCGCAGAGGGCGGACAGAACGCGCATCGCTTTTCGGTGGAGTGGAGCCGCATCCAGCCGACGCCCGACACATGGGACGAAGACGCGCTCGAACGTTATCGCGCCATGTTGCGCGGACTGCGCGAGCGCGGCATGACGCCGATGGTGACGTTGCATCATTTTTCCGATCCGTTGTGGTTGGCTGAACATGGTGGCTGGGAAACGGATGCGGTCCTCCCGTTATTTGAGAAATTTGTCCGCAAGACAGTGGAAGCGTTGAAGGAATATTGCACGGTATGGTGCACCATCAATGAGCCGAACGGTTATGCCTTGAATGGATATGTGGGCGGGGGTTTAAGCGGAAACTGGCCCCCCGGAAAAAACAGTTTAAGACTTGCTGTGCAT
Source organism: Candidatus Defluviilinea gracilis (assembly GCA_016716235.1). Classification (NCBI taxonomy): domain Bacteria; kingdom Bacillati; phylum Chloroflexota; class Anaerolineae; order Anaerolineales; family Candidatus Villigracilaceae; genus Candidatus Defluviilinea; species Candidatus Defluviilinea gracilis. The sequence continues at coordinate 1,511,498 of JADJWS010000001.1, forward strand.
GTGCTGTCAAACCTGGTACGCGCGCATGTCGTCGGGTATCACGCCATCCATCAAATCCAACCTGAGGCAAGGGTGGGGTTTGCACAGAATTATCGTTCCTTTGTGCCGCACCACTCATGGTCGCCAGTGGATAGGCTGTTGACCAAAAACGCCGACAATCTGGTAAACAAAACATTTCCGATGCCGCTGGCAAATGGAACGATGCGAACGCCGCTTGGCACGATCCGCATCCCGGAAGCCAGGGGCGCACAGGATTATTACGGTTTCAACTACTATTCGCGCAACCGCGTCACATTTGACCTGCGAAGACCTGAAACTTTTTTCAGCAACGGTTTTTTTGCGGACAATTCAGATTTCAGCGATAAGAAATTTCTCGTGAACGAACCCGATGGCATGTTTGAAGGCTTGAAATGGATCGTGCGGACTTTCCCGAACCTGCCCATTATCATCAGTGAAAACGGATTTCCCGATGCCGACGATAAAGTTCGTCCGCGTTATATGGCGCAGCACATTCATCAGATGTGGCGCGCCGTCAACTTCAATTGGCCCATCAAGGGTTATTTTCATTGGACGCTCGTGGATAACTTCGAATGGGATCAAGGCTGGACTCTGCGCTTCGGTCTGTGGGGACTTGATTTGGAAACGCAGAAGCGAATCAAACGCCCGTCGGCAGATCTGTACGCGGAGATTTGCAAAGAGAACGGTCTATCATCCGAGATGGTGCAGAAGTATTGTCCTGAGGTGTTCGAGAAGTTGTTTCCTGTTTGATTGAAAAATTAATTGTGGTAAACTGAAATCGACAAACAGAGATGCCCGAACCCATTTTTACTATCCACGCTAGAGATATGCTCAAAGAACGAGAGATTCTCGAACAATGGGTTTTAGATGCAATCAGTATGCCAGACGAAAAGAGCATTGAAAGTGATGGCAATACGCACTATTTCAAATCATTGCTCGAACGTGAGAATCGGATTTTGCATGTGGTTGTAAATGAAGGTGTCGAGCCAAACCGTATCGTAACTTTGTTTTTCGATCGGCGAAGGAGAACGAAATGAAACTGAAAATTGACAAGGAAAACGACGCTCTGTATTTTCGATTGGACGAAAGTGCGATTGTTGAATCGGAAGAGGTGCAACCTGGCGTCATTCTGGATTTTGACAAAAATAACCTGGTTGTTGGGATTGAAATCCTGAATCTGAGCGCACGGATTGGTCAGGAAAAATTAAACTTACTGCAACTCGAAACTGCATAGGCATGATTCATCGAGGACGGCGAAAGCCGTCCTTTTGATTCCTCAACATTTTATATGCTCTCTCTACCATCCGATTTCATCTCCACCATCACCAACACCTTCGGCGTGGACGGGGAGCAATTCCTCGCGGACCTCCCCGCGTTGATTGACGAAGCGTCGCAACGATGGGGTTTGACGAACATTCAGCCTGTCCCGAATCTTTCCTATAATTTTGTGGCATACGCGACATCACCCTCACCCCTAGCCCCTCTCCCTCAGGGAGAGGGGGACGTTGTGCTCAAACTCGGCATCCCGCGCGATGAGTTGACGAGTGAGATCGCCGCGTTGCGATTGTTCGACGGCGACGGAGCATGTCAGTTAATTGATGCAGATGAGGAAAAGGGATTTCTATTGCTGGAACGATTGCGCCCCGGCGTGATGCTGTCCACTCTCGAAGATGATGAAGAAGCGACGCGCATCGCGGCGGAGGGGATGAAGAGGGTCTGGCGCTTCGACTTCGCTGCGCTCCGCTCAGCGCGGAATAAATTTATCGAACTCCCCGATTGGTTCGAGGGATTGAAGCAGTTACGGAAAATGTTCAATGGCAGGACCGGTCCGCTGGATGAGAAACTTGTGGAGCGGGTGGAACGATCAACGAAAGATTTTTTCGCGGAGAATCACAGTCCCGTGTTGATGCACGGAGATTTTCATCACTTCAATATTTTGTCGTCGGAACGCGGGTGGTTGGTCATTGACCCGAAGGGAGTCATTGGTCCCGCGTGCTATGAGGTGGGTCCGCTGATGATGAACCCGTGGGAAATGTTGCCACGGGGAAGCAGGTTGAAGTCGCGGATCAAGAAGCGGGTTGACATCCTGCGCGAGCAGTTGGGGTTCGAGCGCGAGCGAATCATCGAGTGGAGTCTGGCGCACGCGATCCTCTCCGCATGGTGGGGGATCGAGGATCGGACAGGCTGGGAATATTCGATGCGGTTTGCCGAGATGATTGCTGATATTGAATGAAAACAGCCTCCCGTTTCGGAGGCTGTTTTTCTTGGTTTAGCCCATGCCCAGTAAGGCAAGCAAACCCACAGCGCCAACAATTAATGCCAACACTGCGCCGATCTTCTTGAACATATCCGTCGCAAGCGCTGGTACGAAGGCAGAAAGCCCGTACCAAAGAAAGAACAAAGCCGTACACCAAGCAGCAAGTATAGCCATTTCATACACTCCTAAAGTGGTTTTGATCGTCCGCGTGGACAATGCTAAATACGACAACCCTACTCCAAATCGGAAGTTGCGCATCCAGCGTGGTAGAATTTAGGCGCATGGTTCGCTCGCGGCAAGAGGAAAACGCCGCGAGGAACTTTTTCTGTCATGACTATTACAACCTCTACTCCTGCTGAATTTTCATTACAACGCGCCCACACTGCCGATCGCTCCAGCCCGGCTCGCTGGGTGTGGTCGCATGCCTCGCGGCATGGCTGGATCATTTTCATGATGGCGCTTGGCGCGGTGGGGAATGCCGGTCTTGCGGCGGTGGTGCCGGTGCTGACCGGCGACGCGTTCAACGCGATGCTCAAGCCCACTCCCGACACCAGCGTTCTTTTGCCGCTGGCGTTCACCATCGGTCTCTCGCAGATCATCCGCGGCGTGTTGCAACTGGGGAGGAACTTCGGCGCGGAATTGTTGGCGCAACACATGGAACGACAAGTGCGCGACGAGTTGTATCTTTCATTGCTCGGCAAGAGCATGACCTTCCACAACCTGCAACCCGTCGGCGACACGATGGCGCGCTCCACCAACGATGTGCGCGAACTCAATTATATGTTCAGCCCGGGGTTGAACCTTGTGGTGGGCTCGTTCGTTTTTATCCTCATGCCCATTTTCGTGGCGGGGCGATATCATCCCGCGCTGGTGATCACGCCGGTCGTTTTTACGGTCCTGTATTTCGTCTTCCTCGCGCGTTACCTCAAAACGCTTTCGCCGATCACCGACGAAGTGCGCGCCACGTTCGGGCAGATGAACACGCATCTCTCCGAATCGTTGGATGGCGTGGAAGTGGTGAAAGGCGCGGCGCAAGAGAACGCGGAAGTGGACAAGTTCGTGATGAACGCCAGCCGCGTGCGCGACGCCTTCGTGCGACAAGGCGACCTGGAGGGACGTTACATCGCCATGCTATTGCTCGGTTCTGCCTACGCTTTCGGGCTGTTTCACGCTCTTCTGCTTTTCCGCAGCGGGCAGATCAACGTCGGCGATGTGGTGGCATACTTCGGCTTGCTCTTGTTGCTCCAATTCCCAACCTTTGTTTCCACCTTTGCCTATTCGCAAATTTCATCGGGCATGTCGGGCGCGCGCCGCATTTTGGAATTGATCACCCGCGAGACCAACCTCGACCAGAACGCGCAGGGATACTCCGAAGCCATGAAAGGCGAAGTGGAATTTCAAAACGTCTCTTTCGCGTATGGCGCCGACCCCGAATTGGAAAATATTTCGTTCAAAGTCAAACAGGGACAAACTGTCGCCATCGTCGGACAGACCGGGGCGGGGAAAACCTCGCTCGTCAAACTCATCAACCGCACGTACGATACAACGCAGGGACGAGTGCTCATCGACGGCGTGGATGTGCGCGACTGGAATCTCGCCTCGCTCCGTTCGCAGATTTCCATGATCGAGCAGGATATCTTCCTGTTCTCCCGTTCCGTTAGCGACAATCTCGCCTTTGGCAAGCCCGGGGCAACCCGTAGCGAGATCGAAGCGGCGGCGAAGTCTGCCCAAGCCGATGATTTCATCCTGTCATTCGAAAAGGGATATGACACTGTTGTCGGCGAACGCGGGGTGACGCTCTCCGGCGGGCAGCGTCAACGTATTGCGCTCGGGCGCGCGTTTCTCACCGACCCGCACATTTTGATCCTGGACGACTCCACCTCCGCCATCGACTCTGCCACCGAAGACAAGATCCAACGCGCCATCTCCAACGCCGCGCGCGGACGCACCACCTTCATCATCACGCACCGCCTTTCGCAGATCCGCTGGGCAGACCTGATCATCGTCTTGCGAAAAGGAAAAATCGCCGCCATCGGCGCGCACGACGAGTTAATGAAAACCTCCGACGCGTACGCGAAGATTTTTAGGGAGTGAGATGCGCACAGGTAAACACGGATATGGCTTGTCTACCTGTCTACGTGTGTACGTGTCTCCTTTTCCACTGCCATCATCCTTCAATTGCAGACTAACAAACTAATCGACTAACCAACTAACGGACTACCATGGGCTTCTTTGCCGGACTGAACGACGAAAAATACGACCGCCAATACACCGACCGCGAATTGACGCGGCGCATTCTGGGCTACTTTAAACCGCAAACCAAACGACTCGCGGCAGTGACCGCGCTGGTCGTCATCATTGCGATGATCGGCGCGTCTCTGCCGGTGGTTGTCTCTCGCATGATCGACCTGTTGAAAGGCGAGCCCTCCCTAACCGCCATCAGCCTTGTCGCATTGGCAGTGTTGGGAGTTGGCTTCGGCTTGTGGGCGTTGAACTGGGCGCGGCGCAGTCTCGTGGTGCGCGCGGTGGGCGACGTGGTTCTCGACCTGCGCGCGCGCGCCTTCCGCGCCGCGGCGGAACACGACCTCTCGTTCTACGATCAATTTTCATCGGGACGCATCGTCTCGCGCATCACCTCCGATACCAACGACTTTGGTCAACTCATCGTCATCGTCACCGACATCAGCTCGCAGATGGTCCAGGCGGTGATCCTCGGCGTGGTGTTGTTCCGCACCGATATGAAACTAACGTTGTTATTGTTTGCGTTCCTGCCGATCATCTTCGCCATCGCGGGCGGCTTCCGCGTGCTGGCGCGGCGCGTTACCAAGCGCGGCATGAAAGCCATGGCAGACGTGAACGCCGCCATCAAAGAGACCATCAGCGGCATTTCCATCGCGAAAAATTTTCGGCAGGAAGAAAGCATCTTCAACTCGTTCGACGAATCGAACCAGCAATCGTATCAAGTCAACGTGCAACGCGGTTTTGTGTTGTCGCTGGTGTTTCCCACGCTCAACGCGCTCAGCGGTATTTTTGTCGGCGTTCTCATCTACGTGGGCGGGTTGAGCGCGGCGCAGGGCATCGTCACTGTGGGCGCGTGGTATCTCTTCATCATGAGCCTCGACCAATTCTTCTTCCCCGTGCTGAATCTCTCCGCGTTCTGGGCGCAAATTCAAGCGGGGCTGTCCGCCGCCGAACGCGCCTTTGCCCTCATCGACGCCGACCCGAACGTGATTCAAACCGACAAACAGGATGTGCATCCGCTCAAGGGACACATCCACTTCGACGATCTGCATTTTCGCTATACGGATAAAGAACCGATTCTTTCCCGCTTCAACCTGGTCATCCAACCCGGAGAGACGCTCGCCCTTGTGGGCCACACCGGCGCGGGCAAGTCCTCCATTGCGAAGTTGATCGCGCGCTTCTACGAATTCCAGCAGGGACGCCTGCTCGTGGATGGGCGCGACATCCGCACATTCGACTTTGCGCAATACCGCAAACAACTTGGCATCGTGTCTCAAGTCCCGTTTTTATTTTCAGGGACGGTCGCCGACAACGTCCGTTATGCCGCGCCGGGCGCGTCGGATGAGGAGATGTTGAAGATGGCGCGCCAGATCGGCGACGGCGAATGGCTGGAAACGCTCCCGAATGGTATCCAGACCGAAGTCGGGGAGAGAGGCGCGCATCTCTCAATGGGTCAACGTCAACTCGTGGCGTTGATGCGCGTCCTGATGCAGAAGCCCGCCATCTTCATCCTGGATGAGGCGACCGCCAGCATCGACCCGTTCACCGAATATCAAATTCAGCAGGCGCTGAATCTCATCTTGAAAAATTCAACCAGCATTCTCATCGCGCATCGCTTATCCACTGTGAAAGCGGCGGACCGAATCGTGGTGATGGAAAAAGGCGCGATCATCGAAGAGGGGAATCACGAGGGCTTGCTTGCGAAAGGCGGGCATTACGCCACGCTGTACAACACGTATTTCAGGCATCAAAGCCTGGCGTATGTGGAGCAATCGAGAACATTCGCGAAGTAAACGGCGCGTTTATACCAAGAAATAGACTCGATCGAAAAAATTTTTCGATGTTAGTGTGACAGTCACGTTTGAACGTGACTGTCACATTCTTATAATCCAACCCGGTCTTACTTCCCGATCGTGATCTCGCCCCCGCCCATGTTGACGATGATGGTGAGTGTCGGACCATCGCCTTGCTGTGAATAAACACTGCCCTTTTGTGACCAGCCATCGCCGAGGTTGATGTCTGCCAGCGCGCTGTCGATGGTGATCACAACGTTCACGCCCTGCGGAATGATGAGCGTGAGATCGCTCAAGCCGCAGTCGACGCTGACCGTCGCGTCGCGTTGCAGGTCGCCTGAAAAATCGAGGGTGTAATTGCCCGCGCCGCCGTTGAAAATGAAGCGTTCGAAATTGGCGTTCGCCAGCCCCTCCATGCGCACATCCGACGCGCCAGGTGGAGTAATTGAACTCAGACATCTCCGCAAGATTCAACTCGGAGAACGAAAGGCTCACATCCGCCGCGCCGTCGTTGATGGTCAGGTTTGTGAGCGCAAGACCGCCAAATTCAAAATCGCCTTCGTACGCGCCTGCCGAAATTTCCAACTCCATCGGCGACGAACCCAATTGCAGATCCCATTCGTTCTTCATTCCGTCGAACGGCGGAAGCCCTTGAAAATTTCCCTGCTTGATCTCGATCTGCGCGCCGTCTTCGATGATCTCGGGCTTGAGGTCTTCCACGTTGTAGACGACTGTGCCATCCACAAGATTTTTCGCGCCGGTGGATAAATTCAGATTCCCCGCGCCAAACGACAGAAGCAAACGCGTCTCATCTTCCTTTGGGTCTGCTACCGATATTTCTTCTTTGACCTCAGGTCCCGCTTTGACCTGCTCGGGCAGGTCGAAGCTGAATCCACATGCCATGCTTGCGAGAGCAAGGACAAGAATTGCTGAAATGATTTTCACGTTCATGTTGGTTCTCCTTCGGGGGTTAAGGTGACAGTCACGTTCGAACGTGACTGTCACCTTCGTTTTGATTGTCTGGTTTTTATACGGGCGGAATGGGAACAGGTTGCAAAACAATACCCCTCCGAAGAGGGGTATGAAATTATTACAAGCGTAGGGGCACGGCGAAACGATTGTTTTTCCTTGTCGCTTAATAACCCACCGTGCCCCTACATCATCATTTTTTCCACGCCGCGTTCAACGCCTGATCTACAGACCTGACCTCAACGATCTCGATGCCCTTCGGATATCCTTCGCCCTTTCGCAACGCTTTCGGCACGATGGCGGTTTTGAATCCCAACTTTTGCGCCTCACGCAGACGCACTTGCATCTGGCTGGGCATCCGCAATTCGCCCGCGAGACCGATCTCGCCGATCAGCACCGCGTCCGCTTTGACGGAGACATCTTTCCATGAGGATGCGATTGCCGCGGCGATGGCAAGGTCGGCGGCGGGTTCGTCAATTTGCAAACCGCCCACCACGTTGACGAAAACATCTTGCTCTGAAAGTTTCAATCCCACGCGGCGAGTCAATACAGCCGAGATCAACAGCAGACGATTGAAGTCCACGCCGTTGGCTGTGCGGCGCGCGTTGCCGAATTGAGTCGGGGAGGTGAGTCCCTGCACCTCGACGAGGATCGGGCGCGTGCCTTCCATCGTGACGGCAATTGCAGACCCTGCCGCGTTGATCATGCGTTCCGCAAGAAACGCCTCCGATGGATTCGTCACTTCAACGAGCCCGCCCTCGCGCATTTCAAACACGCCCACTTCGGATGTGGCGCCGAAACGATTCTTCACCGAACGCAGCAAGCGATAGGCTTGGAAGCGATCACCTTCGAGGTATAAAACTGTATCCACGATATGTTCCAACACGCGCGGACCCGCGATGGTCCCTTCTTTGGTCACATGCCCGATGACGAAGACCGAGATGCCGCTGGTCTTCGCCAATTCGCGCAATTGCGATGAACACTCGCGAACTTGACTCACCGATCCGGCGGATGAGTCCATGCTGGAGAGATACACGGTTTGAATCGAATCCACGATCAGCAGTTCGGGTTTCACCTCGTTGATGTGATTCAAGATGATTTCGAGATTCGTCTCGGTGACGAGCAATAAATCTTTGGGCAACTCTTTTTTGCCGTTCAAACGCGTTGCGCGCATCTTGATCTGTCGTTCCGACTCTTCGCCCGAAACATATAACACGCGCTTTTGCCCAGCCATCTCCATCGCCATCTGCAACATCAACGTGGATTTGCCGATGCCCGGGTCGCCGCCGACTAACACGATGGAGCCCGGCACGATCCCGCCGCCTAGCACGCGCGCGAATTCTTCAATGGGAACGCGGATGCGGTCTTCATCTCCAGCGGAGACATCGCCGATGGAACGCGGGGCAGACCGACCCGTGAGTCCGCGAACCGCAGTGGACTTCGTCACAGGCTCATCGTGGATGACTTCCTCCACCATGCTGTTGAACGATCCGCATTGCGGGCATTTTCCCATGTACGACGCGGCGACGCGCCCACATTCCTGACAGACATAACGTGTTTGTGTTTTTGCCATTTCGAATCCATCCCCTCTCCCTGAGGGAGAGGGCTAGGGTGAGGGTTGATGCCGAAAGTATATCAGAATTTATGTTCTGTTTTCATTTGCGCGCGTTTTGAAATTTGCTATACTCAATTTTCAAGAACAATACAAGCAAATCAGATATGTTGTATCCAAATTTCGGATCGGAGAAATTTACATGGGCGAATGGTTCGTTCAACTCAACCCCGTGTGGCAGGCATTGATCGCCACCACATGTACATGGCTTGTTACCGCGCTCGGCGCGGCGACAGTGTTCTTTTTCAAACAAGTGAATCGCAAATTGTTAGACGGGATGCTCGGCTTCGCGGCGGGCGTGATGATCGCGGCGAGTTTCTGGTCACTGCTCGCGCCCGCCATTCAGATGACGCGCGAAACGGACGATGTGCCAGTCTGGCTTCCCGCCGCAATTGGATTTTTACTTGGAGGCGCGTTCATTCGCTTGATCGATCTGTTCCTGCCTCATCTGCATTTGGGATTCCCTGTCAACGAAGCGGAGGGGGTTCCAACAAAATGGAGGCGGAGTATTTTGTTGGTGCTGGCGATCACATTGCATAACATTCCCGAAGGGCTTGCCATCGGAGTTGCCTTTGGCGCGGTCGCGGCGAATTTATCGTCGGCGACTCTGGCAGGTGCGGTCGCGCTCGCCATCGGCATCGCGATCCAAAATTTCCCTGAAGGTGTTGCGGTATCTGTGCCGCTTCGTTCAGAGGGAATGTCGCGCCTGAAAAGTTTCTGGTTCGGGCAATCGTCCGCATTGATCGAACCCATCGCAGGGATGATCGGCGCGGCGGCTGTGTTGTTGATGCGACCCATCCTGCCATACGCGCTGGCATTCGCCGCAGGCGCGATGATCTTCGTGGTGGTCGAAGAGTTGATCCCCGAATCGCAACTCGCAAAGAACACCGACTTCGCCACCTCAGGCGCGATGCTTGGGTTTGTGATCATGATGATTCTGGATATGGGGTTGGGATGAGGGTGAAGATCGAACACAGTGTGAAACTTTATAAGCTCATTATCCGTTATAGGTAGCATAATATCTTTCAAAAGGGAGATGTCACATGCGTAGATCAGCTTTGGTCGTTCACCTTGCAATCACACTTGCTTTTGTTGTTTCGTGTTCCCCTCAAACAACCCCACCACCGACAGTTGAAGACGTTGAAAGTTTAGTCCGTATTTTGCCCGTTGAAACCAAGGTTCCAGATGAATTCTTACCTGAAGCGCAACCAGCAACCGCAACCAGCTTGCCCTCTAACGCTACACTACAACCCTCTTCAACACCTACCGATGTACTCGCATTGATTGGCACACCCATTCCAAAAAACCCTGAAGCGATTGGGCTTAATAATTTTGCACAACTCAAACGTATTGGACAATGGGGGCGAGGTTCAATTTTGGGAGTCGCTTTCACGCCAGATGGGAATTCGTTCATTGCCGTCAGTGAAATGGGCTGGACGATTTACGATATGAAAGCGCTAGATCAACCTCCTTCGTGGGTTGCATTCCCCAAACCAATATTGTTCGACAAATTTTATTTCAGTAGCGACGGAAGCATGGTCAAGTTTTATCGTTCCAGCTACAACGCCAACACCACTCATCTATTGAGTTTTCCCTATGCGGAAAAATTAACAGCCGAAAACGGTGCGGTCTGGCTCGAACCTGATGCGGTGGTCGACTATAACAAAATAATATTGAAGTCCCCTGATGGGACCAAGACTCTGAAGAGCAGTCTTGAGTATGGCTACAACGAGGCGACATTCAGCGAAGAGATCTCTGTTCGGGAAATGTTCGATTCAAATCGTAACCTGCTTTATAAGTTTAGAGACGACGCTCCGTATGTCACATACTCGGATCGCAACGGTCCCGAAGGATGCGATCTAAGCGTCTTTAGCATGTGCGGTAATGCCCTCATGGCGGTGGCAACGACTCCAATGAAAGCGCGCTTCTCGTCAGATAGCAAAACCTTTGCCGCCTTATACGATACTCCCAGCTTATATACAGGGATCATGCGAGCCTATAGTTTTATTCGCATTTATGAAAGCGAGAGCGGCGATCTCCTTGGTTCGATAGGCGGTTTCACAAAACCTGTGCAAGATTTTGGCTATTCCCCAGATGGCAAGTTGTTGGTAGTTGGTTTTGTGGATGGTTCAATTATTTTATGGGATATTGCCAGCGCAAAATCCATATATGGTTCAAGGCATATGAATGCGCCGGTATGGAGGGTAGAGTATTCCTACGATAGCAAATACCTGCTGATCCAACGCGCGGATGAACTGGAGGTTCGATCAACAGCAACTGGAGGATTGCTCTACCGATTTGGTATGGCTGAGTTTGCCGTATCCCCGGTTGATAATTTAATTGCTCTTGGAGACAACGAAGGAAATATCCAGATTCGCGATCTAGATTCAGGCGAAGGCGTTATGAATATTCAGGCGCATAGCGCCAGAGTCTATTCGATGGCATTTTCACCCGATGGGCTTTATCTCGCATCTGCCGGGCAGGATTGCGATATCAAATTATGGGATTTGGGAAACGGAAAACTTTTGCATTACTTTGAAGAAACGGCTGTGGACGCCTACGAAATCGGCATGTCGTCGCGTATCTTCTCAACATACCTTGAATTTATTCCAAACCAGAATATGTTGGTAGGGTTTGGTAGTTGGGGAACGGTCGTGAATTGGAACGTCAATTCGGGCGCGACAAATTATGTTATTCAATCTCCCGCGCTAGAATACTACAACGGCATGGTCACACTCAAACCGCACTTTCCTGAATTTTTCGACGTAGATATGTCGGGTCATAGTTTCTATATCAACGACAATGGGTTCGATCTTGCAACGGGTGAAAGTCTAGGAGTCTATGAGCCTCCCGAGAATCTGCCAAAGGGGTGTTCGCCATTGGGCCCAATTTCTGCGGATGGAGAATTGTTGTTTACCCGCGGTTATGAATCACGCGAAGGCAAAATTTGTATTCTCGATCCTAATTCGTTGGTCCTCCTTGGCGAAATTCGCGTGACGTCGGAAAGCGATACCTATATCGAGTGGGTGAATTGGTTATACCTTTCACCGGATGGAAAACAACTGATCGTGACGGTCGGGAGCGGTATTGTCTACGTATATCAAATCGTTCAATAATAAAACGAGCGCAGAAGAAATTCTGCGCTCGTTTTATTTAATTCGCAATTGTCGCATAGACTTGATTCAGCATTTCTAAAAATTCCCCCGCAGGTCGTTCTTTCAAAATTTCTTTGCGCGCGTCGCGGTCGAGCGTTTTCAACAACAAGTATTGCACGGCATATTTGCGGAAGAGTCTTTGCCCGTCCTCTTCGCCATAAAACTGCGCGCTCTTTTGCAAATGTTCTTGCACCGTTTCTTTCAATAATTGATGCGGCACGTCCTCGCGATCCAGCCCCATAAAGATCCACGGATTGGCGATTGCGCCGCGCCCAATCATAACCGCGTCGCAATGCGTGTGCTGTTTCATCTTTTGGATGTCCGCCATCGCGCGGACATCGCCGCTTCCCACCACGGGGATGCTGACTGCCGCTTTCACTTCGGCGATCGCGTCCCAGTCGGCATTGCCGGCGTAGCGTTGTTCTTTTGTGCGACCATGCACTGCAATGAGCGAGCCGCCCTCTTCTTCCACGATCCGCGCGATGAGTTTGTAATTCTTGTTCTTGTCCCACCCCAAACGGATCTTCCCTGTGACGGGAACTTTCAACGACTTCACCAACATCCGAAACGTCCGCGCGATCCGCAACGGACTCGGCATCATCCCCACGCCCGCGCCGCGATCCGCAATAGACTTGGCGGGGCATCCCATATTGATGTCAATGATGTCGGGCTTCCACTGTTCCACGATCAACGCGGCTTTGAGGATCAAGTCGGGATCGTCGCCGTAGATTTGAAAGGTGACAGGTCGCTCGGCTTCCTCGTAATACAACCGCTTGGCGGGCTCCTTCGAGCGGCTGAGGATCTTCTCCACTTTCACGAACTCGGTGTAACTCATCGCCGAACCGAGAGCGCGGCAAATCGAACGGAAGGGCCAGTCCGAGTAGCCGTCCATGGGCGCGAGAAGCGTGTCCCCGTAGATGGGGATGTCGCGTACGTAGAAGTTGGGAGTCTGTGTTTCGTTCATGAGCGACGGCAAGTATAACAAACTTTTGGGGGAGAACTCGCCGCCGAGTCGCGGTGTTGCAAACTATGATCATGAAAGGAAGGTTACGATGAAATATCATCCTCTCAAAAAAATTGCATGGGTTCTGATATTGATCTTGCTGGCGGGATGCCACAAGCTGGAGACAACAACTTCGATCAAACCAAACGGCTCAGGCGAATTGCAGACTGGGGTAGGGTTCTCAGCGGAGGAACGCGCCAATATAGAAAAACAATACGCCAACTCGCAAGATTTCTGCAATACCTCGCAGACGCCTGAGAACGTCTCAGTGACCGAAGAACAGCGCAACGACGAGACTTGGTGCGTGACAACGACTCAATTCACGAATCTGGACGAACTTCGCGCCCTGTATGAAAAACAAAAGGGACTAACGGTCAACCGCCTCGAGATCAGCGATGGAAAGTTTTACTACGATGTAGATATAGACACCCTTTCGGAAGGCTCGAGTTTTTCCACGCTCACCGAGATCACCTGGTCGGTCGTTTTACCCGGTACGCCCATTTCTCACAACGCCGATCAAGTGAATGGAAACACCCTCGTTTGGAAACCGACATCGAAAAGCGGAGTCGTCAATTTGCAGGCTGAAAGTGAAGTTCCTCGCGGATTCAATCTCCCGTCGTGCGGCACAGCCCTTATCGGCTTTGGTGTGGTTTTTGTCCATCTGCGCAAAAAGAGATTTGGAGCTTCTTAACCTGACAGTCACAGGCTATTTAAAGATCGAACTTGATGTTATACTGCGCGCAAAGCATATCCATAAGGAGACTGGGAAATGAAACACGATAAAACTATTTTGTACGCGTTGTGCCTTTTGCTGCTGGTAGGTTGCGTATCCAACCCGCTCCCGCCCGCGACCAACCCCGCGCCAATGCCGACAACTGTTCCCTTCACACCTACGCCGGAAGCCATTCCTTTCACGCCTACGACGGAATCCATTCCCGTACCCACCACAGATCCTTCGCAAATTTTGTTCGACGATTTTTCTTATTCCGCGTCAAGCGAAATGACCGCCAACGGCTGGATCATCCGCAGTGGGCAGGGCTGGCCCGGCGTCACCGGCGCGACCTTCCGCGCGGAGAACGTATCTTTTGTGGATCACCCCGACGAGGCGGGCAATCGCCTCTTGCGCATGACCTCCTCCACCGACGGCACGAAGGAGAATACATTCCAAACGCAAATTTGCCACCAGCGCAAATATCTCGAAGGGACATATGCCGCGCGGGTCCGCTTTAGCGACGAGCCGGTTTCCGGCAGCGACGGCGATCAGATTGTTGAGACGTTCTACATGATCACCCCGTACGAGAAGCCGCTCGATCCAAATTACAGCGAGATGGATTTTGAGTATCTGCCGAACGGCGGCTGGGGCGGACCTCCCAACATCATGCACTTCACCACGTGGGAAAAAGTTCAGATCGAACCCTGGAATGCCGATAACACCAGCAATGCGCGCGAGGGAAGCCTGGCAGGCTGGCATACGTTGGTTGCGCAAGTGACCGACGGTACAGTCCGCTATTTTGTGGACGGCGAACAGATCGCCGAACACGATCAATACTATTTTCCCGATGCGCCCATGTCTATGAATTTCAATCTGTGGTTTATCGAAGGCGGTTTGAACGGGGCGGGAGACGCGCGCGAATATCAAGAAGATATAGACTGGGTCTTCCATGATGTGGGCGTTTCTTTAACCCCTGAGGAGATCAACGCAAAAGTGGACGCGTTGCGAAACGCGGATGTGAAATTTCAGGATACGGTCCCTCCCGGGACTCTCCCGTCGCCTTGCGATCTTTAAACGAACAGTCCCTTGAGACGAACACTTCAAGGGACTGTTTTATTTACGCGGTCTGCTTCTTCAGCATCTCCAAATGATATTTGCGGAACTTTGACACCTTCGGCGCAACGACCGCCTGGCAATAAGGCTGGTACGGATTGCGAGCGAAGTACTCCTGATGGTAATCCTCCGCCATGTAAAACTTGTCCAGTTTTGAGACCTCGGTCACGATGGGCTTATCCCATATCTTTTGCGCGTTCAATTCCTTGATGAGTTCCTCGGCAACTTTCTTCTGTTCGTCGTCGTGATAAAAAATCGCGGAGCGATATTGCGTGCCGATGTCGTTGCCTTGACGATTCATCGTGGTGGGATCGTGAATCGCGAAGAATACATTCAACAAGTCGCGATATGAAACGACATTAGGATCAAAATGGACTTGCACCACCTCGGCATGACCCGTATCGCCATTGCAGACTTCGCGGTACGACGGATTCGCGCTTCGTCCGCCGGTGTAGCCTGACTCCACACCCTCGACTCCCTTCACCTCATCGAAAACGGCTTCGAGACACCAGAAACATCCCCCAGCCAGCGTGGCAGTTTGAAGATTGGCGTTCATAATAAATTCTCCTTTTCCAGATTTTCTTACACCAGATGGACAACGCGACATCGTAAAATCTTATTAAGGAAATATTACCAGTACTTCACGAAAGTTCAGGCGCAGTTCGATTTGCCAAGCAAATCGTGTCGCCTGCCTTGACGCAGTGCAACTGAGTCAAGAACCGTGATCTACTGATGATTGATTACCTTGCGCTTTCAAACTCGGGACGCTGATTCATGCAGACAACGCAGATTCTTTGTTTTGAATCAGCGAAATCAGCGTTTTCACCTGCCCTTGCGGGCGGCGCAAGGGTCTGCGTCCAAAGGGCGTTGTCTAAGGTAATCAGTGATAATGATTAGACAAGAATGATTGGCGGTTTTTTGGACCGCCCCCGAAAAAGCGTCGGTATAGGCGAGACACGGAGCCATGCAGAGATTTTGAGGCTTTCACTCTCTGGCCTCAGTGTTTCTGTGGCAAAGAGGTTGCTCTCCACACATACCTTGTCCGCCTCGATTCTGAAAAAATAGATTTCCAGAAAACCGTGTTATACTCCCGCCGCTGTAATTAATCTGGGAATTGTTTTGATCCTCCGAACGAACGCCCGATGAACGTGTGTCGGGCTTTTTTGTTGGGCAAGCCGACCTGAAAAGGAAGGCTTGATTTGCAAGAAGGAAGTGAAACGGAGTCGTCGGAACATTCCATATCATATGTCGTTGCTTTGTCTGGCTTCGCCCGCCTCGCAACGACATGCAAAGGAAAACGATGACAACCGAATTTACTTCTCTAAACCTGCGTGACGAGATCATGCAGGCGATCTCCGAACTCGGCTACTCCACGCCGACGCCGATCCAAGCCGCGTTGATTCCGGTCATGCTCACGGGGGCTGATGTGATCGGGCAGGCGCAGACGGGCACAGGCAAGACCGCCGCGTTCGCGCTCCCCATTCTGCAAAATTTTCAACGACAAAAAAATCCGCAGGCATTGGTGCTTGCCCCCACGCGCGAACTCGCGTTGCAAGTTGCCAATTCGTTAAATGAATATGGCAAGCATCTGCACGTCCGCGTGTTGGCGGTGTATGGCGGCCAGCCGTATGGTCCGCAGATCGGAAGCCTCAAGCGCGGCGTGGATGTTGTGGTCGGCACGCCGGGTCGTTTGAATGACTTGCTTGAACGGAAAGTTTTAGTGTTGGACGACATCAAAACCGTCGTGCTTGATGAAGCCGACGAAATGCTCAACATGGGATTCGTGGAAGAGGTGGAAAAAATCCTTGCGACGACTCCAGCGGAGAGGCAGACCGCCTTATTCAGCGCCACCATGCCTGCGCGGATTCGCAAATTGGCAGACCGCTTCATGCGCGACCCTCAAACTGTCGCAGTGAAAAGAAGCACGCTCACCGCCTCAGCCATCGAACAGCGTTATTATCTTGTGCATGAGTCGGATAAGACCAGCGCGCTTACCCGCCTCTTCGAGATCGAGCCGATCAAGAGCGCGCTGATCTTCGCCCGCACCCGCGCAGAGACCGCGTCGCTTGCCAACGAACTCGTCGTGCGCGGAATCCCTGCCGAAGCGATCCACGGCGACTTGGACCAACGCGCCCGCGAACGCGTGCTGGGACGTTTCCGCGACAATCAATTAAAAGTGTTGGTTGCCACCGATGTCGCCGCGCGCGGTCTCGACATTGACGATATTTCTCACGTGTTCAATTTTCACCTGCCTGATGATGCCGAAGTGTACATCCACCGCATCGGGCGGACGGGACGCGCGGGCAAAACAGGCGTTGCCATCACGTTGCTCGCGCCGCGCGAAAGACGCCGCATGCGCGAAGTGGAAGCGTTGACCAAGCAACCCGTCACCAAGATGGAACTTCCCACCGTTGGCGATATTCATCGTCACCGTGAAAACCAAGTCATCGAGACGATGAAGGTCTGGCTCGGGCGCGGACGCTACAAGCGCGAACTTGAAATGGTCAATGAGTTGATTGCGGCGGGGCACGATCCATTGAACATTGCGGCGGCGGCGATCAAGATCGCGCGGGCTGATGAGAAGCAGAGACCGATTGCGGAGATTCATGAAGTAAAGGCTGAATTCAAACGGAAGGATGATGGTGGAACCCTTCGGCTCCGCTCAGGGCAAGCGTGGAAAGTGGAAAGAGGAAAGAAATTTGAGGAGCGAGGGGAGTCGGGGAGGGGAGGCAGGCAGTCCCACGGGAGCGCTTCGCAAAGGCATCGCGGTGATGGGTCCCACGAGGAGGGGATGGTGCGCTTGAAGTTGAACAAAGGCAAGTCGAGCGGAATCCGCCCGAATGACATTGTCGGCACGATCGCTTTCCATGCGAACATCCCGGGCTACACCATCGGAAAAATTCGTATCGAGGATAAGTTCACGTTCGTGGATGTCCCTGAGGATTTGGTGGAGCAGGTGCTAAAACACAACGGCAATTATCGGCTTGGAAAAGAGAAGTTGACGTTGACGACGGCGAAGTGATTCTATTGACACATCGCTCTGCTCATGTTATCTTAAGCGGCGTAGGATACCAGTAGTTTGCTTTGGAAGTACCAGGTGGCTCACGGATCGTCCGTGAGCCGCTTTGTTTTTTCGCCGTTGCGGCGATTCCGATGCAATACGTGGTTACCTCCAAATTTTTTATTGCCATAGGAGGCAAACATGTCGGATCGTATCAACGGTACAGTCAAGTGGTTCAACGGGACCAAAGGGTACGGCTTCATCGAACGCGAAAGCGGGCCCGATGTTTTCGTGCACTTCTCCGCCATTCAAGGCGAGGGGTTCAAGAACCTGCAAGAGGGTCAGAAGGTCGAGTTCACTGTCGAACAGGGACCGAAGGGACCCCAAGCCGCGAACGTTGTCGTTTTAGGCTAATTGACTGAATCAGTCTGACAAAAAAATCCCCGCGATGAAGATCGCGGGGATTTTTGATTTAATTTCTCAATTGCCTTGCTCTGCCAACGAACGCGGCGATGACCAACGCGATGGACAAGGGAATGAAAAACCCGATATTGCCGTCGCTGTTTGCGCCGAGGTAATCCAGCGCGTCAATTTTATTCAACATGAGGTACCACATTGTAACGTATAAAACTTCAAAGAGTTTGTGGCTGTTGCTCCACACGCCCAATGCCAGCGCAAAGGATGGAATGAACAGCGCGCCGGAGAACCAAGCCAACAGACCAATCTCATCACCCGCGCCCAATAACTTTAATGCGGCTCCGCTACCCGTCAGGAGTGTGACGAGAAAGCCTGCCAGCCATTGAGCGGGGAGTTGCCTCATCAGCGGCGCGGCGGAGGAGAAGACCATTGGACCCGTGTTGCTGGTTATCTCACGGTTGCCCATGCCAGACCAAACGAGGATGGGCCACAACCATACGAACGGCAGGACGATAGCGCGGACGTTCTCAGGTGAGTTGGTCAGCGAGGCGATGAACAAACCGAGCGCGCCTGCATACCACCACCAACGCCGACCTTTGAGGAGGAGTTTGAGTTCGGAGACCAAAACTCGCAGGAAGGCAAATCTGTTTTGGGAGGGGGCGAGAGGCGTTAAATGCGCGGGCTGAGATAAGGCTTGAGAGGTCGAATCAGATTGAGGCGTCGAAATGGAAGCGGCGCTTTTACTCCGCACCCTGCGCGGTTTTCTGCGAGACGGGTCGAAGCGGTCAAAGAAAATGGACGCGAGAAACGTCAACGCGATGGCGATGCCGAAAAATATAAACCGTTTGAGAATGATCTCAGCAGTCCACTCTATGCCGTTCCATTGGAAGATATAACTTGCGGGGTCGAGGTTTCCGCCCAGGCTATCAGCAATAGCGGGGTCGCCGAGGACGAATCCGCCATTGTAGTCTGGGAACGCCGCGCTTGCCGCCGCGCCCGCGCTGTGCTGGATCAACCCCATGCCGAGCGGCTCGAGAGCGGGATTTGTTGCGCTTAATGGATCGGCAAGCGGAAAGATAAAAGCGAACATGAAAAAATAGATCACATTGCCGAAGCCGCCGCTGAGAAAGCCGACACTTTCAAAAAGAACAGCGACCGCCGCGACGAGCGCCATCATGGGCAGCGTGATAAAAAGAAAAGGCGCGAACAGGGCGGCGAGATCGAACTGCATACTTTCGCCCGCGAGGTATTGAATGCCGATGCCCGCAATCGCGAGCACAACGTTCATCGCAAGCAACACTGAAAAATTGCTTGCCCATTTTCCGAACATGTACAACAGGCGAGTCAGCGGCGTGGTCGCCATGATCTGCCCGACGCCTGTTTCGCGGTCGCGCGCCACCGAACCTTTGACAAGATAAAACCCGAACCAGCCGAGAAAGAAAGACGATAACAGCGCCATCATGCTCCCGACCCACGCCGAGTTGAACTCGCCGCGATACACATCGAGCCGCATGGTCACATTCCCCGCCGCCACCTGATAGCCAAGAAAAACCGCCAGCCCCAGCATGATGAGGAAACTATAGCGGCGCACGCGCTCTAAAAAATCGGCGCGCGCCAAGTGATAGATGATACGCGCTTGATTCATGCGCGACCTCCGATGAAATGCAGATACGCATCTTCGAGATTCGGATTCACGCTTCTTGCCCCCGCCTCAGGCTGGTTCGCGCTCACGACCCTCACCTCCACCCCGTCGCTTCTTCTGATCGTCCCGCTAACGATGTGCTTTTGTTTGAGAGTCACGAGTTCATCGCTGGTAACCGTCCACTCCCAGACTTTGCCTTCGAGTTCCTTGAGCAAATCCTCAGGCGCGGACTCGCGCACGAGATGCCCTTTGTTCACAAGCGCGATGTATGTGGCGGTCGCTTCCACATCCGAAACAATGTGCGTGGATAAGATCACGATTCGTTCGCCCGAAAGGTCTGATAACAGATTCCTGAACCGGACTCTCTCTTCGGGGTCGAGTCCCACAGTGGGTTCGTCCACAATAAGCAATTGCGGATCGTTGAGCAGGGCTTGCGCGATGCCCACGCGTTGTTTCATCCCGCCTGAATATCCGCCCAGCGGACGTTTGGCGGCTCCGACGAGATTCACAATTTGAAGCAACTCATCAATCCGTTGTTTTGTTGCTTGCGCATCCAGCCCTTTAATAGCCGCCATGTATTCGAGAAATTCAACTGCGTTCAGGTTGGGATAAACACCAAAATCCTGCGGCAAATATCCAAGCACAGCCCGCAGAGTGTCGGGCGATTTGACGATATCCGCATCGTTCCACAAAATTTTCCCATCCGTGGGTTTTGTAATGGTCGCCAGCATGCGCATAAACGTGGACTTGCCCGCGCCGTTCGGTCCGAGCAAGCCTAGAATCCCGGGTTTGATCTCAAGGGAAAAGTCTTTGAGTCCCCAAAAGTCGCGGCGATATTGTTTACCGAGATTGGTAACGGATAATTTCATTGAGTATTCTCCATGGTGAAGTTTTTGCTTTAAAGGAATTGTTTGTACTCATCCCCAAGCAGTTTTTCAAGATACGGCGTGACCTGCCAGAACGATTTTAAATTCCGATACTCTTCAATCCAATGCGCATTTCCTGCGGGTGATGTTTTCACCGAGCGGATCATGAGATTCTTGGCGGTGTGTTCGATGGGGACGAATTGAGTCACGTCGGTGCGATAGCCCATGATACGCAGGATCGCCGCGCGGAAGGTGTCGGTGAGGATGTCTCCCATACGCTCGAAGAATATTCCATCTTTGAAGATGGGCAATAATTGCTCGGGCATAGCGACGCGCGACATTTGCGCCTGTAATTCATGCTGGCAACACGGCGCGCAGACGATCAACTTGCTCCCCCAGCGGATTCCCTGCGCGAGCGCGTCGTCGGTGGCGGTGTCGCAGGCGTGGAGGGCGAGGACAACATTCGGCTTATGTTCGGGGATGTAGCCCTCGATCTCTCCGACGTGGAAGTTGATTCGGCTCCACCCAAGCGATTCCGCCTTCTGCTGGTGACTCGCGATCAAGTCGGCTTTCACATCCACGCCCGTGACGCGCGCGTCGAATTTGAGAATCTCATTTAAATAATAGTAGATCGCAAAAGTGAGATAGGCATTGCCACAGCCAAAATCCACAACATGGATCGGCTCACTGCTCAAAGTCTGGAAGGCTTGCGTTGAGCCTGGTCGAAACGAATCGGTTTCATCCACAAGGCGCAAAAATTCATTGATCTGTTTGAACTTGCGCTGCATATCCGCCCTGATTCTGCCGTCACTTGTCATTATGCCAACCGCTTTGAGAAATGGTTCGGCATTGTCAGCGGATAGGAGTCTGCTTTTCTGGCGGTCGTGCGCGAGATTTGTTTCAACATGCGTCTTTGATGACTTGGGTTCGCTCACCACCGCTTTTCCCCTCTTCGAGATGTTGACCTGCACATTGCCATCCGCGCTTTCGACAAAAATATTTCGGAAGGGGAGAGCGAGCAACTCATCCACTTTGGATGCGGCGTCGGCGAGATGATTTTTCGTGATGTCCTTTTTGTCGTCGAAATAGGAGAATTGCAAATGAATTTCGCCCTTGATCTCCACAGGTCGCACGATCACTTTATTCCATGCGAGCGATGATCCCTTTTGCCCCCCGCTGAAAGTGGCGCGGATCAATCCATCCCTGGCGAGGATGCGTTCGCGGACTAATTTTTTGTAGTCAACTTCCATGGGGAAAGTATATCACCCGCACTTTCAATCGTTAGTCCAACATCTTCTCATACACCATGAACTCCTGCAACAAATTCGGCACGATCCATGCGTATTCGCCGCGCAGGGAGTCGTCCATGCGTGAGATGCCTTGATGCCATGCCAGAGTCTTGACGATGGACGCGACTGGGCGTGAAAGCCGATAAGCGGATGCCAACGCCTCTTTCTCCCCGTACGCCTGCCACGCTTCGAGATACTTTTCCAACAGCCTCGACATCTCCGCCGTAGGCGGCGCCCAATCGTCCAGGTTGAGCGCGATCTCCATGCTGACAAACCAAGTACGGAGGGAGACGAAAGGATGCGTCACGTCGGCGTCGCCCCAATCGAAGAAAGTGATGCATCCGTTCTTGAGTAGGATGTTGCCATCGTGGAAGTCGCCGTGATTGATCGATTCTGGAATCCCATACGCGGCGAGGTCGGCACAAATCTGTTCGAAGCGCGGTTTCAGGTTTTGAAGTTGTTCGAACTCAGCGGAGGTGAGACCCTTTTCCTGATCGATCATCAGACTGGGAGTATCCGCGAGTAATTGCGAATATAACGCGGGCAACGCGGCGAGACGATGATCGGGAACTCCCAACGCGAGAATTGCATCCGCATGTTCAGCAAGCCCCATTTGCAATTTGGCATATTCGATGATGACTGGCTCCCACGCTTTCACATCCTGTGTGGGTCGAGTGGATGCGCGCAATTGCTCGCCGCCATCGCGCATTAACATCCAGCCGCGCGTCGTATCCACTGCGATCAGTTTAGGCACGACATTGGGTTGAAGGCTCGCCAGCAATTGAGTCAACGCGATTTCATAGACCGTCTCAGAGGCGGTTGCTTTAAAGAAGATCATGCCTCTATTTGTTGGAACACGCATCACCGTTGACCAGTGCACTGCATGAGGTTGTTCGATCTCGCCGACGAGTTGAAGTTGATTGCGCGCGGCTTCCGATCGAATCCAAGCGTGTGCCTGTTGTTGCCATTCGGGGTCGTGCCAAATAAGTGTTGACATACTGCTTTGATCCTACTCCTTCACAAGAATCAAAAGGGGCAGACACTGGTCTGCCCCTACAATTCTCTAATCTCTAATTCTCTTTTGTTTACCCATACCTATTCATAAACTTTTCCATCCGATGCAGCGCCTCTTCGATCTTGCTGTATTCGGTGGCGTAGCACATGCGCGCATACCCCTCGCCGCCCGGACCGAACGCATTGCCCGGCACAACTGCAACTGACTCTTCGCGCAATAATTTTTCGGCAAACGTTTCATCGTCCATACCAGAGGCTTGGATGTTGGGAAAGGCGTAGAAAGCGCCGCGCGGCTCGAAGGTCGAGAGACCGAGGCGGTTGAGTCCCGCCACGAGGAGTCTGCGGCGGCGGTCATATTCGAGGCGCATCTCCTCCACGTGCGGGTCGCCAATTTGAAGGGCGGCGAGCGCGGCGTCTTGCGCGGTCGTCGGCGCAGACATGATGCTGTACTGGTGAATCCGCACGAGACCCTGTATCAAGTCCGCGGGTCCGCAAGCATAGCCGATGCGCCAGCCCGTCATCGCGTAGGCTTTTGAAAAACCGTTGATGAGGATCGTGCGATTCTTGAGGCTTTCATCCAGCGCGGGAAAGCAGACGTGTTGAAAATCGTAGACGAGGCGGTCATAGAGTTCGTCGGTGACGACCAGTAAATCAAACTCTTCCGCCATCTTTGCGATCTCGAGCATCACTTCGCGTGTAGCAACCGCGCCTGTGGGATTCGATGGATAACCGATGAAGATCGCTTTTGTGCGCGGCGTGATCGCTTTGCGAATATCGTCGGGGTCAATGCAGAAATTATTCGCTTCGCGCGCAGGCACTTCCACAGCCACGCCGCCCGCCATGATCACTTCGGCTTGATACGAAACGAAACACGGCGTGGGGATGATCACCTCATCGCCAGAATTGAGGATCGCGGTGAACGTGAGGTACAACGCCTCCGAGCCGCCGACCGTCGCGATGATCTCGTTCGTCGGATCGTATTTAATATTGTACAAACGTTTAAGATTATCGGAGATCGCCTGGCGCAATTCCATCTTGCCCCAGTTCGAGGTGTAATGCGTCTCGCCGCTTTGCAGGGAGTGAATGCCCGCGTCGAGGATCGGTTTGGGTGTGGTGAAGTCGGGTTCGCCGATGCCGAGCGAGATCACATCTTTCATCGTCGCGGCGATGTCGAAAAATTTGCGAATGCCCGAAGGCTTCAGTCCCGCCACCCGTTTCGACAGACGTTGAACATTCGTTACTTCCTGCATGGAACCTCCATTAGTTTTTTATGTCGTTGCGAGGAGGGCTTCAGCCCGACGAAGCAATCTCCTCAACGTATTGGGGGTTGCTTCGCTTCGCTCGCAATGACATATTAAATTGGCTGCACTAACCACTCATCGGGAATTTCCCGATACGTCAGATCGAACGCCTGCCCATCGGCGGTCTTCACGCGGAAACCTTTTTCGCTCGGTCCGCGCCAACGCGCGACAATTTCCGCGATCTCATACTTGTATCCCTCCCACGTGAGAGACAGCGGACGCTCCGCATATTCCGAATCAGACCGACATTCGACCATGTTCATATTTTACGACAGAACGACGTAACTATTATCGCCGACATTCAATTGGACGACTTGCCCATCGCCTCTTCCGCGGACTTGAGCCTGTCTGCCCACCATCGAGCGACTCAACGCCGCGTCTTTGATCTCGCATCCCGCCTCGACGATGCTCTCAGCGATCGTGCTGTTCTCGATCTTGCAGTTCGCGCCAATCGAAGCATGAGGTCCAATCGTGGAATTTGAAATCTCCGCCGAGGGATCAATCGCGCAAGGCTCGATGATCTTTACCTGTTTCCCTGTGTATGTGTTTACTTGTTTCCCCATCTTGTCCAGCAAAATTTTATTCGTATCCAGCGTCGCTTCTATCGTTCCCGCGTCTAGCCAACTGAGTCCGTTGTGCGCGCGGACTTTGGCGCCTTTTTCGATCATCACAGAAATGGTATCGGTCAAAAAGAACTCGCCCTTCAAGGTGATGTTCCGTTCCATTTGTTCTTCGATCGCGGCAAGTAACGCCTCCGCGCTTTTGAACCAGTAGCATCCGATCACGACGAGATTATTATCAAACGTGGATGGTTTTTCAATAAACCGCTTCACCCAACCATCCGCGCCCACCTCCGCCACACCGAAGCGACGCGGGTCGGGGAAGGGCAGTACCCATGCCACACCGTCCGATTTTTCCTCGTTGA
This sequence comes from Candidatus Defluviilinea gracilis, assembly GCA_016716235.1. NCBI lineage: Bacteria > Bacillati > Chloroflexota > Anaerolineae > Anaerolineales > Candidatus Villigracilaceae > Candidatus Defluviilinea > Candidatus Defluviilinea gracilis. Next base: position 1,536,826 of record JADJWS010000001.1, read on the forward strand.
GAAAAGCGAAATCTGTTTCGATGATCGAATCGGAGAACACCACCATCATCGGTCCGCGCATGAACTCGCGTCCCAGCCAGAGCGCGTGCGATTGTCCCTTCATTTCACTCTGCACAATGTAATGCGCCTTGATGTCGGGATAATTCTCTTTGACGAACGCGGGGATCTGCAACTCGCCGAGATACGGACCAACAATGAAGATGTATTCCACATTGTTGGGGTCGGGCAATGTCTTGAACATATCCATGAGATGTTCAAGCGTGGTTTTGCCTGCCACGCTCACGAGCGGTTTCGGCTTGCTCCACGTGTGCGGACGCATCCGCGTTCCCCAGCCTGCCATAGGAATGAAGATTTTCAATGATTCGGTCATGGGTTAATTGTACCTCGCGTGTATGGTTGACGATAGACGTTGGACAATTGACCATCGTCTATCGTCTATCGTCCAACGTCAGGAATGCCCCAACACAGGATGCGGCTTGTACGGCTCTTCGAGTCGTTTCACTTCATCCTCTGTGAGTTGGATGTCAACTGCGGTGATGGCTTGCTCGAGGTGATCCATCTTCGTCGCGCCGATGATGGGAGCGGAGATATGCGGTTTGTTCATCAGCCACGCGAGCGCGATCTGCGGCACGGTCACGCCGCGTTCTTTTGCTACCTCGCCCGCCCGTTCAACGATGGCGAAATCTTCCTCGCGGAAGTACATGGAATGCCCGAACGTATCGCTCTTTGAGCGCATCGTGTCGCCCCAATCTTCTTTGCGGCGGTTGCCCGCGAGAAACCCTCTTGCCAGCGGACTCCACGGGATGAGTCCCACGCCCTGATCCACGCATTGAGGAATCATCTCGCGTTCCTCTTCGCGATAGACAAGGTTGTAGTGATTCTGCATCGAGATGAAACGACTCCAGCCGCGACGTTCGGCTGTGTGCTGTGCCTTTGCAAATTGCCACGCGTACATCGAAGACGCGCCGATGTATCGCGCCTTGCCCGCGCGGACGACATCGTTCAACGCTTCCATCGTCTCTTCGATGGGAGTCTCATCATCCCAGCGGTGGATCTGGTACAAGTCAACGTAATCCATTTGCAATCGTTGAAGCGATTTGTCAATCGAGTCCATGATGTGCTTGCGCGAGAGTCCTCTGTCGTTCACTTCCTTGCTCATCTGGTTATTGACTTTTGTCGCCACGATCACATGCTCTCGCTTCACGCCAAAATGCTTGAGCAGGTTGCCAGTCACCCGTTCGCTTTCGCCGAGCGAATACACATCCGCGGTATCGAAGAAGTTGATGCCCGCATCGAGCGCGCGTTTGATGAAGGGTTTGGCTTGCTCCTCATCGAGCACCCAATCGCGCCATTGGTTTGAGCCGTAACTCATCATGCCGAGGCACAAGCGCGAAACTTTCATTCCAGTCTTGCCGAGGTTGTTGTAGTGCATGGGTCTCCTTTTGACCATGGACCATGGACGATAGACCATCGTCATTGGTCCATGGTCTATCGTCAAATGATCTTGAGATTCGCCAGACTCGCCGACAATCTTTTTATTCCAACAGACTCAAACACGACATCCACGATTTCGTCGTCGTCTTGGAGTTTGCTGTCTAACACGATGCCTTCGCCCCACGAGGGATGTTTGATGCGCGTCCCAGCGCGGTATTTGGCTGGGGTGACTGAAGCAGGCCTCCCCTGCGTCTGATGCGTTTGCCATTTTGTTTCGGGGACTTGTCCGCGGATGGAACGTCCCGTGCGCGTTTTGCCGACGAGTAAATCCGCAGGCACATCATCCAGGTAACGCGAGGGGAAAGTTTCCTCATGCAAGCCGCGTCCGCCGCGTTGAATGGATCGAATCAAATATAGTTTATCTTTGGCGCGCGTGATGCCGACGTAAAAGAGGCGGCGCTCTTCCTCCATTGATTCGGGATCGTCGAACGAACGGCTGTGCGGGAGGATGCCGTCGTCGAGACCGACGATGAAGACCGCGCCGAACTCGAGACCTTTCGCGGCGTGGAGGGTGAGGAGCGTGGGGACGTTGCCGTCGGCGATGGTGTCTTGATCGGAGATGAGCGCGATGTTTTCGAGGAACTCGTCGAGCGTGCGCGTGGAATATTCATCGGCGAGGCGTTTGAGTTCGACGACATTTTCCCAACGGTCTTCGCCCTCTTCCGATTGATCGTCAATGTAGTCTTTGAAGTTGAGGTCTTTCACGACGCGGTCAAAAAGTTCTGGCACGTTGAGCGTTTGCGCGGCGATGCGCCACGTGGCGAGCATTCCGCCGAAATCTGCAAGCGGAAGCGCGGCGCGACCTGTGAACGATTTCCAATGCGCGGATTGATCGCCGCGCGCGAGGTCAATGAGGACGTTGCCAGGTTGCATTTCATTTTGCCGCGCGACCATGTGCAACGTAGTGAGAGTCTTCTCGCCGATGCCGCGCGGCGGGACGTTGATGATGCGGTCGAGGCTGGCTTCGTCGGCGGGGTTGTGGATGAGGCGCAGGAATGCGATGATGTCTTTGACTTCGCGCCGTCCATAAAATCTCTGCGCGCCGACGAGGCGATAGGGGAGCCGCGCTTGCAAAAACGCTTCTTCAATTAAACGCGACATGGCGTTGGTGCGATACATCACCGCGCAGTCGCCTGGCTCGAATTGCCGCGAGGCGACGAGTTGCGCGATGCTGTCCACAACGAACGAGGCTTCGGCGTAATCGTCGGGCGCTTCGTAGAAAAATATTTTCTCGCCTTCGCCGCGATCGCTAAATAATTTTTTCTTGCGGCGGTTGCGAGCGCGGTCAATAACACCCATTGCCACATCGAGTATGTTTTGCTTGGAACGATAATTTTGTTCAAGCAAGATGGTCTGCGAATCAGGGAAATCCTGATTAAAGCGTTCGATATTGCGCCAGTCAGCCCCGCGCCAAGAATACACGCTCTGGTCCTGGTCCCCGACGCAAAACACATTCCTATTAAAAGAAGCGAGTTCTTTTATTAGGGCGTATTGAGCAAGGTTCGTGTCCTGAAATTCATCCACCAGCACGTGGCGAAACCGCTGGGCATATTTATCTCGCACAGACGGGTTGTCTGCAAGTAAGCGCGCGGTGTACACCAAAATATCGTCGAAATCCACGGCGTTGCTGGCGATGAGTCGCTTTTGATATTCGGCGTACACGCGCTTCACCACTTCGTCGCGATACGTCAGCGTGGGGTAATCGTCCGCGCCGATGAGTTCGTTCTTGGCGCGCGAGATCGAGGCATGCACGCTTGCGGGGCGATAAACTTTTTCATTGATCTTCAATTCACGAATCACATTCTTGACGATGCGTTCCTGATCGTCCGCATCAAAGATCACGAAGTTCGATTCGATGGGGAGGTGTTCCGCCTCGCGTCGCAGAATCCGCGCGCAGATCGAGTGGAACGTGCCGAGCATGATTCCCTCGGTGGCTTGGTCGGGCAATAATTTCTTGACGCGCTCCTGCATCTCCTTCGCGGCTTTGTTGGTGAATGTGACCGCGAGAATCTGCCACGGGCGGACGCCCTCCTCCGCGATGAGGTACGCGATGCGTTGAGTCAACACCCGCGTCTTCCCGGACCCCGGACCTGCCACGACCAAAACGGGTCCGTTCCCGGCTGTGACGGCGGCGCGTTGTTGAGGGTTGAGTGTATCGAGGAAGGACATGGGAAAGATGAAGGTGGATAAGCAGTTATCAGTGAGCAGTGATCGATGGTGAAAAATAGAAAGTAGAAAGAGGAAAGATAACGTCCCGCAGTGTTGTGTCTCAAAACTGCGGGACGTGTTTCCGTGTTTACCTGTCTACGTGTGTAGTTGTTTTCGTATTTACAATTGAGACGTACAGTTCGGACAGCGCTTTGCTTTGATCGAAATCGTGGTGATACAGTAAGGGCATTCTTTGGTGGTAGCTTCCGCGGTTGGGGCGGGCTTTTTTATTCGGTTCATTGTCCGTATGAAAAGGAAAATGACGAAGGCAATGACAAGAAAATCAATGATGGATTGGATGAACGCTCCATACTTGACGACTGCGTCACCAACAGTGAGAGCCAATTCGCTGAAATTGACGCCTCCGAGTAACAGCCCAATCACCGGCATTAAAACGTCGCCCACAAGCGAAGCGACGATTTTGCCGAATGCGCCGCCGATGATCACGGCAATGGCAAGGTCGATCACATTACCGCGTATCACAAAGTCTTTAAATTCTTTCAACATGGAATATCTCCTCAGGGAATATTAATGATGATGCGAATTGTACCGTTGCGGGGAGGCGGTGTCAACAAAGCCACCGGTGGAACGTCAATACTCCTCTGGAAGCGTTGCATATAGTTCTAGAGAACTGATTCTTGCCGAATCCAAGACGGTGTTTTTGATTTTGCCGTATCGTGATTGACGGACTTTTAGAATGGAGTATAATCTGCGCGTGTTTGGCAACAAGATTCCCAGGCTCAAAAGGAAAACATCGAAATGCCTGAACTTTTACTGGATGTGAAAGGGCTGGAAACGACATTCAAAACTCCAGATGGGATTGTCCATGCGGTTAATGGCGTTTCGTTTGGTCTTAAAGAAGGGGAAACCCTAGGCGTTGTGGGGGAGAGTGGGTGTGGTAAAAGCGTTACCATGCTCTCGGTACTAGGTTTGATCCCATCCCCTCCGGGAAAAATCAAATCAGGCACGGCTCACTTTTTCGGCCGCGACCTCCTCAAAATGAGCGCCTCCGAAATTCGTCAGATCCGCGGCGCGCAGATCGGCATGGTCTTTCAAGACCCCATGACCTCCCTGAACCCGGTCTTGACGATCGGGCGGCAACTGGAGGAACCGCTGGTTGTGCATCTCGGCATGACTCGCGCGCAAGCCGCCATCCGCGCGGCGGAACTGCTCGCCATGGTGGGAATTCCAAACGCTAAAGATCGCTTATCCGACTACCCTCATCAATTTTCCGGCGGGATGCGCCAACGCGTCATGATCGCCATGGCGCTGGCCTGCTCACCCCAAGTGCTCATTGCCGACGAACCCACCACCGCGTTGGATGTGACCATTCAGGCGCAGATCACCGACCTCGTAAAACGACTGCGCAGTGAATTGGGCATGGCGATCGTTTGGATCACTCACGACCTGGGCGTGGTTGCCGGCCTGGCGCAGCGCGTCATCGTCATGTACGGCGGCTTCATCATCGAAGAATCAACGGTCAATGATTTGTACGTCAACCCCACGCACCCCTATACCATAGGCTTGCTTGGCAGTCTTCCGCGCGTCGATGCCAGCGGGCATGAAACCCTTACTTCGATCGAAGGCTCGCCTCCGCTCTTATATGAAAAGCCCACTCGCTGTCCCTTTGCGCCGCGATGCAAATGGGCAATGGAACGATGCTGGAAGGAAAACCCGACCCTTGAGACAATTGCGCCGGATCATCGCGTGGCATGCTGGGTTGATGTGAAAACAGGGAGAGCGCGTTGATATGGCTGATAATAATGTGTTGGTACGCGTAGATAATCTTGTAAAGCATTTCCCGATCATGCGCGGCTTGTTTCAGAAGCAAGTCGGCGCGGTGCGCGCGGTAGATGGCCTTTCCTTTGAAGTAAAACGCGGCGAAACGCTGGGACTCGTGGGCGAATCCGGCTGTGGGAAATCGACCACCGGTCGCGCCGTATTACAGTTGTATCGCCCCACCTCTGGCAATGTCCACTTCGACGGGACCGACCTAACGAAGATCAAGGGTGAGGAACTGCGCGCCATGCGCCGCAAGATGCAAATGATCTTTCAGGATCCATACGCCAGCCTGAACCCGCGCATGACCGTGGGAGAGATCGTCCGCGAACCGCTGATCGTCCACAATGTGGCGACCGAATCCGAAGCCAACGAACGCGTCAAGCAACTGCTCGAGCTTGTAAAACTGAACCCATCCTTCTCCACGCGCTATCCGCATGAATTCTCCGGCGGACAACGCCAACGTATCGGCATCGCCCGCGCGCTGGCGTTACAGCCCTCATTCATCGTGTGCGATGAACCCATCTCGGCTCTGGATGTTTCGATCCAGGCGCAGGTGGTGAACCTGCTCGAGGAACTCCAGAAAGAATTTAACCTCACCTACCTGTTCATTGCCCACGATCTTTCGATGGTGCGCCATATCAGCGACCGCGTGGCGGTGATGTATCTGGGCGTTATTGTAGAACTGACCACGCGAGACGAGCTTTACAGCCATCCCCTCCATCCCTACTCGCAAGCCCTTTTATCGGCCGTGCCAATCCCCGACCCGGTGGCTGAAACCGCGCGTCAACGAATCATCCTGACCGGCGATGTTCCTTCGCCAGCCAACCCGCCCTCCGGTTGTCGCTTCCGCACCCGTTGCCCGATCGCTGAAGCAAAATGCGCGGAATCTCGACCGGACTTCCGTGAAATAAAGCCAGGCCACTTTGTCGCCTGTTTCTTTGCCGATCGATATTTGTAAGACAAATCTTGAAAGGAGGTGGTTGCTACCCCCCGATACCCCTGCTCATTTACCAAACGTCGTATCCAAATTTTAATTTTGTGAGGAAAAGAAAAATGCGTAAACTGTTTACCTTACTGAGCATCTTTGTGCTCGCCAGCATGATCCTTTCAGCGTGTGGTCCCACACCGGCGGCCACTGATGCTCCCGCTCAACCCGAGCAACCCGCGGCGACCGATGCTCCGGCTCAACCCGAAGCAACGGAAGCCCCGACCGAAGCCAAAGAGGCTGTCTTGCGGATCAACACCGGTACCTATCCCGATGTGATCGACCCGCAGAAATCCTCCTTCGTCAATGAAATTGGTCACCTCGACAAGATCTACATGGGCTTGACCACATTGAACGAAAAACTCGAAACCGTCCCCGGCGCTGCCGACTCGTGGACGTTCAACGATGACGCCACCCAGTTGGTCTTCACCTTGAAGCCCGGCCTGCTCTACAGCGATGGTTCCGTGCTCAACGCCAAGCGCTTCGAGTATGCCTTCCAACGCAATATCGACCCTGCCACCGCCGGCGAATACGCCTCCATCACCGACGAGATCGTTGGCGCTCCTGAATGGCGCGCCGCCGATACCGCCGCTGAAGGATATGATCCCGAAACCTTCAAAGCCGCGTTGGGCGTCAAAGCCTCGCATGCCGATGGCTCTGCCTGCGCTGACTACGAAGACACCGCCTGCGATACCCTCACCTTGAACTTCTCGAAGCCCGCCCCTTACTTCGCGACCATCGCGGGTATCTGGGTTGGTTATCCTGCCAAGGAAGAGAACATTGCTGAAGGCGGAGACATCTGGTGGACCAGCTCCAAGTACCAAATTGGTAACGGACCCTTCATCTGGAAGAGCGTGGATCCGTTCGTCAAGTCCGTCTTTGTCCCGAACCCCAACTTCGTGGGTGGCGCTGTCCCAACCTACTCGATGGAATATAGCTACATCACAGATTCCGCTGTTGCCTTCGAAGCCTACCTCAACAATGAATTCGACATCGTTGGCTCCGCGGCGGAAGACCTCCCTGTGATCGATGCCGATGCGGATCTGACCGCCCAGCACGTCAAGTATGCCGGTTCCTGCACCATCAAGATTCAATACAGCCTGCACCCCACCTGGAACGGCCAGCCGAACCCCTTCACCGACAAGAAAGTCCGCGAAGCCTTCGCGTTGGCGTTCGACGCCGAATCTTGGGCGCGTGATGTGGATGGCTCCCTCTCCCTGCCCACCTGGACATGGATTCCTCCCGGCTATCCTGGATACGACGCCAACACCCCGTTGCACTTCGATCCGGAAGCCGCCAAAGCCGCTCTTGCCGCCGCCTCTGAACCCTTCAACTCTGCTGAAAAGTTAAACGCGATGGGCCTCAAGATGGCATTCGCCGATTCAGCCCGCAACCGCCAGCGCCATGAATGGATCGCCGCCCAATACAAGGAAATTCTGGGTGTGGATCTGGCGCTCGACCCGGTTGAGCCCACCACCTACACCGCCATCCAGAAAGACCCGGATACCTACCCGCTTCTCTCCCGCGGCGGCTGGTGCGCGGACTATGCGGATCAACAGAACTGGCTGAGCGTCTACTGGCGCACCGGCACCTTCTCCACCCGCTGGGGTTATTCCAACCCCGAGTTCGATGCGTTGGTGGATGAAGCCGATACCACGATCGATACTGCCAAACGCGCTGAATTGTACGCTCAGGCGCAACAAATCCTGCTCAACGATATCCCTGCCGCTTTCGGTTACAACTCACTCAATCACTATTTGGTGAAGCCGTGGGTTAAGGGCTTCCTAAGCACCCCGCAGGATCACATGTTCCCTGGTGATATCACCCCGTGGACGATCACCATCGACACCTCAATGATCCCGTAAGTTCGGCGCTTCATTGATCTGAACTAACCTTGGGCTGGGGAGCCACACGGTTCCCCAGCCCAACCATTGCTTTGTAAATTATTCCCTTTGAATTCTGCCGCGCGGTTACTCAAATTCCACGCACAAGCGAGTTGCCATGACCACCTATATCATCCGAAGATTACTCTGGTTAATCCCCGTTCTGCTCACCGTTTCCGCGGTGACGTTCGTTGTCATGCGCAGCGCCCCGGGCGGTCCCTGGGATACAGACGCGGAACGTCGTCAGGTGGATGCCGCCACAGCTAAATCGTTGGCGGCTTATTATGGGTTGGATAAGCCCATGTGGCGGCAGTTTTATGCTTACGTGATTGGCGATACGAATAGTCAGACGAAAGAATGGGTCTGTGGCGTGATCTGCGGCAACCTGGGTCCGTCTTACCGCCAGCGCGGACGCACCGTGCAAAACATTCTCTTTTCGCCTCCCGAAGGAAAGTCTTTCTGGCAAAGCCGTTTTGGGTATTCGGTTCGCCTCGGGGTTTTGGCGTTATCCATGGCGATTTTTGTCGGCATTCCATTGGGCATCATTGCCGCGTTGAAACAAAACACGATTGTCGATTACACCGCCTTGTTCATCGCGACAAGCGGCATATCGGTGCCCAGTTTTGTGCTCGCAATTTTTCTGATCATTATTTTTGCTTCGCGCCTGCATTGGATCGATATCGTTGTGGACGATTGGACACAGATCAAATACTGGCTCATGCCTATGGCAGTATTGGGTTTCGGAACCCTGGCATACACTGCCCGCCTGACGCGTTCTTCGATGTTGGAAGTTATGCGGCAGGATTACGTTCGCACCGCGCGCGCCAAAGGGCTTGCCGAACGGATCGTGATCTTCATTCATATGCTCAAGAACGCGCTCATCCCTGTGATCACCATCCTCGGTCCCGCGCTGGCAGGGTTGGTGACTGGTTCGTTCATCATCGAAACCATGTTCAGTTTCCCGGGCATGGGGCGCGCCTATGTGCAGGCGATCGGACAGCGCGATTACTCCATGATCATGGGAACCACCCTCATCTATGCCTTGCTGGTCGCGGTCGCTAACTTGAGCGTGGATATTGTTTATGTATTTATCGATCCGCGCATCCGCCTGGAAGAATAAGAGGACTTGATATGACTGCTCAAACTACAGCGTCCGGTAAGATCGCCGAATTCAACGATGTTTTTCGCCCAAGCAAAAGCCTGGGGCAGGAAGCCTGGTCGAGGCTGATTCGTAACAAGGCATCCATGTTCGGTTTGGTCGTCATCGTCTTCTTCATCTTTCTGGCTGCGTTTGCGTCTGTCATTTCCCCCATGAACCCGCTTGAATTGCATGGCGGAAAACGATTCCTGCCTCCGCCGTTTGACCCCGGCGCGACAAATATCAAAGCCGAGCCCGAATTCCTGCTGGGCACCGATTCGCTGGGGCGCGATACCCTTAGCCGCACCATCTATGGCGCGCGCGTTTCCATGGTGGTCGGTTTTCTTCCCACGATCATCATCCTCTTGCTGGGAACCACGGTCGGTATGTTGGCAGGATATATTGGCGGCCGCACCGACAACTTCCTCATGCGCCTGACCGATGTGATCTACGCATTCCCAGACCTGTTGTTCTTCATCATCATCATGGTTGCCCTGCGCGATACGTTTATCGGGCAGTTTATGAACGGTTTGGTTTTGTTGTTCGCCGCGCTTGCCATTGTCAATTGGGTGGGCGTGGCGCGCCTCGTGCGCGGGCAGGTCTTATCTATCAAACAAAAGGAATTTGTCGAGGCGGCGCGTTGTATTGGCGCCAAAGATCAGCGCATTATGTTCCGCCATATTCTTCCCAACTGCCTCAGCCCGTTGATCGTGAGCGCGGCGTTTCTCATCCCGGGTTTGATCATCACAGAAGCCATTCTGGGTTATTTGGGCGTCGGTTTAAGACCCGCCACTGATAGCGCCAGTTTCTTCATCACCAGTTGGGGCGCGCTCATGCTGGATGGGCAGTCTGCGATCAACTCACAACCATATCTATTGCTTGCCCCCGCCGCTTGTGTTGCCCTGGTCGTCCTTGCCTTCACCTTTCTCGGCGATGGCTTGCGCGACGCGCTCGATCCGCGTATGCGCGGCACGCAATAGATACATCGATTGGGTTTATCGGATACCCCGGCGCATATGTGTTGGGGTATTTTTATAAGTGGCTCTACCGTTATTAACGGGAAACCCCCCACCCCCCCCCCGGACTTCACAAAACCCCCGGATGGTTTAAAACACCCGCGCACCCCCCCGTAAATAAGGGGGAAAAAAATCCCCCGCGGGGGTATCCCGTCAGAAACAGGAGAGCCTAAAAAGTAAACCCCTCTAGAGGACTGTTTTTCGACAATACCAAAGTTCCGTTTCCTTAAATATATGTCGTTTTCTCTCAATTCTCTGGTATTACCGTTGACGCTCGAATAGAATTGGATATAATTCCGCTACCTATGAGCCGGACACAGTGTCTAGTCCAATATCTGGCGCTGTCCGATGATGAATCCACTGATTCAGAAAGGAGTGTTGCGGGGAACCAACTGCCCATCTCATTCGAACGTTCACATCAAAAAATTAAATCAAAATTTGTAGGAGAGAAATCCAATGTCCAAGAATCGAACTATGATCGTTCTCGGGTTGCTCGTGGTCGCAAGCATGGTTCTTTCGGCTTGCGGCACGCCCGCTCCCGCCGAGCCCGCTGAACCCGTTGTGGTGACTCAGGAAGTCGTCGTGACCGAGGTTGTGGAAGTTGAGCGCGAAGCGTTCACCACGCCGCACCCGATCCTCGGCGACCTCAAGGTCCGCCAGGCGCTTTCATACTGCACCAACAAGTCTGACCTGCTTGCCTCGGTCTACCCGCTCACCAGCGAAGAGACCCGCGCCAACTTGGTCATGCACACCTTCATCCCGCGCGATCACTGGGCGTATGCCGGCGATGACAACATCACCATCTATCCCTACGATCCCGATCAGGGCCGCGCATTGCTCGATGAAGCCGGCTGGACCCTCGCCGAAGGCGCGTCTTTCCGCACCAATGCCGATGGCGACGAACTGGCTTTGCAATTCACCACCACCAGCGCCGCCTTCCGCCAGACCTGGGCCGCGATCTGGGAACAGCAGATGGCTGACTGCGGTGTTCGCATCGTTCGTCTGCATGCCCCTGCCTCGTGGTGGTTCGGCGATACCACAGGTATTGCCCGCCGCGATTACGAACTCGGCGCGTTCGCCTGGGTTGGTCAAGCTGACCCCGGTGGCCAAACCCTGTATGCTTGCGATCAGATTCCCACCCCGAACAACGGCTGGGAAGGCCAGAACGCCATGGGTTGGTGTAATGAAGCCGCCAGCACGAACATCAAATTGGCGAACAATACCCTTGTGAAAGACGAACGCATTGCCGCGTACACGATTGTCCAACAAGAATTCACCAAGGATGTTCCGAGCATTCCGCTTTTCAACCGCACCGACACCTATGCATACAACGCAAAGTTGACCGGCATCGAACCGAAACCGGGCGAACCGTATTACACCTACAACGTTTCCGATTGGGCGCTAGACGGTAGCGACACCATCATCATGGGCTTCACGCAGGAACCTGCCTCGCTCTTCACGCTCGTGGAAGACGCGTTTGTCGCCCAACTTGCCTATACCCTCATCCGCCCGAACCAATCCACTGGTTTGAACTATGACTTCCAGGCTCAGTTGGTGAAACAACTGCCCACCATCGAAAATGGCGGCACGACCAACAACGATGTGGAAGTAAAAGAAGGCGATAAAGTTGTGGATGTCAATGGCGATGTGGTCGACCTCGCGGCTGGCGTCAAAGTCAAGAATGCGGCTGGCGAAGAAGTTGAATTCACCGGCGGCACCGTGATGATGAAGCAATTGGTTTCCCGCTTCGATATCATCGACGGACTCACCTGGGAAGACGGCACGCCCGTTTCTGCCGCCGACCTCGAATTGGGCAAGAAGATCGCCTGCGATCCTGAATCCGGCGCAACCTCCTTCATCGTCTGCGACAAGACCGCCAGCGCCACCTTCGATGGCGTTGGATACACCCAGACCTGGATCCCCGGCGTTCAAGACCCGCTATACTTCCTCCCTGTGTGGCCCATCTACCCTGCTCATCAGTTGGGCGATGTTCCCGCCAAAGAATGGACGACCAACCCCCTCGTGGCTGAAACCCCGCTTTCCTACGGTCCCTATAAGATCGTCAGCTGGGAAAAAGGCGTCAAGATGGAATTCACCGCCAACGAGTTCTGGCCCGGCGGCGTGACCACCCCGAACATCGTGATCCAGATCATCACGCCCGAATCGCAGGAAACCCTCCTGCTCGGCGGTGAGATCGACATCCTCGATTCAACCTCGCTCGTCGGTCTGACCGAAACGCTTGTCGCCGCTGAAGGCGAAGGCAAGATCAAAACGATTGTGGAACCGAGCGCGACCTGGGAGCACATCGACATCTCCCTGTTTGTCCGCTAAGTTGAGCAATTGCGCGTGTTAGAAAGAAGGTGTGCCTCGCAAGAGGCACACCTTCCTATAATAGACTTTATCGGCGCTAAGGAAAACGCCGGAGGGGGGGGGGCCCGGGGGTTAAGGTCTAATACCAAGAGGTTTCACTATGACAGCCTATTTCATTCGGCGTATTTTACAAATGATCTTAGTGGTATTGATTTCAGCGATTGCTTCGTATGCCTTGTTGAACCTTGCTCCCGGCGGACCTCTCCAGGGCTTGCGTCAGATTCAACAAGGCGGGCGGTTTCAGATCACCGAAGATGATATTGCGCGCATCCGCGCCTATTTCGAATTGGATTTATTTTTACCGTATCGTTTTACCCGTTGGTTGATCGGCGAGCCGCGCGGACCCCTCGTGATCGGCGGACAGGAATATTTCGCCGACCTGAAGGTGGGCTGCCGGAAGCCGATCGAATCGGAAAAATTGAACGAAGATACCGGAGAATACGAATCGATCATTACCGGCTGTAAAGAAGACGTATTGATGAAAGACCTGGTGGGGCGCCGCACCAGTCGAGGGGTTCTGCTCGGCGACTTTGGGTTATCATGGAAGGTGCTCCGCGATCGCCCGGTAACAGAACTTTTAGCGAGCCGCATTCCAAAGACGATCCAACTGATCGGCTTGCAATCCCTTCTTTCGATCCTCATCGGCATCCCGCTTGGGGTCTATTCCGCCATACGCCAATATTCCCGCTTTGATTACATCTTCACATCGCTCGCGTTCATGGGCTCTGCCATGCCCACCTTCTTCTTTGGCATTCTGTTGATTCTCGCGTTTTCCATCATCCCGAAAGACGCCGGGTGGGCGTACCTGCCGGCTGGGCTATCCGAATCCATCCGCGATTATTCCATCCCCATCATCGGGGCAGTGGAGGCGGGGTCGCTCAAAGACCGCTTCCTGCACTTGATCCTCCCGCTCACCGTGTTGACCATGGTGAGCATCGCCGGCTGGAGCCGCTTCGTCCGCGCCAGCATGCTCGAGGTGATGCGTCAGGATTACGTTCGCACCGCGCGCGCCAAAGGATTGTCTGAGCGTGTGGTCATCATGCGCCACGCGTTTCGCAACGCGCTCATCCCCTTCATCACCATTGTAGTCTTCACCCTGCCCGGTCTGTTCGGCGGCGCCATCATAACGGAAAGCATCTTCGCCTGGCCCGGGATGGGGTTGCTATACATCAAAGCCCTGGGAGACTTTGATTACCCGGTGGCCATGTCCATCTTCTTCATCCTTGCCGTGCTGACCGTGATCGCGACCCTGCTCAGGGATGTGCTGTATACGCTTGTCGATCCAAGAATCCGATTGTCGTAACGAGGTCTTAGCCCATGTCTGCCGCACAGGTCGCATCCCTTTCCCCTGAAGCCGTTACCATCGAAGAGCGTTCGCCGTTCCAAATCGTCATGCGCCGCTTCCAGCGTCACCGCCTGGCGATGATTTCGCTTATCATCATGCTGGCGATGTTCACGATTACCATCCTCGCGCCGTATATCGCTCCTTTTAAAATTCAAGAACTCTCGGTCAATAAATATTTTGTCCCCTGGGGAACCGTGGACGCGGAAACGGGCCGCGTGCACCACATGGGCACAGATAACATCGGGCGCGATTACTTCTCCCGCCTGATCTACGCCGGGCGCATATCGCTGACGGTTGCCATCCTTTCGGTTCTCATCTCCGAAACGATCGGCATCGTTATCGGAGCGATCTCCGGCTTCTTCGGCGGATGGACCGACACCATCCTCATGCGCTTCGTCGAATTCATGCTGACGATCCCTCAACTACCATTACTACTGATCATCTCCTCCATGCTCTTGCGAAACGAAGAACTGATCGCCATCCCGGACCCGGTCTTGAAGTTCATGGGCGATATCCTCCTGCTTAGCCCCCGCGATTCGCGCAATGCCGTGCTGATCGTGATGGTGCTGGCGGGCTTCGGCTGGCTCAGCGCGGCGCAACTCATGCGCGGCACCGTGCTCTCCCTGCGCGAACAAACTTTCGTCGAAGCCTCGCGATCGCTGGGCGCCTCGAACTTCCGCATCATCATGCGCGATATGATCCCCAACGCCATGGCGCCCATCATCGTGGATGCCTCCCTCGGCTTGGCGGGCTACATTGTGGGCGAAGCCGCGCTCGCCTTTTTAGGTTTCGGGATTGCCGATCCAGTTCCTACGTGGGGGAATATGCTTGCCGCTTCACAACAATTTATGCTGGATCGCCCGTGGTTGCCGCTCGTGCCGGGGCTCCCCATCTTCATCTGCTCCCTCGCCTTCAACTATATCGGCGACGGTTTGCGCGACGCGCTCGACCCGCGCCTCAAGCTGTAATTTCTTCCTTCGGAGACTTCCGTGACTGACACAAACGAAGCACAAAAACCCCTGCTCGAGATCCGAAATCTTCAGACCCATTTCTTCACCGAAGACGGGGTGGTGAGAGCGGTGGACGGAGTCGACATTACGGTGTACCCTGGTGAAGTGCTGGGCATCGTGGGCGAATCGGGATGCGGCAAGAGCGTTACATCGCTTTCCATTATGCGCTTGATCAGCCAGCCCGGAAAAGTGGTGGGCGGCGAGATCTTGTTCGACGGCAAGGATTTGTTGAAACTCCCGGAAGCCGAAATGATGGCGGTGCGAGGCAACCGGATTTCGATGATCTTCCAACAGCCCCAAACCTCGCTTAACCCGGTCTTCCGCGTGGGCGAGCAGATCGGCGAAGTGCTGAATGTTCACCAGGATTTCGGCAAGGAAGCCGCCCAAAAACGCACCGTCGAATTGCTCAAGCTAGTCGGCATCCCCGATGCCGAACGCCGCGCTGAAGCCTTCCCACATGAACTCTCGGGCGGCATGGCTCAGCGCGTGATGATCGCCATGGCGCTTGCCTGTCTCCCCGATTTGTTGATTGCCGATGAACCGACGACCGCGCTCGACGTGACGATTCAAGCCCAAATTTTGGACCTGATGCGAAACATGCGCGAACAATTCGGGTCGGCGGTCATCCTCATCACGCACGACCTCGGTGTTATCGCCGAAATGGCAGATCGCGTCGCGGTGATGTATGCCGGTGAGATCGTCGAACAGACGAGCGTGCTCAGCCTGTTCAAGGAACCTTTGCATCCCTACACAAAGGGGTTGATCGGCTCCACGCCCGTGCTGGGGCGGGTGCGCGAAAAATTGGACGTGATCCCCGGCGCGGTTCCCAACCTGGTTAACCTGCCAAAGGGATGCCGTTTTGCGCCGCGTTGCGCCGCGCGCATTCAACACAACCTTGCCATCTGCACCGAGCAGGACCCCGACCTGATTCAATACGATGAGGGTCACATCATTCGCTGTTGGCTGTATCAGGATTCCAGCCAACACACCGCGCCCCTCAAAAAATCCATCCAAGTAGAGTGACAATATGCCGATGAATCCACCCAATGAAAAATACGACCTCGTTGTCGTCAAAGACCTGGTGAAATATTTTCCCATACGCGCCGGCGTGCTTCAACGCGTAAAAGCGCACGTGCAAGCAGTGGACAAGATCAGCTTCTCGGTGAAGGAAGGCGAAACGCTGGGCATGGTAGGCGAATCCGGTTGCGGAAAGACCACCGTCGGGCGCGCCATCCTGCGCTTGATCGAGCCGACCTCCGGGTCGGTTTTCATCAACGGCGAGGATATCGTGCAAATGCGCTCGCGGTCGCTCAAACAAGCCCGCCGCAACATGCAAATGATCTTCCAAGACCCATATGCCTCGCTCAACCCGCGCCTGCCCATCGGCGAATCGGTCATGGAAGGCTTGCACATACACGGCATTGGTCACCCCAAAGAACGCTGGGATATTGCCATCAACATGTTGAAGAAAGTGGGGCTCGAGGATTATCACGCCCGCCGCTACCCGCACGAATTCTCCGGCGGTCAGCGCCAACGCATCGGCATTGCGCGCGCGCTTGCCCTGCAACCCAAATTCATCGTCTGCGACGAACCGGTCTCCGCGTTAGATGTGTCCATCCAATCGCAAGTGCTGAACATCCTCAAAGATTTGCAGGCAGAGTTCGGGCTTACCTATTTATTTATCGCCCACAACATGAGCGTGGTCGAACACATCTCAGACCGCGTGGCGGTGATGTACCTCGGCAAAATGGTGGAACTTGCCGAACGCGAAGAACTCTTCCGCAACCCGCTTCACCCGTACACCAAAGCCCTCATGTCGGCGATCCCGATCCCCGATCCGACCGTGAAGCGCGAGCGCATCATCCTTAAAGGCGATGTGCCCAGCCCGTTGAACCCGCCGAAGGGATGCCGCTTCCATCCGCGTTGCCCGGTGGCGATCGATCTCTGTTCGCAACAGGAGCCTGAGTTCAAGGAACTCGCGCCGGGGCATTTCGTCGCCTGCTGGGTCGCGGAACAAAACGGATAAGCGAATAAAACCCGCGACGCAACAACGCCGCGGGTTTCGTTATAATGGGAGGAATACACCGAATGGAATTGCCCATGAAAAAACTCATTTCAAGTTTTATGATTCTGCTCATCCTCGCTTCGTGCGCCCCGCAACAAGAGACGGAAATCCCCACCCTGCCCGACGCGCCGACTGAAACACCCGCGCCTCTTCCCACCGCCACGCCTGCCACGCGCGCCCTCAACATTTGCCTCGGGGAAGAGCCAACCAGCCTCTACCCCTACGGCAGTTTGAACGCCGCCGCGCGCAGCGTGCTTTCCGCCATTTACGACGGACCCATGGATGTGGTCGAATATGGATACGAACCGGTCATCCTCGAAAAGATTCCAAACCTTGAAGACGGCGACGCCCAGATCGAAACCGTGACCGCGCAACCTGGCGACCAGATCGTGGACGCAAGCGGTAACGTGGTCGGGCTGATCAAAGGCACACAACTCTACCCGAGCGGATGCCGAAACGATGACTGCAAGGTGACCTACGACGGCGTCAGTAACATCATCATGGACCAAATGGTCGTCACCTTCACCATGCTCGCAGGCTTGCAATGGTCCGACGGCGCGCCGCTCACCGCGAGTGATTCGGTCTTCTCATTCGAGATTGCCGCCAACGACGCCACCCCAGGCTCCAAATTTCTGATCGACCGCACGCAAGCGTACGAAGCCGCCTCCGATGGCGTGACCATTCAATGGTGGGGAATGCCCGGCTTTATCGATCCCGATTATTACACCAACTTCTTCATGCCCTTGCCTCAGCATCTATGGGGAGAGCAATCTCCCGCCGAGTTGGCGCGGCTTGACCTTTCGGCGCGCTTCCCGCTGGGTTGGGGTCCCTATATTGTGAAGGAATGGAACGCCGGCGAAAATATCCTGCTTACGAAAAACCTGAATTACTTCCGCGCCTCGAGCGGCCTGCCCCACTTCGACGAATTGAACTTTATCATCATGCTCGATTCAAACGCCGCCCTCAGCGCCCTGTTGGAGGGCAAGTGCGACGTTCTCGACCCAACCGTTCACCTCGATGGACAGGTGGGTTTGCTTCAGCAATTGGAATCGCAAGGGCAGGCAAAACTCATCACCGCCCAAACAATGACGATGGAATGGCTTGGCATCGGCGTGTCGCCGTCTGCCTATGACGACGGCGTGAAATCGCAAACCGATCGCCCCGATCTTTTCGGCGATGCGCGTATGAGGCAGGCGCTGGCATACTGCCTCGACCGCCAGAAAGTGGTGGATACGGTATTATTCGGGCTTTCACAAGCGCCCGATAGTTACCTGCCATCCGATCACCCGCTTCACAATGGCAACCTCCAAACGTACACCTTCAACCCCCAAGCCGGGAAAGACTTGCTCGATGCCGCCGGCTGGTTGGATTCAGACAACGACCCAACCACGCCGCGGCTGGCGTTTGGAGTAACGAGCGTGCCCGCTAGAACACCGCTGGTTCTCGAGTACTACACCACCACCGCCACCCAGCGCCACCAGGTAACCGAGATCTTCGCGCAATCGCTTGCCGAATGCGGCATTGGGTTAAACACCGTGTTCTACGACGCGCCGAATTTTTACGCGCAAGGACCGATCGGACCTTTGTTCAGCCGGCAGTTCCAACTTGCCGAATACGCCATCGGCGTCAACAGCCTCGAACCGCAATGCGGTTGGTTCACCTCGGCGCAAATTCCCACCGAAAAAAACCACTGGCTGGGCACGAACATCAGCGGCTATAAAAACCCGGAGTTCGACAAGGCGTGCGCGCAAGCCTTGCGATCGTTGCCCGGCGAACCGGAATACGCTTCACACCAACAAGCGCAGGCGATCTTCGCCTCCGAACTCCCGTCCATTCCGCTGTACCTGCGGCTTCGAGTTGCCGCCGCTCGCGCGGAGTTATGCGGCTTTCACCTCGACCCCTCTTCCAACTTCCCGCTCGCCGAAATCGAACTCTTCGATGATGGGGCCGGTTGTACACCCTAGCGGATGAACCCGCTTCATTCCGCCAGTGCGTCTGATTCCAACCCTGTAAAGTGTTTTCTCTCGCGCAGTAATTTGCTATAATGCGCCCATCCCTGCTCGTTGGAGTTGCTCCTCATGCCCAGTAGCCAGCCTCTGCTTGCCGTGAAAGACCTCAAGACATATTTTTATACCGAAGACGGCGTAGTCCGCGCGGTAGATGGCGTGAATTTTGAAGTGTTTCCCGGCGAAGTGCTTGGGCTGGTGGGAGAATCAGGATGCGGCAAGAGCGTCACCTCATTATCCATTATGGGGTTGGTCTCCAAGCCTGGCAGGGTGGATGGGGGCGAGATACTGCTCGATGGAAATAACCTGCTCAAACTTCCCGAAGATGAAATGGTCAAGATACGCGGCAACCGCGTGTCGATGATCTTCCAACAGCCTCAATCGGCGTTAAACCCCGTATTCAAAGTTGGCGACCAACTCTCCGAAGTGCTGAATGTGCACCAGGATATGGGCAAAGAAGCCGGCTGGAACCGCGCCGTCGCATTGTTGAAAATGGTTGGCGTGCCTGATCCCGAACGACGCGCGCACGCGTACCCGCATGAACTTTCCGGCGGTATGGCGCAGCGCGTGATGATCGCCATGGCGTTGGCGTGCGTGCCCGAACTCCTCATTGCAGACGAACCCACCACCGCGCTGGACGTAACCATTCAAGCGCAGATCCTGGACTTGATGCGCGACCTGCGCCGCGAAATGGGCACGGCGGTCATCCTCATCACGCACGATCTCGGTGTGGTGGCTGAAATGGCAGACCGCGTGGCAGTGATGTACGCCGGCGAAATTGTGGAACAGACCGACGTCAATTCGCTGTTCGATGAACCGTTGCATCCGTACACACAAGGCTTGATCGGTTCGATTCCAATCCTGGGCGAGATTAAAGAAAAATTGGATGTGATTCCCGGTTCCGTTCCCAACCTCGTCAACCTGCCGCCCGGGTGCCGTTTTGCGCCGCGCTGTCAGGCGCGCCTCAAATATTCGCTGACCATCTGCACTGAAACCAAACCCGAGCTTGAAGATGTGAGACCCGGGCATATGACGCGCTGTTGGTTGTATCAAAATGGGGCGGGGCATTCCGCGCCGTTGAAGTAACCCCTTCTTGGAGAAAATTTCATGTCAAACAACGCCAGCCAAAAAGGGGAAACCCTCGTTGAGGTAAACAATCTCGTAAAATATTTTCCGGTGCGGGCTGGTTTGCTCCAGCGCGTAGTCAACCATGTGAAAGCCGTGGACGATGTCAGTTTCTTTGTGCGCAAAGGCGAGACGCTTGGCATGGTGGGCGAATCCGGTTGCGGTAAAACCACTGTCGGCAGAACGATGCTGCGGTTGGTCGAACCAACCTCGGGGTCGGTGAAGTTCGGCGGCAAGGATGTGTTCGCGCTCAAACAAAATGAGTTGAAGCCGGTCCGCCGCAACATGCAGATCATCTTTCAGGACCCGTACGCCTCGCTCGACCCGCGTGTGCCCATCGGCGAATCGGTGATGGAGGGATTGCATATCCATCGCATCGGCACGCCCAAAGAGCGCGTGGGCATCATGCTCGAAACCCTCAAGAAAGTGGGGCTGGAGGATTATCACGCCCGCCGGTACCCACACGAATTTTCCGGCGGTCAGCGCCAACGCATCGGCATAGCGCGCGCGCTGGCGTTGCGCCCGCAGTTCATCATCTGCGACGAGCCGGTCTCCGCGCTGGATGTGTCGATCCAATCGCAGGTGTTGAATATTTTGAAGGACCTGCAAAAGGAATTTGGTCTCACCTACCTGTTCATTGCGCACAACCTTTCGGTGGTCGAGCATGTGTCGGACCGTGTGGCGGTGATGTACCTCGGCAAAATGGTGGAACTGGCAACGCGCGACGACTTGTTCCGCGAAGCCCTGCATCCGTACACCAAGGCGTTAATGTCTGCCATCCCGGTGCCGAACCCGCGTTTGAAACGCGAGCGCACCATCCTCAAGGGCGATGTGCCCAGTCCACTCAACCCGCCGAGGGGATGCCGCTTCCACCCGCGTTGCCCGGTGGCGATCGAACGCTGTTCGCAAGATGAGCCGCAGTTCAAGGAACTCCGACCCGATCATTGGGTGGCGTGCTGGGTCGCCGAACAGAATTTGAAATAACCGTCATTGATTATGGCACACCCCTGCGTTTTACTTGTTGACGATCAGAAAGACATAGTCCGGCTGTTGCATTCCACCCTGCAAACGCTGGGGCACACGCTGGATATTGTCGACGCGCCCTCCGGGGAGGAAGCGCTGCTCGAAGCCTCCCGCCGCAACGTGGATTTGCTCGTGTCGGACTATCTCTTGCCGGGCATTTCCGGGGTGGAATTGATGCGCAAGGTGAAGGCGCGCAACCCCGAGTTGAAAGTGATCTTCATCTCCGGCATGAGCGAACGCAAAGCCCGCGATGAAATGCTCTCGGCTGGGGCGATGGCGATCTTCAACAAGCCCATCCCGCTGGCAGATTTTTTGGACGCGGTCGAACGCGGTTTGGGGCTGGTGCGCACCATCTTTCCTCCGGAAGCCGCAAAAGAGATCGAGGAGCATCGCCAGACCCTTTCCGAGTTGCTGACCGGGTTCCGTCAAAAAGTGAAAGCCGACGCGGTGTTCCTCATCAACGATCGTGGGCGCGTGCTTGCCCGCGCCGGCGATCTGTACGATAGCAGTATGGAAGTGTCTTTGCTTTCCGCCTTGATGGGAATTTACAGCGCGGGGTTGAAGGTCTCGCGCTTCATCCGGCAGGAGCATCTTGAAAATTATCACGTCTTTCGCGGCGGCGACCATGATTTGATCCTCATCCCGGTGAATACGTCTCATGCGTTGCTGTTGGCTGGCAAGGAACTCGCGGACAGAGATCGAATTATGAATACTGTGGAGGGGATGCTGTTTGTGCGCGGCGATGTGGAGAATATCTTGCAGTCGCTGGGGGTGGCGCCGGCTGTCGCGATCACTGAACCAGCTGTCCCTGCGGAGGAGGCGGGTGGGTATGTCCCTCCGTTTATTATCGAGGAAGAATCCGAACCGGAGCCGGAAGTGGATGTGGACGCGTTGTTCGCCTCCGCCGAGAAGAAATCCAAAGTTAAAGATGTGGACGCGTTTTGGGATGACGCGGTGGAAAAGGCGGGCAACATTCCGCTCAATCCGGATGTGATCACGTTTGAAGAAGCCGATAAGCTGGGACTGACGCCCGGCAAAGCGGGCGCGACGATCCCCCGCCCGGTGACCGGCACGCTGAAGATGAGCGCGGCAAAAAAGAAGTGAGACATTGCGCCTGCGCGCAGGTGTTGCCCCGCGAATTTCGCTATGATACAATGTGCGCCTTACAGGGGCGTGGTGCAACGGCAGCACACCAGCCTTTGGAGCTGTGGATCTTGGTTCGAGTCCAGGCGCCCCTGCCAATTCCCGCGAGCGCGGGGCTTCTTTTCTAAACAGGCTTCGCACATTGCGGTGAGCCTGTTTTTATTTGACCTCACCCCCAACCCCTCTCCTCAAGGAGAGGGGAGTAGGAGTTGTAATGAAAGTTACTGCTGTATTGCTTGCGGCGGGGCAGGGGACTCGCATGAAGTCTTCCCTGCCGAAGGTGTTGCATCCATTTTGCGGCAAGCCGCTGGTGTGGCACGCGCTTGAGGCGTTGAAGCAAGCCGCGACCGAAACGCCGGTTGTGGTGATCGGTCACGGCGCGGATGAGGTGAAAAAATATTTGGGGGATTCAGCGGATTGCGTGTTGCAGGAACCGCAACTCGGCACGGGTCACGCGGCGCTGCAAGCCGAATCTCTGCTCAAAAACAAAACGGACTTGGTCATCGTCACCTATGCCGACATGCCTCTCTTGCGCGGCGAAACATTTGCGCGCCTCGTGGAGACTCAACGCCTCAACCCCGGACCGTTCAGCCTGATCACCGTTTTCGCCGACGATCCTCACGGCTTCGGGCGCATCCTGCGAAACGCCGATGGGACAGTGCAAGCCATCGTCGAAGAATATGTCGCCACGCCGGAACAGCAAAAAATCAAAGAGTTGAACGTCGGCGCGTACTGCTTCAACGCGGATTGGCTGTGGGACGCCCTGCATCGCATCCCGAAGAACGAGAAGAAAGGCGAATACTACTTGACCGATGTAGTCGAACTCGCGGTGAAAGATAACCTGCCCGTGCAGGCTGTTGTCCACGATGATTTTAGCGAGACGATTGGAATCAACACGCGCGTTCATCTTGCGGAGGCTGAATCAGCCATGCGGATGCGGATCAACCGCGAACACATGTTGAACGGCGTGAGCATGACCGACCCTTCTTCCACGTACATTGACGCGGGCGTGAAGATCGGCAAGGATACGACCATCATGCCGAACACGCACATTCACGGCGCGACGGAGATCGGCGAAGGGAACGTGATCGGACCCAACACGATCATCCGCGATACGAAGATTGGGAATCACTGTAAAGTCCTCGCATCCGTGCTGGAAGGCGCAATACTTGAAGACGACGTGGATATGGGTCCGTTCGCGCGGTTGAGGAAGGGCGCGCATTTGAAGAGTCACGTCCACATGGGCAACTTCGGCGAGGTGAAAGATTCCACGCTCGAAGAAGGTGTGAAGATGGGACACTTCTCGTATATCGGCAACGCGAAGATCGGCGCGAACACGAACATTGGCGCGGGAACCGTCACCGCGAATTACGACGGCGAGAATAAACTTCCCACCGAGATCGGCGAGGATGTCTTCATCGGCGTGGACACGATGCTGGTCGCGCCGCTGAAACTCGGCGATGGCGCGCGCACGGGAGCAGGCGCGATCGTCACCAAGAATGTAGCCGAAGACACGCTCGTCGTCGGCATGCCCGCGCGTCCCATCAAGAAAGTGGAGAGAAAGAAAAAGAAGGGCAAGTAATCACGCAGTACGCAGTACGCGATACTTCGTACTTCGTATTGCGTAAGGACAACGTTATGACAATCACTCAACACGACAAACAATCTCTCATTGATCTTGCCAACGAAGCGCGGAAGCAGGCTTATGTGCCGTATTCTCATTACCCTGTCGGCGCGGCGCTGCGGACGAAGACCGGCAAAACATACACCGGCGTAAATATCGAGAACGCGGCATATCCGCAGACCATGTGCGCGGAACGTGTCGCCATCTTCAAAGCGGTTTCAGAGGGCGAGAAAGAGTTTGAAGTTATTTCTGTGGTGACAGACAACGGCGGTTCTCCCTGCGGCGGATGTCGTCAGGTAATGGCAGAGTTTGGACTCGACACGATTGTTCTCTTGGCGGATAAAAATGGAAATCTTGTGAAAGAAACAACCGTGAATGAACTTTTGCCCGAAGCGTTTACGCCGGAGAAATTGAAAACGTAAGGCGAGATTTATCTCGCTGCGCATGGGCGGGAAAATCCCGCTCCTACACATCCCCATGCCCCAACCAAAATTCCGTTCCCTGCGCGTGGATGCGGTGGTGCTTCGTCACAGCGATTACGGCGAAGCCGACCGACTGCTCACGCTGTACACGCGCCAGCGCGGCAAGATGCGCGTCATCGCCAAAGGCGCGCGCAAGATCGCCTCGCGCAAGGCGGGTCACATCGAACCGTTCACGCACGTCAAACTGCAACTCGCCGCCGCGCGCGAGATGTTCATCCTCACCCAAGCCGACACGATAGACGCCTACCTGCCTCTGCGCGACGATCTGATTCTCACCAGCCACGCCGCGTATGTGTTGGAATTGCTGGACCGTTTTACCTATGAGGATGAAACCGAAAACGCGACGATCTTCCGTTTGCTGACGGAGACCCTCTCCCGCCTCGCCTCCAACGCGGACGTGTGGCTGGTCCTCCGCTTCTACGAGATGCGCCTCCTCGACCAACTCGGCTTTCGTCCCCAACTCTTCGAGTGTGTCAACTGCGGGCGCGCGATTCAACCCGAAGACCAATTCTTCTCGTTCAGCGCGGGCGGAGTCATTTGTCTGCGCTGTGGGCAGGGATTGAAACACCTGCATTCGATTTCAGTGGAAGCGTTGAAGTACCTCCGCCACTTTCAACGGAGCAGTTATGCCGAAGCCTCGCGCGCCCGTCCCGATGACGATGTGCAGCGCGAAACCGAATCCATCATGCAGGCATATTTCACCTATCTGCTAGAACGCGAATTGAATACACCGGGGTTTTTGAAAAAAATTAAAGCATAGCCTGTTTTAAAACTTGGGTGTCCCGTAATCAACGGGAAAGAGCCTCACCACGAAGGATACAAAGTCTTGCGTTGAGTTCGTCGAAGCGACACAAAGGGGGGAAAAGAGCCTAGATTCCTTGTGTTTTTCCTTTGTGACCGTCGTGTCCTTTGTGTTTGAAAAATGGTTTCCCGTTAAAAACGGTAGAGCCTAAAACTTTACGCGTACATACCGCTCCACGTTTCGAAGCGGCGGTCTTTGCGTTCGCCGTCTTTATAAAAGGTGAGATAGGTCATCCCTTTGTAAGGCACGAATTTTTTCTCGCTGGGGTTTTTGCGCGCGAGGTCGAAATAGGTGTGCCATGTGCCGGAGTTGAAGTAGATTTGGTCGCCGCGTGTTGTGCTATTTTCGAGCGCGACGGTTTCGGGAGAATGCGTGTGTCCGTATACGATGTAGCGCGCCGAGCCATCGAGGAAGGATGGCTCGAGCAGGGCATGTTTGGCGAAGGAGATGTCGCCGCGCTTTTTGCCGCCCTGAAGTTTGAGGGTGAGTTTGTCGATGGTCTCGAATGAAACGAGGCTCGATAGTTTGATACCCGCCTGCAACGCGTCTACTATATCTAACCTGAACTTTTTGTTGGCTTGTCGCACAAAATCGAGTTCGAGAAATTCGGAAGCGAGTTTATCCCATACATTTTTAAGTTCATTCTCTGTGATCGCATCCACGAGGTTCTGTTCGGCAAGCGAGCGAAGTTGGGCGTTTACCCAGAGCGGCGTGGCAAAGCCGGGCCGCACATTGGCGATCTCGCTCAGGTTTTGCACAAAAAGCGGATCGATCCCGGGCATGGCTTTCAATACTTCAGGATATTTGTTGATCACCTCAACTCCAAGCGCATCGCCAAGTGTGGGGTGGCCGCGCCCTCGTTCGCGGTTGAAGTTGAATTTGTCGTGCAGGTCGCCGTGACGGGCGAAGACCCTGTATTCCTCGAACAGTTTGCGAATAGCGGGCGCGTTATCCTCCTGCCAGGGGAGGTTCTTGTCCGTTTTTCGCAGGTCGAAGGGGAACGGCTCCGGCGAGTTGCTCAATGCCATGGTTTGTATGATCTCGCGGCGGATGGCATCAAACGACTCGCCCTTGAGATAGTAGTGCCAGTCGTGGTTGCCCACCATGTAGTGAAAGCGGACCTTGAGCGGAATTTTTTGATCGCTGTTGCGGTCACGGTTGCCGTGTTCATCAGGGGCATCGAATTCGATCGCTTCGCCGCCCGCCAATTTGCGCATGATCTCGAAGGAATCTTTGTTCGCTTCGAGGATGGCGCGCGTCACCTCAAGTAATTTTGCCGCGTATTTTGGGTCGCTCGGGTCGCTCCACGGGCGGATATAGTCCGCTTCGCCGGGGCGCGTCATGCGGGCGCGAGTTTCATCCCCAACCGCGTACAGCCAACGATTAGAGTGAAGCGTTTCAAGAATGTCGCCAAGCAGGATGACATCCAGGTCTTCGATGGGGCGGTATCGTTCGCCCTGTGCCGAAGCAAAATGCGCGTCGAGGCGGAGGCGTTTGGCGAATAGTTGGAATGCGCTGGTTGGAATAGATGAGCCGGTGGTTCCATCCCCTAAATGCAAGTCGCTGATGATGACGAGCATGGCAATCTCCTTGGTGCGTTTGTTTGACAGGTATGGTTCGATTATAGTACCGAGCGCGCGGTATGTTGCGCGGCGTTTTGTATGACAAGGTGAACCTTGCAGTTCGGGCGCGATGAGTGAATGGCTGATCTTGCGCGCCGTCCCGAAGGTTTGGATAAAAACCAAACCTGGTTCACGAGAACCCTCGGGACGTTCTGCTTAATGTGAGTTGATGATATAAATGGCGCATGACGCAATCCACTGTGCTCGATTCTTCCAATTCTTTTCGTTCTCTGGATGAAGCGCTATCCGCCATACGCGGTATGAAGGACGATCCGCTTGCCAATGCGGGGACGAATGTGGTCATTAGCCGCGGCAACCCGAATGCGAAGTTGTTGTTGATCGGCGAGGCGCCGGGTCCGCAGGAGAATATCAAGGGTAAGCCGTTCGTGGGACCGGCAGGGCAACTGCTCGATAAGATCCTGCAGGGCGGGAACTTCGACCCGGAGCGGGATGTGTACATCACCAACTCGGTCTTCCGCTTGCCGCCGGGGACGGATGGCAAGTCCTTCCGCAAGCCAACGGACGCGGAAGTTGAGTATTACCGTCCGTTTGTGTTTGAGATCATTCGGTTGATCGATCCGCTGGTGATTTTGTTGACCGGGAATGTGGCGTGTCAATCGGTCTTGAGAAAGACCGGTATCACCTCCATGCGCGGACAATGGATTCGCTTGGAGGGTCGTTGGCTGATGCCGATCTTTCACCCTTCCTATTTGTTGAGAAATCAATCGCGTGAACCGGGCTCGCCCAAAGCGCTGATGTGGGAGGATATCAAGGAAGCGCGCAGGAAGTATGATGAGCTGGTGGGTTCGCTGTGAAGAGGTCATGGAAAAAGATGAGATAACGCGCGGGCGTTATATTGTGGCTTGTTGTATTTTGACGAGTGGACAAACCGTCCGCTCGTTTTGTTTATAATGAGCAAAGTGACGGTCAACTAGACTCTTGACGCAGTTGCGCTGAGAGACTGTTTCTTAAGTCTTTTTGGACACGGGTAACACGGATGTCACGGAGAAAACCATTTCAATATCCGTGTTTGACCGTGTACTCCGTCAAATCCGTGTACTTAAGAAACAGTGTCTGAGTCACGGCAGGCGACACGATTTGCCAAACAAATCGAACTGTCGCTTGAGCTTTCGAGAAGTATTGATCATGCGCAAGGTGACCGTCAATTTAAAATTGACTGTCACATCCACCAAAGGAGATACGTCCATGAGACCCAACGCGAACGATTCAAAATCGGAGGCGGAAAAGATCCTCGAAATGATGTACCTTCAAGGAAAGGCTCAATTCGGCAATGCGATGAAGTCGTTCTGGCTCTACACCGACGACCTTTGCCCGGGTTGCATGGCGCGCCCCATTGACCCAATGAAATACAAGGGCAAGGATGCGCTATCCATCAATGGCTTCATGTACCGTCCGCGCGGGGTGTTGATCGGGTATTTTCTCTGTAACACCTGCGCCAATTACATCTTCAAAGAGTCGGCGAAGAATCCGTTCAAGGAGACGCCGCTCCACGCCGACATCGAACGCAATTTGGCGGAGGCGTATCACAGGTATATGGCTTCGCTGGATGCGTGAGTGTGAAACAAAAAATCCCTGATGATTGATCGGGGACTTTAACTTTTAAAGTTCGGTTATTTCTGGCACATGTTCATCTTCATACTTCTCGATCAGAATTCCTAAAACCTCCATCAGAGAAGCAAGCGGATGCTCTTCATTTTCCCCAACTGCGTCAATCAAGTTATCAAGCAAGCGAACAGCTTCCTGATATTCCTTTTCTGTATGAGGAAAGTACAGGATTTCGGATACTGTCGTCCATGCAGTTGCGGCATGCTCAATTTTGGAGTCTAACATTCTTACTCCTTCCAAGTATTCTCATCATACATCCAACTCTAGGAGTGTCAAGCCTGTAATTCGCTCGCTTGTTTTATAATTCGGGGACAATTGCGAAATACACAATACTGATCGCCACCCCTCATCACCGTCCCTTCCCTCTCCAAATCCGACAATTCATACATTGAATCCACATACAAAATTTTCATCGTCGGATTGGGAGGAGGCTGGATGGGGGGCGGCTGCTCGCTCTCTCATCGGAATCCGACTTGCGTCGTCACCTGATAAGTGCTAGACTCCAAGTGTGAAATTTGAGATCGTTGACGAAATCGAGGGAATTGAAACCATCGCTGTCGGATCCAAAATTCGTGACCTTGCATATTTACAAAAAATGCATGGGCGCGGACGTTGGAGGAAACTCAAGGGCTTTGCCCGTATCAAATTGCCAAACGGCAACATACGCCATGTTGAACTTCACTGGTATGAAGCGCATGGGATCGGTCGAAAAGACATCAAGATCAAACGATATTTGGATTGACCTATGAACAATAAAAAGCAATTTGTCCTTTGCATTGACAATACAGACTACGAAGCGTCTTTGATCACGAGGAAAGTCTACGAAGTCATCCCTGACGAACAAGCGGAAAAGGATGATCTGATTCGCGTGATTGATGAAAGCGGGGAAGATTACCTGTATTACACCGGCCACTTCGTTTTTATCCACCTCCCAGCGGAAGTGGAAAAAGCCTTGGTTGCGGTATAACAGGTTCTAGAATAAAAATCCTCACGAGCGGACTCTACGTCCGCTCGCTTGTTTTATAATTCGGGGACAATTACGAAGTACGCAATACGCAATACTGATCACTGCTCACTATGTCACTGATTACTGTAAGTTCCCTCTCCAAATCCTTCGGCGCGGAAGATCTATTTTCTGGCGTCACCTTTTCGGTTGCCAAAGGCGCGCGGCTTGCCATTGTGGGACCGAACGGAATCGGCAAGACGACTCTGTTGCGCATCCTCGTCGGGCAGGAAGAACCTTCAGACGGGACGATCACGCGCGCCAAGAATCTCCGCATCGGCTACCTCTCGCAAGAAGCGGACTTTGAATTGCAGGGCGCGTTATGGGATGTGTGCCTCGAGCCGTTCGCCGAGTTGATTCGCATGGAAGGCGAACTGAAAAGACTTGAAGATGAGATGTCCGACCCAACGACGCGCGATCAGGCTTTGGTCCGATATGGAAGCGTGCAACACACGTTCGAAGAGCGCGGCGGATACATGTATCCCATCCGCATCAAGCAAGTGCTCACTGGTTTGGGATTCGACGAACCCGATTTTCACATGTCACTCGATCATCTCTCAGGCGGACAACGCACGCGCGCGCATCTGGCACGATTGTTGTTGTCGAACCCCGATCTATTGTTGCTCGATGAGCCGACGAACCATCTCGACATCAAAGCTGTTGAGTGGCTTGAAAGTTATCTCACGCAATGGGACGGCGCGGCGATCATCGTTTCGCATGATCGTTATTTTTTAGATCACGCCTGCAACGCTCTGCTTGAAATGGCGGTCAGCGGATCGGAATATTATCGCGGCAATTACACAACGTATTTGAACGAGCGCGAGATCCGCTGGAATCATCGCTTTGAAATTTTCGAAAGCGAAAAAGAAAAACTGCTCAAAGACATGGAATACATCAAGAAAAATATTGCGGGGCAAAACACGTTGCAGGCAAAAGGTAAACTCAAACGGCTCACGCGCGTTGTGCAAGCCATCGAACAGGCAGGCATCGAAGCGGTCAACATGAATTGGTCGCAACTCGATGTGGAAACCACGCAATCGCCGTTCGGCGTCGAGGAGGCCGAGCGCCGCGTCCGCGCGCTGAGACCTCCTCAGCGCGTTACGCCCGATCTGCATTTGCATCTGCGTTCGACGAATCGTTCGGGCGATCTCGTCATCCGCACAAAAAATTTGAAGGTGGGATACGCCGCCGAAAACGGAACGCCCGAAAAATTTTTATTCGCCGCGCCCGACATCGAATTGAGACGACTCGACTGCGCCGCATTGATCGGACCGAACGGCGCGGGCAAATCAACATTCCTCAAGACGATACTCGGTTCCCTTGCCCCTCTGGCTGGTGAGGCGATCCTGGGAGCGAGTCTACACGTCGGCTATTTCGCGCAGGCGCACGAGGGACTCGACCCCGAGAAAACTGTGTTGGATGAGATCACCGCCGCATCAGGGATGTTGCCGTATCAAGCGCGCGACTATCTCGGCAAATATCTTTTCTCTGGCGACGACGCGTTCAAACTTGTGTCCATGCTCTCAGGCGGCGAACGCGGACGATTAGCCCTAGCCAAACTCGCCTTGCAAGACACAAACTTGTTATTGCTCGATGAGCCAACAAATCATCTTGATATTCCCTCACAGGAAATTTTGCAATCTGTGTTGGATTCGTACAAAGGCACGATCCTGCTCGTCTCTCACGACCGCTATCTCGTGGACGCGCTCGCCACCCAAATCTGGGAGATCGGCGGGGAGACCTCCGAGGTCTCTCAGACCTCGGAGGTCTTGCGCGTGTTCAACGGCACGTATTCGCAAATGAAAGAAGAACGCGAGAAACAAGCGGCGCGGCTAACCAGTTTCCAATCTCCAGTCTCCAATCTCCAATTCTCAAATTCTCGAAATGTGAAGAATGCAAAGAATAAAGAAACGAAAGAGGAAAGACGAAAGATAGCGCAGTTGCAAGAATTGGAAAACGCCATCGCCGAACTAGAAGCGACGCTGGCGAATCTTGGCGCGCAGTTGGAGAGTCCCTTCGTGAAACCCGCCGAAGCCGCCACGCTGGGAACAGAGTACGAGCGCGTGCAGAGGGAAATGGATGCCAAACTAGGTGAATGGGAGAGGATGCAAGGATGATTAGGATACGGAGGAGAAATGTTTGACAATTTATTCGAAACCATAAAAAATCTTTCAATTCTACTGGGAGTATGGTTAGCAATATACGGCATCGATTCTTGGCGACGCGAACTAAAGGGAAGGCGGGAAATAGAATTAGCAGAAGAGACACTAGCTTTGTTCTATGAGGCGAGAGATGCAATTATTCATATGCGAAGCATATTCAGCTTTAACAGTGAAACTGCAGATATTGAGCGCGATTCTAACGAAACAGATGCACAGTTTGATTCTAGAAAAAATGCAAGTATCGTGTACAAGAGATATGCTGAGCATCAGGAGGTTTTTAACAGGCTATACTCCATACGTTACCGATTTATGGCTCAAATAGGCGTAAAAGAAGCGGAGCCTTTCGATGATTTACAAAAATTAGTGCATGAAATATTTATTGCCGCCCGCAGGCTCGCTCAACTTTGGCCTAGGAATCATTTCAGAACAGATGAACAATATGAAAAGCATTTAGCTCAAGTTGAAAAATATGAGGCAATCTTTTGGGAAGGTATAGAGACCGAAGATCCAATAAATCTTAGGCTTGAAGCAATCATGCAAACCATTGAAAAAACTTGTCGGAACATAGTTTCAGGAAAAGGTACTCTGTTCGGAATGTTGAACAAAAGAATCTTCAAAAGACGATTATAAGTAGCTGATAAACTGCCAAGAGAATTCTGAAAATCATAAATACATTAGGAAAATCCATTCAAAAAGAGAATCTCCCGACAGAACCTAGACCCCATCCTAAAAGCAATGATGCCGTGATTCGACAACAAAAGGGCCCGAGCCTCTCAGAAGTGTTCTCAGGCAACGGGATAATAAAGTAAATCCGCCATCAGGGGGAGATGCAATTGCAAATTGGTTTTATAATCGCCCCCATCATTTCATTGCGGAGGATTCATGAAACCCACGTTCCGTCAAAAGTTCAAATATTGGTTCGATAACCAGATGTCGCGCGGCACGCCCGCCATGATCGGCATGTTGTTCGTGTTGTCGCTGGCGGTGGTGCTGGTGGCTGGCGCGATCATTTCGATCGCGGGGTTCGTGCAGGAAGGGCAGACTGAACGCATCCCATTTATAGAAGCGGCATGGGAAAGTTTAATGCGCACGCTGGATTCGGGCACGATGGGCGGCGACACAGGCACAGGCTATCGCCTTGTCATGTTGCTCGTCACGCTGGGCGGCATCTTCATCGTCAGCGCGTTGATCGGCGTGTTGAACAACGCCATCGAGGGGCAAATGGAACGCCTGCGAAAGGGACGGTCGCAAGTTTTAGAATCGAATCACACCCTCGTGCTGGGTTGGTCGGCGCAGGTCTTTACGGTGTTGAACGAGTTGATGGCGGCAAATGAAAATCAACCGAACGCGCGCATCGTGGTCATGGCAGATAAAGACAAAGTGGAAATGGAAGATGAGATCCGCGAGCGTGTTGAAGTCAAAGGGAAGACGCGCATCATCTGCCGCAACGGTAGCCCGATAGACCCGAACGATCTTGAGATCACAAGCCCGCATGATGCGAAAGCCATCATCATCCTGCCGCCCGAAAATGAAGACCCCGATACCGACGTGATCAAAACCGCGCTGGCGATCACCAACAATCCCGCTCGCCGCGCCGCGCCGTATCACATCATCACGCAGATCCGCCATGCGAAGAACATGGCAGTGTTGAAACTCGTCGGCGAAAAAGACAAAGTGCAAGCCATCCTCACCGGCGATCTCATTGCGCGAGTCGTGGCGCAAACCTCGCGCCAATCGGGGCTTTCGATGGTGTACACCGAACTGATGAACTTCGGCGGCGATGAAATTTATTTTAGAAATGAACCCGCGCTGACGGGGAAAACCTTTGGCGAGGCGTTGCTCGCCTTTGAAGATTCATGTGTGATGGGTTTGCGTAAAACGAATGGAACGATCCTTCTCAGCCCGCCTATGGATTCGCGAATCGAAAAAGATGATCAGATCTTCGCCCTCTCGGCAGATGACGACACGATCCGCGTCTCTCCCACATCAGGCTTGGCTCAGATCAACAACGCGCTCATCCACTCGAGCCGACAACCGCTAAAACCCAAGCCTGAAAAATGTCTTATCCTTGGCTGGAACCGAAGCGGCACGACCATCGTGCATGAACTCGATCACTATGTGCCGAAAGGTTCGCAGGTGACCGTCGTGGCGGATATTTACAACATCGAAAAACAAATCCGCGCGCAAGGCGGCAAGTTGAAGAATCAAAAACTCGTGGTGATGGAAGGTGAAACCACCGACCGCGATCTGCTCAACAAACTCGGCGTGGAAGAATACGATCACGTCATTGTTCTGGCGTACAGCACCATGGAGCCGCAAGAAGCGGACGCGAAGACGCTCGTCACATTACTGCATCTGCGCGACATGGCTGAGAAAGACGAAACGCCGTTCTCCATCGTCA
The DNA here is from genome assembly GCA_016716235.1 of Candidatus Defluviilinea gracilis. Lineage (NCBI taxonomy): Bacteria > Bacillati > Chloroflexota > Anaerolineae > Anaerolineales > Candidatus Villigracilaceae > Candidatus Defluviilinea > Candidatus Defluviilinea gracilis. The sequence continues at coordinate 1,571,141 of JADJWS010000001.1, forward strand.
GCGAGATGCTCGACCTGCGCAACCGCGAACTCGCCGAAGCCACACAAGTGGACGATTTCATCGTCAGTGAACATCTTGTCAGTTTGATGATGTCGCAACTTTCAGAGAACGGCGAACTGTTCCATGTGTTCACCGACATCTTCGACCCCGAAGGCGCGGAGATCTATCTCAAACCCATCAGCGATTATGTGACTCTCGGCGAAGCGGTCAACTTTTATACGGTGGTCGAGGCGGCGCGAAGGCGCGGGGAAACTGCGCTCGGCTACCGGCTTGTCGGCGAAGCCAAAATGGCGGGTAAGGCGTACGGCGTGCACACAAACCCAAAGAAGTCTGAAGCGGTTGTCTTTTCATCCGAGGATAAAGTGATCGTGATCGCGGAAGATTAGCGAAAATACCCAAAGTTCATCCGGCAGTTGAACTGCTGGATGAACTAACGCCTCGCATGTTTTTCGGCAAGGTTCTAAACGAAACCTGCGGGGCGGTGATTGCGTAGATACAGTTGTGACCAAAGGAGGTCAAAATGACAGGTTTGCTTTTAGTAGGCGCGGGATTGATGGGCTTCGTAGTTCTCTTCCTGCTTTTGGGAATCCGATTCATCCCCAACACGCGCATCGGTATCGTAGAAAAGCGATTCGGTTTCAAAGGCTCGGTGAAAAGCGGGTTCATCGCGCTCAACGGCGAAGCAGGCTTTCAACCGAAGGTCTTGCGCGGCGGTCTGCATTACCTGATGCCGATCCAATATGTGGTGAGGCTGGTTCCATTGGTGACCATTCCGCAGGGAAAGATGGGCTATATCTTTGCGCGCGACGGCAAACTGCTCGAACCAACGCAGGCGCTCGCGACCAATGAGACCGCTTTCGATTTTCAAGACGTGGAATCTTTTTTCAAGAACGGCGGTCAACGCGGACCGCAACGCCGCGTCTTACGCGAAGGGACGTTTGCCATCAATCTCGTGCAGTTCATCGTGCTGACGGATGAGCGCGTGTACTCGATGCCGTTATCGCGTGAAGAAATGGGAGTGATTCAAGGCATGGCGCAAGTGATCGCCGAACGCGGCGGGTTTGTGCCGGTCATTATCAAAGACACCGATGACAAGATCGGCATTGCCACCGTCCACGATGGACCGTCGCTGGCGCAGGGCGAGATCATCGCTCCCGTGGTCGGCGACGACCCGAAAAATGACGCGACGTATCACAATAAATTTCAAGACCCCGATAAGTTTTTGAAAGCGGGCGGCTTCCGCGGGCGTCAACTGCAAGTGTTGGTGGAAGGCACCTATTACGTCAACCGCTTGTTTGCCACTGTGGAAATGATCAAAAAGACGATCATTGATGTGGGCAGTGTCGGCGTGGTCGTTTCGTATACAGGCGCGACAGGCGAAGACCTTTCGGGCAAGGAATATCGTCACGGCGAGTTGGTGGCGCGAGGTCAACGCGGCGTGTGGGAGGAAGCGCTGCTCCCCGGCAAGTATGCGTTCAACACCTACGCGGGCAACGTGGTTCCCGTGCCGACCACCAACTTCATTCTCAAATGGATCCGCAACCAGACAGGCGCGCACAAGTTCGATGAGAACCTCAGCGAAGTTTCGCTCATCACAAAGGACGCGTTCGAGCCGTCGCTACCTTTGTCGGTAGTCGTACACATTGACTATCAGAAAGCCCCGCTGGTCGTGCAACGCTTCGGCGATATCAAACGTCTCGTCGAGCAGACGCTCGACCCCATGGTGGCGGCATATTTCAAGAACATCGGTCAGACGCGCACATTGATTCAGCTACTGCAAGAACGCAGTGACATTCAACGCATTGCCAGCGAAGAGATGAAAGAAAAGTTCAGGCACTACAATCTTGAGTTGGAAGAAGTGTTGATCGGCACGCCGTCGTCACCTGAGAACGACACGCAGATCGAAACGATCCTCACGCAGTTGCGCTCGCGGCAGATCGCGGCGGAACAAATTGAAACGTATGACCGACAGGAAAAAGCCGCGGTGAAAGAACGCGAACTCCGCGAAGCCGAAGCCCGCGCCGAGATGCAAACGAACATGACGCAGGCTGAACTCAACATCGAGATCCAGTCGAATCAGGGTAAAGCCGAATATCAACGCTCGATCCAGCAGGCGTCGCAAATCCGCGCGCTGGCAGAAGCGGAAGCCGAGAAGGTAGCGCGTATCGGTATCGCGCAGGCGTTAGCCACCGAGGAACAAGTCCGCGCGTATGGCGGGCCGCAGTTCCAGGTGACGCAAACTGTGCTGAATCGTTTTGCCGAAGCCATCCAACAATCCAAAGTGGATGTGGTCCCACGCGTGGTTGTCGGCGCGGATAAAGAGAGCGGCTCGGGCAATATCATGGAAGCCCTGCTCGCCATGCTCCTCTCGGACCGCTTCGGCGCGCTCTCGAATGAAGCGCAAGGCAAACGCTCGGAGGAAGCGGAGCAACTCCGTTCTGATATCCGCAAGAGTATGACGAACAAGACGGATCAAGATAAGAAGGCGTAAATCACAAGAGCGACCCAATCGGGTCGCTCTTCTTTTTTCAAATAGACCTCTTGCGAAAGTCCTTTTCGCCACACACCTGCCCTGGCGGGCGGCGCCAGGGGAGAACACAGAGAAAAAAAGCCTTTCTCAAAAGTCTCTGTGGACTCTGTGGCAGAGCAAGAGTCACATATGCAAGAGGTCAAACAACGAAATGGATTCGATGTGATACGTCTGCGGGAACAGGTCGAAGGGAGTCACCTCTTTCAACGTATATCCGCCCTGGATCAACCTCGCCGCATCCCGCGCCAGCGTGGACGGGTCGCAGGAAACATACGCAATTTTCTGCGGCTTCAATTGGACGATGGCGTCCAGCGCGTGACGTTCGATGCCCGCGCGGGGAGGATCAACAATCACGTAATCGGGCGGATTACCAATCCGCCCCACGAGGCTCGGTAAAATTTCCTCCGCAGCGCCTTCGTACAACTCCACGTTATCGAACTCGTCGAGATTCACCGTGAAGTCTTCGCAAGCAGATGAGGAGGCTTCCACGCCGATCACGCGTCCGCATTTGGGAGCGAAGAATGCGCTGAAGAGACCGACGCCGCAGTAGAGGTCGAGTAAAGTAGATGAATTCGTAATTGGTAATTGGGTAATTAAGTGTTCGACCATCTTCCCTGCCATGACCGTGTTCACTTGAAAGAACGACGCGGCGGAGACTTTGAAATCGCGGTCAAGCACGCGGATGAGGATGTGGTCATTCCCCGCGATGACAACGGAGTTTTCTTCGTACACGTGCGCGATGGAAATCCCCGCTTCGATCTCGAGTTCAGGCGGCTCAGGAGAATCCGATTCGAGGACGAGCATCAAGTCATCATCGTTTCCCGCGCGAAGAGAGACTCGCTCGATGTCTGTTTCAGGCTCGAATTCAAGTTGATGCCAGAAATCGTTGATGCTTGGTTCGGGAAGGTGACATTCAGCGATAGGAATTATCTTGTTTGAGTTGGGCGCTTGAAAACCAAGTTTGCCGTGTTCATCCAGCGAGAACTGCATGTGATTGCGATAATTCCATGGAGTGGGACACGCAATCATCGGCTGAACGGGCGGGTTTTCGATCTTGCCGATGCGCTTGAGTTGGTCAATCAGAATTTCGTTTTTTATCTCAAGTTGTTTTTCGTAGGGAAGGTGCTGGTAATGGCATCCTCCGCAAGCCCTCACCCCTGTCCCCTCTCCCCGCTTCGTCTCCGCTAGCGCTCCGCTCAGCGCGAGAGGAGAAAAGAAATGTTTGCATCTGGGCTGAATTCTATCTTTTGAGGGTTCGAGAATTTGGAGAATTTGCCCGCGCGCAAAATTTTTCTTCTCCTCCGTCAACCTCGCGCGGACTTTTTCTCCCGCCAACCCAAACGGGACAAAGACCGCGCGACCGTCGGGCAGGCGTCCCATCGCGTCGCCGCCATAGATCATTGTTTCAAGTTGCAGGTCAAAGGTCACAGGTTTCGAATCCATGTTGCCTGATTATAAATAAAAAAGAGTCTGGGCAAGAAATCAAAATCTGCCAGACTCTCAACTTTCAACTTTCCAACCTGCAACTTTCAACTTTTCTTCAAGTACTCTTCCATCGCCACAAGCAGTTTCTCGATGTCTTCCATTTGGATCTCGCCCATGTGCGCGATGCGGAAGGTGGATTCCTTGATCGGACCGTATCCGCCCGCGATGCGCATCTCGCGCTGTTTGAGGAAGGCGTTCAATTCAGAGACGTTGATGCCGCGCTCGTTCTTGATCGTCGTCACCGTTTGCGAGCGATAGCCTTCGGGCGCGTACATCGAGAGGTCGTGCGCGTCCGCCCAATCTTGGACTCGTTTTGCCATGGCGGAGTGACGCGCGAAGCGATTATCAAGTCCTTCGGCGAAGATTCGATCCAGTTGGAAATCGAGCGCGAAGATGAGCGACATCGCCGGGGTGGCGGGAGAGGAATCTTTCACGCGATGCTTCTCCATGCGGACGAGGTCAAAGTACCAGCCGCGATTCTCGACCGACTTGGCTTTTTCCATGGCGCGGTCTGAGACGGCTCCAAGCGCGAGTCCCGGTGGAAGCGCGAGGCATTTTTGCGACGAGGTGAGAACCATGTCGAGTCCCCACGCATCCATTTCGATCTTTGCGCCGCCGAGGGATGAAACCGCGTCCACGAGGATCAACGTCTCTGGCGAAACCGCGCGGACAGCCTCCGCAATCTCTTTCACGGGATTCTGCAACCCGGTAGACGTCTCGTTGTGGACGACGGTCAGGGCTTCGAATCCGCCGCGTTTGACTGAATCAGCCACAAGGTCGGGCGAAGCGGGTTTGTCCCAGTCGAAAGAAAGTTTCTCGACATCCTTTCCGTTTGACACGGCGACTTCGTACCAACGATCGGCAAACGCGCCGTTGACGATGGAAAGGACGCGCTTGTTTACAAAGTTGCGAATCGCAGCTTCCTGCAAACCCGTCCCAGACGAGGCGCTGAGGAAGACGCGATACTTGGTATAAAAAAGTCCTTGCGATTTTTCCGAAGCGCGGCGAAAGATGGCTTCGAACTCTTTGCTTCGGTGTGGAAGCATCGGCGCGGCTTGCGCTTGCAAAACTTCATCGGCAACGTCAACGGGACCGGGGACAAACATGCGCGACATAAAACCTCTTTAGTCACGGATTTCACGAATTCACACGGATTTTAAATTTCTGTAAAAATCCGTGAAATCAGTGGCAAAAATTTATTTGAGAAAGAACGACAACACGATCAACACGACGACGAAAAACCCCGCGAGGGTTCCGATACGCGCCAGATCTTTTTTGACGTGAGTGTAGTCGGGGTTAAACTCGACGGTCTTTTGCGAAGATGCCATGTTTACGATCGGTCTTTTATTTTTTGCCATTTGATGTACTCCTTTTTATTTCATACGGTGGTCGAGTAGCCCTGAGCGTTAGTTGCGAAGGGCGTACCGAGACCACAAATTCTTGTTTTGAAAATTGTTTTGCTTACTGACAATCTGGTCTCGATACGCCCCGACTTACACGGGGCTACTCGACCAGCACATCAACAATTAATTCTGTAACCTTCCAAACACAACAATCCGCTCATCATTAACCAAATACGGATAACACGAGATCAACGTCACGGTTGGGCTTCCTGTGCTTGCCATCACTTCCACCGCCGTCGGCTCCACGACCGCCGTGCGGTCCACCACATACACATACTGCCGCTGTTGAGTATAAATGATGATCTGATCGCCGGGCACAAGTTTATCCAGATAGCGGAACAACTCGCCGTACACATCGTTGTGCGCCGAAAGGATCACATTCCCATTATCGCCCGGGTTCGCCGATGCGAGATTTTGCCCAACTCCTTTTTTGAGTTGCTCCCAACCATCGCCCTGCACGATCGGCGCGTCCACGCTCAACGCGGGGATCTGCAAACGGATCGCCTGATCAGGCGCGGATGTGGGGATCGGCAAATTTTCCAGCGACTGCACCATCGGTCGCAGATGTTCGGGGATCTCCTCCACGTTCGGGCGCGTGTTTCCCTGCGCGTCGGGCGGCACATGTCCCGACGGAAGCACCACCGCCATCACCAACGGCGTCGGCGTCAACTCCACCTGCACGAACGCCGATGCGACTTCTTCATTGAGATCGCGCAAGACCCCGAACCCGCTGATGAGGACTCCGACGAGTCCCACCACCGCGAGGACTTCCACCGCCAACAGGACTCGGTCCATGGCACGCCGCCGCTTCGACTCCGGAACTTGAGGCTGGTCGCCGGTTTCCTCAAGCGTCTCCACCACCGGAGCAGACGACTCGAGCGCGTCCGGTTCCACCGCAACGACCCTGCCTGTTCTTTTAAAATGCTCCAGCCGTTCACGCCGCGCGCCGCGCCGTTTCTCGATCAACAAACGGCGTAATTCTTCAACAGATAAATCTTCGGGGGATTTTCTTCGAGCCATTGCGGTTGGGATTATACCGCACTCAACTATGGCGTTTTCAAGGACGGAACGCTCGGATATGGCGAACCAGTGTGTAAACGTTCTCTTTTATGTCTATTGCAAAGCCACGATCCGTGTCATTCGTTGGAACACGTCGCGCGCTTTCCTGGGAAACCCATGACTAAAACACATTTAACTCTTGACACATTTCGATTCACCGTGATATAACACGCGCAATTAAATATTCGCTCTTATCCAGAGAAGCGGAGGGACCGACCCTTTGATGCTTCGGCAACCAAACCAAAAGTTATGGTGCCAAATTCGGCAAATATGAATGGCAACGGCCATTCACATCTGGAAGATGAGAGGACGGAATCGTCAATGATGCCTCTTCTTGTGCTTTCAGGAGAGGTAAATTTTTTAAACTTCTCCTGATGGGCGGATAAATCATACTCAAGGAGAGTTTCATGTCCACAGTCGTCGAACGTCAATATGGTTTTAGCACGCGTCAGTTGCACGCCGGGTATTCGCCCGACCCAACCACCGGGAGCCGCGCCGTGCCGTTGTACCAGACAACAAGCTATCAGTTCAAGAACACCGAACACGCCGCGAATCTGTTCGCGCTCAAGGAGTTGGGGAACATCTACACCCGCTTGATGAACCCAACCACCGACGTGCTGGAACAGCGTATCGCTTCGCTCGAAGGCGGCGTGGCGGCTCTTGCCGCAAGTTCGGGTCATGCGGCGCAAGCGCAAGCTATTTTCACTTTGCTGAGCGCTGGCGACCATATCGTTTCTTCATCGCACTTGTATGGCGGCACATACAACCAGTTTGCGTATACCCTGCCGAAGCTGGGAATCGAAGTCACGTTCGTGGACCCAACCGACCCGAAGAATTTCGAGGCGGCGATCAAGCCGAACACCAAAGTGATCTACGGCGAAACGTTGGGGAATCCCGATATTGCCGTCTTCCCGTTTGAAGAAGTTGCTGAAATTGCCAAAAAACATCACCTCGTACTGCTGATCGACAACACCTTTGCCACACCGTATCTCTTCCGTCCGTTTGAGTGGGGCGCGCACATCGTTACCCACTCCACCACCAAGTTCATCACTGGCAACGGGACCACCATCGGCGGCGTCATCGTGGACGGCGGCAACTATGACTGGAGCAACGGCAAGTTTGAAAACTTCAACACGCCCGATCCTTCCTATCACGGCTTGGTGTATTCCAGTTTAACGGGCGCGGGCTTGCCTCCGTTCGCCATCAAAGCGCGGGTGCATGTGCTGCGCGACATTGGCGCGTGCCAGGCTCCGTTCAATGCATGGCAGACCATTCAAGGACTCGAAACGCTCAGTTTGCGCATGGAGCGTCACGTGCAGAACGCGCAAGCCGTTGCCGAATATTTGGAGAAGCATCCCAAGGTCTCGTGGGTCACCTACCCCGGACTCAAGAGCCATCCCGATTATGCGCGCGCGAAAAAATATTTACCGAAGGGCGCCGGCGCGATTTTGGGCTTCGGCATCCAGGGCGGTTTGGAAGCGGGCAGAAAGTTCATTGACAGCCTGCAATTGTTCAGCCATCTTGCCAATGTGGGCGATGCGCGCAGTCTCGCCATCCACCCCGCCTCGACCACCCACAGCCAACTGAATGAGGAACAACAACTCGGCGCGGGCGTGAAACCCGACTTCGTGCGCTTGAGTGTAGGTCTCGAAGATATTGACGATATCTTGTGGGATTTGGAGCAAGCGCTCAACTAAGAAAGGATGAAGGATGAAATAGGAAGGATGAATTTTCATCCTTCATCCTTCTGAATTCATCCTTTCTTTTCCCATGCCTGTAAAAATTCCCGCCACCCTTCCCGCCCGCGCCACGCTGGAACATGAAAACGTGTTCATCATGGACGAGGACCGCGCGCTCCGCCAGGATATCCGCGCCTTGCGCGTGGCGATCCTGAACCTGATGCCGACCAAGATCGCGACGGAAACTCAGTTACTGCGGCTGTTGTCCAACTCCGCGTTGCAAGTGGAGATCACTTTACTGCACACCGCCACGCATGAGTCGAAAAACACGGACGCCGAGCATCTGCTTAATCACTACGTAACGTTTGAGGAAATAAAAAACGAAGAGTTTGACGGGTTGATCATCACCGGCGCGCCGATCGAACAAATGCCGTTTGAAGATGTGGATTATTGGGATGAACTCACCCAAATTTTAGATTGGGCGGAGACAAACGTCGAATCCAACTTTTACATCTGCTGGGGAGCGCAAGCCGCGCTCTATCACCGCTATGGGATTCCGAAATATGATTTGCCGCGCAAAATGTTCGGCGTGTTCGAGCATCGCGTCTTGGCGCCCAATGAAAGTTTATTGCGCGGATTCGACGATCTTTTCCTCGCGCCGCATTCGCGCCACACGGAAATCCGCAGCGAAGATATTGCCCAAGTGAGCGAGATCCAAATTTTGGCGCAGTCGGAGGAGGCGGGGGTGTACATCGTCGGCTCGAAGGATGGAAAGCACATCTTCGTAACAGGTCACTCGGAATACGATCCGCTCACATTGAAAGGCGAGTATGACCGCGATGTGAACAAGGGTTTGCCGATCCACGTCCCTAAAAATTATTACCCCAATGACGACCCGTCTCAAGTTCCAAACGTGCGCTGGCGCGGTCATGCCAATTTGTTGTATTCAAACTGGCTGAACTATTACGTCTATCAAAACACGGCGTTTGACGTGGAGCGATAGTACGGAACATAACGCAATGAAGAATATTCGCACATTCGGTTTTTCCACACGGCAGTTACACGCGGGCTACGAAGCCGACCCGGCGACCGGCAGCCGCGCCGTTCCGATCTATCAGACCGCCGCGTACGATCTGCAAAGCACGGAACGCGCCGCGCGGTTGTTCGCCTTGCAAGAAGCGGGTCACATTTACACGCGCATCTCCAACCCGACCACGAGCGTGTTTGAAGAACGGATTGCCAGTTTAGAGGGCGGCATCGGCGCCGTGGAGACCAGTTCGGGCCATGCCGCGCAAGCCACCGCCATTTTGACCATTTGCGAAGCGGGCGACCATATCGTCGCGCCGTCCACTTTATACGGCGGGACGGTCACACAGTTCAAATATACATTTCCCAAATTGGGCATCCAGGTCACGTTGGTTGACCCCAGCGACCCCGAAAATTTTCGGCGCGCCATTCAACCCAACACCAAAATTATTTACGGCGAGACCATTTCCAACCCGCTCGTCAATATCTTTCCGTTTGAAGAAGCCGCCGCCATCGCGCGCGAGTTTGCCATTCCCTTGATGATCGACAACACCTTTGCCACGCCGTATTTATGCCGCCCGTTCGAATGGGGCGCAGACATCGTCACCCACTCCACCACCAAATTCATCGGCGGGCATGGCACAGCCATCGGCGGCGCGATCGTGGACAAGGGAAATTTCGATTGGAAAAAAAGCGGGCGCTTCAAAAACTTTACCGAACCCGATCCTTCCTATCATCATGTAGTCTACGCCGACGACTTCGGTCCCGCCGCCTTCATCTCCAAAGCCCGCGCGGGCATCCTGCGCGATTTCGGCGCGTGTCAACAGCCCATCGCTTCCTGGTGGTTCCTGCAAGGATTGGAGACCCTCTCCCTGCGCTTGGAACAACACTGTAAAAACGCGCAACGCGTAGCGGAATTTTTAGAGGATCATCCAAAAGTTAAGTGGGTCACCTATTCAGGTTTACCAAAGCATCCCGATCATCAAAAGGCAAAAAAATATCTCCCCATAGGCTCGGGCGCCATGCTCGGCTTCGGCATTCACGGCGGCAAAGAAGCGGGCGCGCGTTTCATCGACAAGTTGCAACTGCTCAGCCACGTCGCCAATTTGGGAGACGCGAAATCCATGGCGATCCATCCCGCCAGCACCACCCACTCGCAACTTTCGGCAGAAGAACAGCTCGCCGCCGGCGTTAGCCCCGATTTTATCCGCCTGTCGATCGGTCTCGAAGATATCGAAGATATTCTTTGGGACATTGACCAGGCGCTCAAGTAGATGGCGAATTCGAAATTCGTCACTTGACTCAATCTCATGCCTCGCATAGAATACCGCCCAACATGCAACACGCTTGCTTCACCACCATGACTACTACTACCTCAGGAACTCTCCGTGAGGAATTTGCGCTTGGATGGATGAAGTAACTCGCACAAAAGTTATCTCGAAATGCGCAACGCCTCACGGAAACGTGGGGCGTTTTTTTATCTCGAAACATAGACCTGACAGGTCTCCGCAAAAGTTCGCTCGTCAGTGATCTTTGTCCGCGCAAGCCTCAGGATAGACCAATACGCTTAGAAGACCTGTCAGGTCTTAAGTTCAAGGAGAAGAGTATGTCAAGCAAAACACTCGTGATGAAATTCGGCGGGACGTCCGTCGGTTCTGCGGATGCGCTCGTCAGCGCGGCGCAGATCATTTGCAATGCGAAGAAGGATTGGGCGCGCGTCGTGGTCGTGACCTCGGCGATGTCCGGCGTGACCGACCTTCTGCTCCAATCGGCTTCGCTCGCCGCGCAGGGGAAGCTTGATTCGCTTGCGGAGGCCGAATCCACGCTTCGGCAAAAACACTTCTCCGCGCTTGATTCGCTCGTCAAGGATGAAACACTCCGCGAGCAAACAAAAATCGAAATCAACTCTCTGATTCTCGCGCTTATCGATTTATGCAACGCGATCGCCGTGATCGGCGAAGCCAGCCCGCGCGCGTTGGATGCGGTGGCGTCGCTGGGCGAGCGGATGAGCGTCCGCTTGCTGGCGGCGGTGGCGAACGAGGCGGGGATAAAAGCCGAATGGATTGAATCAGCCGAATTTGTCGTCACGAACGCTCACTTCCAGAACGCGAATCCCGATTTCAAAGTCACGACAGAGAAGACGCGCGCGGCGTTGAATCCAATCCTCGATGCGGGCATTGTGCCGATCACAACGGGGTTCATCGGCGCGACACCCGATGGAATCGTCACCACGTTGGGGCGCGGAGGGAGCGATTATTCCGCCGCGATCATCGGCAAAGCCTTGCCCGCCGATGAGGTGTGGATCTGGACCGACGTGGACGGCGTGATGACGACCGACCCGCGTATTGTGAAAGAGGCGCAGACGTTGGCTGAAATTAGTTATGGCGAAATTGCGGAACTCGCGTATTACGGCGCGAAAGTGTTGCACCCGAAAACGATTCGACCTGTGGTGGAGGCGGGCATTGGACTGCGGATTTGCAACACGTTCAACCCGACTCATGCGGGCACGCGATTAACGTCGAATGGAAAAAAGAATGGGCGCGTCATCAAAGCGGTGACCGCGATCCGCAAACAACGATTGGTGACCATCGAAGGGCGCGGTATGTTGGGCGTGCCTGGCGTGGCGGCGCGCGCGTTCGGCGCGGTGGCGTCCACTGGCACGAGTGTGCCGTTGATCACGCAAGCCTCGTCGGAGCAATCCATTTGTTTTGCTTTGCCTGCCGAAGCCGCGTCGTCGGTTGTCTCGGCGCTCGAAGGGACGTTTGCGCGCGAGATCGAAGACAATGACATTGACCGTGTCTGGTCTACCGATGAGGTTTCCATCATCACCGTCGTCGGCGCGGGAATGCTCCATACGCCCGGCGTGGCGGGACAGGTGTTCAGCCGACTCGGCGAGGAGGACGTCAACGTGCTCGCCATCGCGCAAGGCTCGTCGGAAGTTTCGATCAGTCTCGTCGTTGACGCGCGCGATACGGAACATGCGGTGAAAGCGTTGCATGGGTTGATCGTTAACAAGTCGACAAGAAGGCAAATGAGCAAATAGGCAAATAGGCAATATGAAGTACGAAGTAAGTAACCCGTATCCCATATCTCATATCTCATATCTCATATCCCGTATCCCATATCTCTATCTCACACCTCAAAAGGACTCCCTCCCATGCCCTCCCCCATCCCCGTAGCCGTCCTCGGCGCAACAGGTTCAGTTGGTCAAAGATTTATTTCGTTATTAGACAATCACCCCTGGTTCAAAGTCGTCGCGCTTGCCGCGTCCGATAAATCGGTCGGGCAAAAATATTCGCAAGCCACGCGCTGGATCTTGAACGAACCGATGCCCGACTATGCCAAAGACATGATCGTCGTGCCAGCCACAGTCGAATCGGCGCAGGCAAAAATTGTTTTCTCCGCGTTGCACAACGAGATCGCCAAAGACCTCGAACCGCAGTTCGCGCGCGCGGGCATGGCGGTGTGTTCCAACGCATCGTCCTATCGCCGTGACGACGATGTGCCACTGCTCCTCCCCGAGATCAACGCGGATCACATCCATCTCGTCACACAACAACGCAAGAACAAAAACTATAGCGGTTGCATCATCACGAATCCGAATTGCACGAGCACGGGGTTAACCATCGCGCTCAAAGCCCTCGACGATGCGTTCGGCGTGAAAAAAGTTTTCGCGGTCTCGTTGCAGGCGCTTTCGGGCGCGGGCTATCCTGGCGTCGCCTCGCTCGACATCGCGGACAATGTGATTCCCAACATCAAAGGCGAAGAGGAAAAAGTGGAATGGGAGCCGCGCAAGATGCTTGGCAAATTCAACAAAGACAAAATTGATCTGGCGGATATCCGATTCAGCGCGCATACCACCCGCGTAGCAGTGACGGATGGTCACCTCGTCTGCGCCAGCGTGGAGTTGACGCGTCCCACCGACCCTCAAACTGCGGAGGCGATCCTGCGAGATTTCTCCGCCGCCTCAGCCGCGCGCGAGTTGCCGTCGAGTCCGCGACCCGTGATTCAAGTCCGCGAAGAAGCGGATCGTCCACAACCGCGCCTCGACCGCCTGGCAGGCAAAGGGATGACGACCGTCGTCGGCAGGGTCAGGCGCGATCCGATCTTGGATCTGAAGTTTGTCGTCCTATCACACAACACCATCCGCGGCGCGGCAGGCGGCTCGATCTATAATGCGGAGTTGCTGGTGAGCGAGGGATTGTTGTGAGGTATGAGTAAAAAATCGGAACTCCTGAACTTAACAAGATGACAAAAACATACCGTGAGGAAGTTGGATAGGAGTTTTCGGGAGTACAATGGAAAAGAGTAAGAGGTTATAAAGTTTCCGACTTTGGCGGTATACCATCCCAAATAAGTTAGGATGGTATACGGAGACGCCACTGTCTGTTCCTAATTAGCCATCTTCTTACGGTATAAATTAATGTCACATGGAGACATCATGACTAATGTCAAAGATGAAATGAAAGCAACCACCGATTATGCGATTAAATTAGCCAAAGAAAAGTTTGGGCAGGATTTAGACATATCAGAGCGAAGCATAGGTAAATTGGATGACCTATTGTCTCAGGCTTATCAAAACCTATCTAGTCGAATGAAAGACGAAAAAACAAATCTTGCTATTTCCAGAACAGCCAATATTTGGGGGACTTATCTAGGAGAAATAATGCGTCATGAATTTGGCGGTTCTTGGGTATTAAGAGGTTCAGAACGGTTCATCGCCATCAAAGGTTTTGAATTCTGGCCCATTGATTTCGTTTTTTGGAAAATCACAAGTCATCCAGAATACAGCGCCAGAGGATTTTTTGCTGAAACAAGCAAGAAAATTATATCGTCTCAAGTTGAACGACCCCAATCACAATACAGGCCTGAGTTTATCAACTCGCCTCAAGCGCAATCCCCCGTTAACAAACAACAAAACGCTTTCACAATTGATAAGAAAGTTATTTTTGCCTTTGCGGGTATAGGTGGCGCGTTGCTTCTTGCCGTTATTTGTGTAATTGGCTTCCTCCTTCTTCGTGGTAGCGGAATTTCAGCAGAGTTCAGATCAAATCTCAACAACTTTTTAATAGAAGCAGAAAAACTAAACGTTATGACAGAACAGGGCGTATCCAATGACGATTACAGAAATCAACTCGCAGAAGTGAAAAGTGCCTACTCTCTCTTGAATGGCTCGTGGCCATCATCATTGAACACAGAAAAAAACATGTTTGACGAAGCGATCAAAGGTTGGGAATTAACGCTTGAAGTATGGGATTATGGTTTAGCCGACAGCGCATATCCGTTCATATTTCTGCCAGAAAATAGCACCTTGCTAAAAGAATGTACCGATTACACCAACTCTAATCCTGAACTTGCAAAGGTTAAATGGGTTGACGAATGGATTGGAGTATTAATGAGCACAGCCGGCCAATATTTTGAACAAGGTCAAACGACCATCAATACTAAGCTTAAATAAGGCTGTGTTTTCATGTCTCACAATAAGCAATTTCCTAACAGCATCTACAATGAATTTAGAACTGTCGAAATATTGGTGAATTCACCCTACACGACAGGGCGAACTGATGCCTTTGTAATTGCTTGGGTAAAGAGTGAGCGACAAGTTAGGCGGATTTTCTCATACCTGATTTATCAATATCCCATATTTGAGAAAAAAGATGTGCCATCTATCATTCAAACCATTGCTTCAAATAATAATCTATACTTCAACGATTTTATAGACAAATTTAATCGTTTGTATCCAAAAACTTACAAAGACATAATTGGATCATCCTATGATTTGTTAAAAGCAGACCTTGACGGCATAAATAGCTTTCGTAACAAGATATTTCATGGGCAACCAACAGGACATAGTTTAACTGCACGCCAACTTTGCAATGAAATAGAGAAAATTCAAAGGTGGTGCTTTGAAGTAGCGAAAAAAATGCAAATCGAAATTGGTTATGATGGTTTTACTCGAAACTCATTTCGGAAATCGACAAATGAAAATTTTGCATCAGATTACAAACTGCAAATCAAGAGTGTTGATGAACTTTCAGCATTTCTTACCAAGAGAAAGGCGCGTCACCGATATACAACGAGCGCGTCAAAGGTGGAGATAAAAAATAAATGAAGAAAGCCCCGAGTCGTCGGGGCTTTTTCTTTTTAGAACAGTTTTCGCTATCCCCTAAACCTCGCATACGACCCAAGCACGCGCAACGCGGACGTGTATTGACTCAATTCATCGAACGCGCGCGAGTTGCCGTCGAGTCCGCGACCTGTGATTCAAGTCCGCGAGGAAACCGACCGTCCACAACCGCGCCTCGACCGCCTGGCAGGCAAAGGGATGACAACCGTCGTCGGCAGAGTCAGGCGCGATCCGATCTTGGATTTGAAGTTCGTTGTCCTCTCGCACAACACCATCCGCGGCGCGGCAGGCGGCTCGATCTATAATGCGGAGTTGCTGGTGAACGAGAATTTGTTGTGAGGCGTGGAGGGCAGTCTTTGGGTGTACAATGGCGAGGAGATAAGTGGTTTTAAAGAATCCGCCATATAACTATCCCTTGCGGCGTTTTATGCGGCGGAAAGTAGGATTAAGATGTGGTTAGCCCATCGCTTTGACACAGCGATATATTTTGAGTTAATCATCATTCGCACTGCAAAAAGGTCTTTATGCCAACGTTAGATACAACCGCATTATTTAACTGGATAATATCTGGATTGATTGGTTTAATCTTCGGAAGTATTGGCGCTTGGTACACTCATCGTCTCCAGATAAAGCGTGAAAATCTTGCTTGGCAAAGAGAAAAAGAAAAACTTCAAGAAAGATTTGAGCAAGAAAAAAGTTTGCTTGAAATTCAGTTCAATCAAAAATTGTTGGAACTTGAAAAACAGGCTACTCAACAACAAAGCAATCAGGTCAGAACAGAAATTCTTAAGGGTGTCGAAAATCCTGAAGAAGTCATTAGTCGCTATAAAAAGTATCAGGAGTTACTAACCAACTTAAAGCCGGGAAACCTTATTGCTAGAATGATGGATACTTCTTTTGACAAAGAAACTATGTCAAAATTAGAGGAAATGCTTTCAAAGGAATATCCCAAAAGACTTGAAGCCCTTGAAAAATCTGTTGATGAGTTGAAAAAGGCACTTGACTCAGGAGATATTACAGAGCAGAAATTTGAAGAAGCATTGGGCGAGTTGATCGAAAAGATAATGAGTCAAAAATAAAAACGGGCTACCGATGAACAGCAGTGTCAAGGGTTGAGGAAAACTCGATCTAAAAAGCCTCGTGTCTAACAAAAGACGTTGGGCTTTTTCTTTTTCAGGGCGGTTTTGAAGCAGGAATTCAACCTACAGTCAATCTTCTAGAGCCGCGCTCGGGTTTGTGTTCGAGTGCGGTTGTTGCGAACGGGTGGCTTCGCTGTTCTCGCCAGCCGTTGGCATGACCCATGCGAAACAAAATCCGTATGAAAAAATCAGTCGAAGCGAAGTAAAATTAGCGGTGGAACAAAGGAGCAAAAATGACACTCCAACAAGTTACGATCGAAATTCCAGACAAGGTGCTTCTTGCCGAAAAGACCGATGCTGAGTCTTTTGGGCGTGAAATCCGCATGCTGGCGGCGGTTAAGTTATATGAAATGGGCAGGCTTTCTTCGGGGCGAGCGTCTGAACTGGCAGGAATGTCCAGAGTGGAATTTCTGCTCAGTTTGAATCGCTACAAGGTTTTCCCTTTTGCCGCCGAACTTGAAGATTTAGAAAACGCTCATGCCTAAAGCCGTCAGCAATACGTCGCCGCTTCTTTATCTTTATCGCATTGGCGGTATTGACTGGCTTCCTAAATTATTCGATGAGGTTTGGATACCCGAAGCGGTCAGAAGCGAGTTGCAGGCTGGACGAAGTAAGGGCTACGATGTCCCTAACCCTGACGATTATTCATGGCTGAATATCGTCAACCCAAAATCCACGCCTTCTGAGTGGCTTGCCTTTTTTCGTGATCTACTGATTGCCGTTCCTCGAATATTCGATACCCTCCCGCTGGAAGGCGCCTCGTTATTGTATTGAAGGAAGCGCATGATTCGAAATCAAAGAGATCGCGCGCATCCCGCAACTCAACAACGCGCTGGTGAAATAATACAGGCGGAGGAAAATCCTCCGCCTGTATTGTATCGTCCGCCGTCAGGTTTATAACTCACCTGCTCGTTTTTCGATACGGTCCTTCGCACGCGCAATAAATTCGCTTAAGGCGATGCCGTTCTGCTGGCTTCCATCCCTCACGCGCAGAGACACCTGCTCCGCTTCCATCTCGTTCTTGCCGACCACCAGCATATACGGCACTTTCATCAACTGCGCCGAGCGGATTTTGGCATTCATGCGTTGCGACGACAGATCCGCATGAGCGCGCACGCCATTCTCACGCAGTTGCTTTGCGATATTCTCCGCATACTCGTTTTGATTGTCCGTGATCGAGATGACGCGCACCTGCTCAGGCGAAAGCCACACGGGGAAGTTGCCTCCGTAATGCTCCAGCAGGAACCCAATCAAGCGTTCGTGCGTGGAGAGCGGCGCGCGGTGGATGCACAGCGGCACTTCTTCCTGCCCATCCTTGTTGATGTACTTCAAGTCGAAGCGTTCGGGCTGGGCGAAGTCCACTTGATTCGTGGCGAGCGAAAACTCCTTGCCGATCACCGACCAGATCTGCACGTCAATTTTGGGACCGTAAAATGCGGCTTCATCCTCGGCTTCCACATATGGCACTCCGCCATTGTCCATTGCGCGGCGCACCATGTCTTCCGTTTTGAGCCACAGGCGTTCGTTGTCCACATACTTTTTGCCGAGCCCTGCTTTGCTATGCAGGGACAGTCGCATCACATATTTCTCGATGCCGAACAACTCGAAGTATTTGAGATACAGGTCAACGACGCCGAGGAACTCCTGCTCAAATTGATCTTCCGTCACGTACATGTGCGCGTCGTTCATCTGCAAAGACCGCACGCGCATCAGACCAAACAACTCGCCTGATTTTTCGTAGCGATAGACCGTTCCATATTCCGCGAGACGAATCGGCAGGTCACGATACGAGCGCGGCTTCGACCCGAAAATTTTGTGGTGCATCGGGCAGTTCATCGGCTTGACGTAATACTTCACGCCTTCGAGTTCCATCGGCGGGTACATGCTCTCCGCGTAATAGGGGAGATGACCTGAACGAATGAACAAATCTTCTTTCGTCAGGTTCGGCGTGCGGACGCGCACATAGCCTGCCTTCTCTTCCATCTCTTTGGCGAGTTTCTCCAACTCTTCGATCATCACTCCGCCGTTCGGCAGGAACAACGGCAAGCCAGGACCGATCTCGTCGTCGAACGTGAAGATTTCCAGCTCTTTGCCGAGTTTGCGATGGTCCCGCTTCTTCGCCTCTTCGAGCTGGTGCAGATATTCTTCGAGCTGTTTCTTGCTCTCCCACGCCGTGCCGTAGACGCGCTGTAACTGTTTGTTCTTCTCGTCGCCGCGCCAATACGCGCCCGCAATAGACATCAACTTGAACGCATCCTGTTTGATCTCTTTCGTGCTTTGCACATGCGGACCGCGGCACAAATCCACGAACGTGTCTTGCTGATAGATCGAGATCTCGGGCTTTTCTTTGAGCGGATTTCCGTACTCATCGAGTCCGCCTTTTTCGAGTCCCTCGATCAACTCCAACTTGTACGGCTGGTTCGCAAAAATTTTCTTCGCCTCCTCCGCTGAGATGACCGTCTTCTTGAACTCGTGTTTGCCCTGCACGATCTGTCTCATCCGCTTTTCGATTTGCTCCAAATCTTCGGGCGTGAGGTTGCGCGGCAGGTCGAAATCGTAATAGAACCCGTTCTCCACAGGCGGACCGATCGTGATCTTCCCATCGGGGAACATCTCCATCACCGCCTGCGCCATCACATGCGCCGCCGAATGACGGATCTTGTACAGATTTGACTCTTCGTACTTTTCCTGAACTTGTTGCGACATTTTCGCTTCCTTTCTTGATACTTCGACTTCGCTCAGTACAAGCTTTTACCTGCTACTGCTTCGTGGACATCCTCGCGCCTCAGAGGGAAGCAATAGCAAATCCTCCGAGCCGCTGATGAGTGTTGGCGCTGTCTTCAGTCATCGCGATCTCCTTTCGCCCCACCTACCTCCCCCAAAATCCGACTGGGGTTCGTCGGATTTTGGGGGAGGTGTCCGAAGGACGGAGGGAGTTAAAACAAAACTCGCCCACACACGGGGCGAGAATTTTCTTCACGCGGTTCCACCCGATTTGTACGACAAAATTAATTTTGTCGCACATCTCTTCAGCCTCTAACGGAGCAACCCGTATCATCTACTCACTGATCACTTCTCACTGATCACTTTTCAACTCAACGCTCGCGAGTGGTTTTCTGTGGACTTCCCTTGAAGAGACTCTCAATCTTCGTTCTCTTCTCCCTGTCAGGGATGTGACCACATACTCGTCTCGGTCAATGCGTTTTGGTGTATGGATACCTGTTTACTTGTCTACGAACCCAGTGGGCGAGATAGGGCTCGAACCTACGACCTCTGCTATGTCAAAGCAGTGCTCTAACCAACTGAGCTACCCGCCCGAAAGACTGACATTATAACGAGAGGCTCAAGAAATGACAATGCCTTATTCGCGAGGATTCAGGGTCTTCTTATAAAGCCGCCTCTTTAGAGACGGATCGCGCGGACACAAGAGACTTTTCCATAAAACAGCGGAGGAAAATCCATCTCCTTTATGAACCTCACGCTACACGCATCGCAGGCAAGGGAAGAAGTATTGAAGTAAACTACACGTATGTATGATATTCGCGCGCTGTCTCAGTCCCCGTCTTTAGCCGGTTGGCTGGCGCTTTCCAACCAGCCTGTAGTTTTGCATGTATTCGATGAGGTGTGTAACTTGATCAACGAAAGAAGAGAAATTCTCTCAATTGTTCATGCGGAGATTGGAAACGGTCCCTTTAATCTCGTTGTGGATGAACCCGTTATATTCGCCAGGCATCTCGCCGTCGAATCGAAAGTGTCTATTCATGATGAACAGTTATCGCTTGGAGACATCACCATCTCGTTTGCAAACGCGCAGACATGGAACCCCGCGCCGAAATGGGACAACCTACGAACAAATAAAGATGAAATCACAAATCGTTTAGCCCTATTGCAAATTGACAACGAAAACGAATCAATTCTCCAATTCCGCCGCGCTGAGCTTGTCGAAGCGTCTAATTCTCTAACAACCGCAATCATCAAAGCGGATTTTCCAACAACAAAAACTATTTCATCCAAACTCGCTGGCTTGGGAATCGGACTCACGCCCGCGGGCGATGACTTCCTCATGGGCGCCATGTATGCGGCTTGGATGATTCATCCGCAAGAGTTGGCGAAGAACATTACAGAAGAAATTGCTGATATTGCTGTGCCGCTAACCACCTCGCTTTCGGGGGCGTGGTTGAGGTCGGCGGCGAAGGGCGAGGCGGGGGAGTTGTGGCATGAATTTTTCGATGCGTTGATCGAAGATAAAAACATCTATTTACCGATGAGCAAAATACTTTCCGTCGGCGAAACATCGGGGTCAGACGCGCTGGCAGGATTTCTCGAAACGATAGCCTGTTGGCGACAAAGTTAAGGAACAAGTAACAAATCTCCAGTCTCTAATCTCCGAATTTCTCTCTTGACATATTCCTATATAGGAATATAATACTTGGTATGGCGCGAACACCGACGACTCATGATCCATTCAACGCAGTAGCCGAGCCCAGGCGACGTCAACTTATTCAGGCGATGGGCGAGCAGGAATATTCGGTCAATGAGTTGGTCGAACTGCTTGGCTGGAACCAGCCGTCGGTGAGTAAACACTTGGGGGTGTTGAAGCAGGTTGGGTTGGTGAAAGAGAGGCGTGTCGGTCGTCAGAGAATGTATCGGGTGAATGCCGAACGTCTCAAGCCGATCTTTGAGTGGGTCGCGCCGTTCGAGAAAATTTGGAGTGAGCGATTTGATCGGTTGGATGTCGTATTGGAAAAAATGAAAAAGGAGCAATGACATGTCACAAAATAAAACCGTTGTTACCGCAGAACCAGGCAAGCAGGAGTTGTTCGTCACGCGCGAATTCGATGCGCCGCGCGAGTTGGTGTACAAGGCGCACACCGACGCGAATCTGTACGCGCAGTGGCTGGGTCCGCATGGCTACGAGGTCGTTCTCGAAACGTTCGAGCCTGTGAGCGGCGGCAAGTATCGTTATATCCACAAGGACAAAGAAGGCAATGCGTATGCCTTTCACGGCACGTTCCACACCATGAGCGAAGAGTTGATGATCCAAACTTTCGAGTTCGAGGGACTGCCCGAACCTGGGCATGTGACTCTCGACACGATGCGACTCGAGCAACTGCCCAACGATCGGACAAAGATCACGATTCATTCCGTCTTTCAATCTGTTGCCGACCGCGACGGCATGGTCGCCTCTGGAATGGAAGGCGGCGTGCGCGATGGCTATGAACGATTGGATGATCTGTTGGCGGGGATGAAGTAATGTCAACCGTCCCGCAGGTTGGACTCGCAGGTTGTGTTGTCTTCAAGAAAACCTGCGGGACGGTCCTTTGATGAAAGGAGATTCTCATGGCGACGAAAAAAGGTTTTGCTTCGGTGGCTGAATACATCGGCTCGTTTCCGCCTGATGTGCAAAAGGTGTTGAAAGAAATGCGGACAACGATCAAAGAAGTTGTGCCGACTGCCAAAGAGAAGATCAGTTATCAGATCGCGTGCTTCGAGTTGAACGGAAAGAATCTCGTCCATTATTCGGCGTGGAAAAAGCATGTTTCGATGTACCCAATTCCAGCGGGGAGTGAAGCGTTCAACAAAGCCGTCTCGAAATATACCGCTGGCAAAGGGACGATCCAATTCCCGCTCGATCAGCCGCTTCCGTTGAAATTAATTCGTCAGGTGGTGAAATATCGCGTGGCGGATCAATTGAAGAATCAAAAATAACTTGACCATTGACGATAGACGATAGACCATAAAATCGTCGGCGGTCTATCGTCCCTAAAAGGAGAAAATAAAATGTCATTCCAAGCCTATCTCGATAACATAGAAGAGAAAACTGGCAAGACGCCCAAGCAATTCATTGCCGAAGCCAAGAAATTGAAGATCACTGAATTCAAAGACATCATTGCCTGGCTGAAGCGTGATTACGATTTGGGAACAGGCCATGCCCGCGCGATTGCCTATGTGATTCGTAATGGCGCAGAATTTGGGTTGAAGCACACGACAGGCGTTCATCGTGATGCTTCAGGCACGTTGAATTTGGAAGGCAAGGCGAAACAGAAGAAAGCGGTTGCGAAGAAGAAGTAATAGACGATAGACCATGGACGATAGACCATGAAAAGTGGTCAATGGTCTATCGTCCATGGTCATAACACGAGCAGACGATGAGCATCTCCCACGAACAACGATTATCCGACTCGCCGTATGTGGAAACGGTCACTCACGGCTGGACTCTGAGCGAAGGCTCGTCCATTCGTCCCGCCGAATCGAATTGGCACATGGTGTTTGTGAAGGCGCAGGGACGTACACATTCACTGGTTGTGGGTCCGCTCCCGACTGCGGGCAAGGCAGAGTGGGGCGCGGGCGCTGAAATTCTGTGGGTCAAGTTCAAACTCGGCGTGTTCATGCCTCATGTGCCCGTGCAGGATTTTTTGGATTCGGAAAGACCCCTGCAAGAGGCCTCGAGCAAATCTTTTTGGCTGAAGAGCGCCGCCTGGGAATTACCGAATTTTGAAAACATTGATACGTTCGTGGATAAACTTGTGCGTAATGAAATTTTGACGCTCGACCCTGTCGTGGACGCCGTGCTGAAGGATCAGCTGCCAGACATCTCGTCCCGCACGATGCGGCATCATTTCCTCCGCGCCACAGGTCTGACCCGAAGCCGTATCTTCCAAATGAAACAAGCCCAACAGGCGAAATCATTGTTACAACAGGGCGTTTCGATCCTTGATACGGTCTATGAGACGGGCTACTTCGACCAGTCGCATCTCACCCGTTCGCTGAAACAATTCATTGGGTACACGCCCGCTCAAATTGCCCAGGCGAGTCAGCCTTAAGTAGGCTTGCCGTTTTGTACAAGACGCCGCTCCTGCGTTGAATTATTATGTGGGTGTTGATACAACAATACTTTAGAAAGTAACAAGGAGAAAATACAATGAAAAGAGTTACCCCGTTTTTATGGTTCGAGTCGCAGGCTGAAGAGGCGATGAACTACTACGTCTCCATCTTCAAGAACTCGAAGGTGATCAGTTCCTCGCCTTATTCCGTGCAGTTTGAGTTGGACGGACAGGAATTCATGGGCTTGAACGCAGGACCCGAATTCAAGTTCAATGAAGCGGTTTCGTTCTACATCCACTGCGAAGACCAGAAGGAAGTGGATTACTACTGGAACAAACTCATCGCCGACGGCGGCGAAGAAGGCAGATGCGGCTGGTGCAAGGACAAGTTCGGTTTGTCGTGGCAGGTTGTGCCGAAACAACTCGGCGAGTTGATGGGCGACCCCGACCAGGTCAAAGCCAAGCGCGTGGTGGATGCCATGTTGAAGATGAACAAGATGATCGTGGCAGATTTGCAGAAGGCGTATAATGGGGGATAGATAGGTAAACAAGTAGACACGTAAATAGGTAAGGCGACCCGATGTATTTCGATCAACATTGAAAGGGTCGCCTTTTGTTTGTACGTACCGTCCCGCAGGTTTTCGCGCAAAACACAACTCACTCATCCAAGCCTGCGGGACGTTCTGAGTAACGTGAGTGAATAAGGTAAAACTATGGCACAGACTCAATACCTCGCATTGCTACGCGGCATCAACGTCGGCGGCAACAACATCATCAAAATGGCGGATTTGAAAGCGTGCTTTGAAAGCATGGGCATGACCGACGTGGTCACCTACATTCAAAGCGGGAATGTGATCTTCAAATCTACGGAGAAAGATAAAGCCAAACTGACGAAGAAGATTGAAGTCGGGCTTTCTGAACGCTTCAATTATGAGGCGCGGCTGGTTGTGATTTCTCACAAGCAACTCAAACAAGCCGTGGACGAGTCCCCGCACGGGTTTGGCAAACAGCCCGATAAATTCAAATGCGATGTGATCTTCCTCAAAGAGCCGCTCACCGCGAAAGAAGCGATGAAAAACGTCAGCATGAAAGAAGGCGTGGATAGCGGATCCGCTGGAAAAGACGTGTTGTATTTTTCACGTCTCACCGCCAGAGCCTCCTCAAGTCACTTGACAAAAATTATTTCAACACCGATGTATCAATACATGACCATCCGCAATTGGAACACGACGACGAAACTGCTGGCGTTGATGGAAGATGGATAGCGATGACTGCCAAACAATTTATTGACAAATTACAAACGCTTCGTTTCGACAAACTCAACGCATCGCGCTCCAAGGGGACGGCTGATTCGCTTATCCATTTAGCCTTTGATTCACCTGACAAAGCAAACCACAGGTCAGATTTGTAGGTCACGCTTGTAGCGTGACGAGTGTTATTAATTTGCTGTGTCACGCTTTCAGCGTGACACTACAGGTAGTCTATTCGCCAAAATCAATATCGTTGGGTTCGTTCCAATCAAAGGCTGGCGGGTATAAGCCGCGCTTTTCCCATTCGATGTAACTGCTATATTTCCATGCGCGCGGGTCGGTAACATAGCCATGTTTTACGGGGTTAAAGTGAATGTAATGCAAATGGTTTTCAAAGTCGCGGTTGTCTCGAATGACATGGTCATAAAATCGCTTTTGCCAGAACTTCATTGAGTCGGAGGCGGAAAGCCCGAGTCTTTTTTTGTATTCTTTGGTGAAATTTGGTTTGAGGGAGTGCATGATCTGGCTGAAATTGTCCCCCGAAGTTAATTGAATGAGCAAATGAAAATGGTCAAATAGAAAGACATATCCCAGCATGGTGAATGGATGGAGTTCTTTTACTTTTCGTAAGACTGCAAGCAGTAATTCAAGTATGTTTTCGTCTTTGAAGACAGGCTCGCGGTTTTCTACAACTTGCGTCAGAAAGACGGCTGAACCTGGGATGTAGTAACGACGAAAGTTCATGAGGGGATTATAGCATCGTAGGTCAGGCTTGTAGGTCAGGCTTTCAGCCTGACATTTTTCATTAACGAGATTGTCACGCTACAAGCGTGACTACGAACGTGACCTACCAGAGGAGGAAAATGCCGATGAGACTGAATCAACCACCCTGTAACATTGTAGGTCAGGCTTTTAGCCTGACAAATTTCATTAATGTAGTTGTCACGCTACAAGCGTGACCTACGAATGTGACTACGAAACCGTCAGACAAAGAAAATGCCGATGAAATAGAAACAGCCGTCCCGTAAGAAAGAGGCGGCTGTTTGTCTTGTATCTTCGTCTTGTCAAAATAGCGGTTGGTCTCGCAACGGGTGCGGGTAAAGATAAGGAACATAATTCGGCATTTCAAACATGAAGAAGTCGCGTCCTTCTTGCAAACAGGCGGGAGCGTAACTTTCAAATGGAATTGTCGGTAATTCCAGCATATCCGAATCGGGCGCGTGGTTGCCCCAGATGTATGCCGAACGGGTTTGATCTTCCTGCGGATAATCTACCGCGGTATCGCAATCGTCTTCGGTGGTCAGCCCGATACCCCACCCAAACGTTGAAGGAACGATATTGTCAAAAACCACGCCGTCGCCGCCGCGCATGAGAATGCCAGTGGTGTTCCATTGTGTTGTGGTGTTATCGATCAGCGTGTTGTGATAGACCTCCCACGAGCGCGAACCGTGACCATACTCGCTGGATCCGTGCGCGTCCACGATGCCGAAATTACGCGCGCGTTCGGTGTGGGCGATTTCGTTATAACGCACAACATAGTTCGAGCCATAGTTGGAAGCAATCGCATGGCGGTTATCGGAAAATACGTTATCTTCAATGAAGACCGCGTTCGGCGTGCCGAGTTGAATCGTCGCGGACCAAGTATCGTCGCCATACACTGCTACGCCGTAGCCTAAACAGGCAATTGGTTCTGTGAACTTCCAATTTGTGCCATCCTCGCGCGGAACGAGCGTATTTTCATCCTGGCATTTGAAGTTGGAGAAAAATTCATTCTGATAGATCACGCCCCGCCCGCCATCTCGAACCGATATCCCCGCATTTGAAAATTTGTTGAACGCCGCGTCATGGATTTTGAAATCCATACAGCCATGAAGCAGTCCCAGCCCGTTGTCCCCATCGAAGATGCGTTCGAGTTCGCTTTGATCGTCGTCGTTGCCGATCAGCGTCAAATCTGAAACTTCCACGGGCTTGCCGTTGGCGCAGTCAAACTCGATCAGATATTGTTGCGGCGGCGGGTTGCCATCACAGGGAACGCGCTGAACGTTGCCGTTTTCGTCATAATACAATTCGGGGACACATTCCACGCCGTCATATGGCAAGGGGAAAACAGGCGCGCTTCGTTTGATGATCGTTTGATCTTTGCCCGCGCCTTTGAGCCAGACGCCTGCCTGCCGCGTCACGGCGGGCGCGTCGCCCCAATCGCATTCGCCTGCGGGGATGATGACGATTCCTCCGTCGGGAGAGTTGGTCAGCGCTTCTTGAACATCGTCGCGCGAGCAACTTTTCGCGGCGATCGTCGGCGGCATTGGTTCGCTGGTCGGGGTTTGAGTCGGGGCGGGTTGAGTCGCAGTGAGGGTTGGCGCTTCCAACGTGGGAGCGTTGGTCGGGTTGCTCGGGCTGGCGCAAGCGGTCAACAGAAGAGCCAATATTAATAGAACAACCCAATGATTCTTGTTTTTCATCGTCAGATTTCTCCATGTGTGTATTTGATAAAAAATATATTGGATGCCGATTGACGCGGACAACGCAGATTTTTCTACGCCTCAAAGCCATTTCCGATCGAGTCGCTTATTTTGCGCGAGGATTGTATCAAATCTGAGCGATTATCTTTTTAATTTCCCGCGTTCATCGCTCCATAATATTGTAGATTTCTCAAAGACATCCGAAAAGATCTCCGGTTCTTTCGCTGAATAGCTGGAGAAGATGGATAAGAAGACGAAAGAGCATTATATGGGGTGGGGGAAGGGCAAATCACAGTTTGCGTAATAAATACATCCTGTGCTATTGAATAGGATTAATGAAAAAAGCAGGCTGGAGCATCACGCTCCAGCCTGTTCTGTCTTCTTCACCGCCTTCACGATCGCGGCGATGTGTTCGGGGGTGTTCCCGCAACAGCCACCAACAACTTTGGCGCCCAACTCAACATATTTCTTTGAAAACTTTGCCATATCTTCGGGACCCATGTCGTAGACTCCCTGCTCGGTCTCGATGTCCATGTGCGGAACGCCTGCGTTCGGCTTCACCCACAATGGGAAGTTCGGCAGGGTCGTCGAATATTCTTTGACCACTGCTTCCATGTTGTCAAGCGTTGTCCCGCAGTTCGCGCCGACGAGCGTCGCGCCCATCTCGGAATATTTCTTGATCACATCCTTTGGTTTGACGCCCATCATCGAGCGCGTGCCGCGGTCGTAACTAAATGAAACAACGATTGGCAAATCAGTTGTAGACTTCGCGCCTTCGAATGCCGCAGTTGTTTCTTCGATGCTGAACATCGTTTCGATGAGCAACAAGTCCACGCCGCCATCGGCTAATGCTTTGGCCTGTTCGGCGAATGTGGCTTTCACTTCATCAAACTCCAGCGGACCATACGGCTTGATCAACGCGCCGACGGGTCCCATCGAGCCAGCCACCAGTCCGCTGTTGAGCGAGGCGGCTTTGCGGGCGATCTCCGCCGCGCGGATGTTCACTTCGGGCGTGCGATCTTGATATTTTGAATCCTTCATCCGCATCCGCGTCCCGCCGAAGGTGCAGGTGAGGATGATATCTGAACCAGCCTCGGCGAAGGATGATGCGAGTTTTAGGAGGGTGTCGGGATCGTCAATGATCAAGTCCTCGGGCGGCTTGCCAGGCTTGAGTCCCATCTTTTGCAAGTTCGATCCCGTCGCGCCATCGGCAACGAGAATTTCGCCTGAGTTGAGTCGTTCAAGAAATTTGTTCATAGAATTTCCTTTTTTGTTACCTCGGTGGTCGAGTAGACACGAGCGATAGCGAGTGTCGTATCGAGACCACCAATAACCAGAAAAATTTTTGTAACAAGAACTGCTTTACGGCGTGGTGGTCTCGATACGTCCCGTGAACTGCACGCGGGACTACTCGACCACCGAATTTTTTCACTTCATAAAATTCTTCGCCATCGGGTCAACCACGCGATTGGGAATCAAATGCGCGATATGCGGAAATGGCTCGCTCATGTGCGGGAAACTCGTGGCGAGCATGAACTGATTTTGAAAATCGGGGTCGGTGGGCAATTCGAATCGCTCGACGTTGCGCGTGACCGAATCGATTTCATTCCGCTTCTCGATGTTCAACAACGCGATGCGCGCGCCATCGCCCGCCGCATTGCCGACCGCGTACACATTTTCCAAGTCGCAATCGGGGATCAGCCCGATGAGCATTGCCTTCTCTTTATCAATAAAACTTCCGAACCCGCCCGCCAAAATAACTTTATCGGGGTCTTGCAAACCAAACCGTTTCAACAACGTGCGCGCGGCGGTGAACAACGCGGCTTTCGCCAATTGGATCTGCCGCACATCCTGTTGTGTAATTGGGATGTCGCGTCCGATGGAGGTCTCCTCCGTCCAAGCGATCACATACTCCCAGCCTGACTCGCCCTGTCGAACACGCTTCGACTCTAAGTTCTTCTTGAACTTGCCCCTCGAATCGACGATCCCTGCCCGAAATAATTCTGCCACTCCATCAATGATGGCGGATCCGCATATCCCTTTGACTTGACCTTTGAACTCGGCGTGATCCGTGTTCCAACCTTCGACGCCGATGACTCTGTACTTCGGTTCAAGCGTAGTCTCGTCAATGACGATACGTTCCATTGCGCCAGGCGCGGCTCGCATTCCATATTCAACATGCGCGCCTTCGAGGGCGGGACCCGTCGGCGTGGATGTGCAGACGAGCCGCTTGCGATTCCCAAGCACGAGTTCCGCGTTCGTGCCAACGTCAATCAATAACCAGTTTTCATCCTGTTTGTGCGGTTCCTCCGCAAGGATCATCGCGCTCGTGTCCGCGCCGACAAAGGATGCGATGGTCGGCAGAACATGAATATTCCCCGATGGGTTGATATGCAATCCCAACTCGCGCGCTTTGATGTCCACCGATTTGTGTATGGTGGGCACAAACGGCGCCAGCCCTAAATCTTTCGGATGCAGGTTCAACAAAACGTGGTGCATCGTTGAATTTCCGACCAACACCATCTCAAGGATTTCGGTCAACTTGATCTTGGCTTCATGTGCGGCTTTACTCAACAACTTATTCAACGTGGAGATGATCGCTTTGTGCAATTTGTCCAAGCCGTCGGGATGCTCGATCGCGTATTGAATCCGCGACATCACGTCTTCGCCGTACACGATCTGTGGATTCATCTCGGATTCAGCCGCGAGCAACTCTCCTGTTCGTAAATTGCAAAGATACAACGCGACCGTCGTCGAGCCGATGTCCACTGCCGCGCCATAACTTTCCTCATGGTAGCCTCCCTGAACGGCGATCACTTCTTTGTCATTCCATACCGTGACTGTGACGCTCCACTTCGCGTCGCGCAGAGTTTTCGATAGCGTTCGCAAACACTGATAATCTATGTTCATGTCAAACCAACGCGGGACCTTCGCGTCCACGCCGCGAACCAATTGCATGGACGTTTCGAGTCCCTTGGCGAGACGTTCCCAGTCCGCGATGGGGCGTTCGAGATTGGGCGGAGTCATCGTCACCAGATATTTTCGGATCGCTGGCTTGATCTCAATCGGGCGGTTGCTCGCACTCTTGCGGACGATCTGCTTGTTGCCGCGACTCTCTTCGGGGACGTTGATCAACACATCGCCGAGAATCTTCGACTGGCACGATAAACGGACTTGTCCGATTTTCCAGCCTTTGTCTTTCAACAACTTCGGTCTGCGTTCGAGATAGGCGCGTTCTTCCACGCCAACAGGGGAGAGGTTGGCTTGTTGCGAGTCGATGTTGTACTTCTCGAAGCGACCTTCCTCGATCAGCACCAAGCACTTGCCGCACGTGGCATTCTCCGCGCAAATGGATTCGATCTCCACGCCCAACTCACGTGCGGCAGTGCGTACGGACGTGCCTTCGTCCACTTGTCCGCGTCTGCCAGAAGGTTGGAGGATGATGGTGTGCTTTTGGCTCATTGATTTTTGTACACGGATTTCACGGACAACACGGATTTTTTAAAACCTTTGTGTCCCTTCGTGCCTTTGTGGTTAAACGGTTTTCGCTTCCCGACGCGGAATCTCTATTTTGGCGAACTCAGCCTCAAGGTCCAAAAGAAGCGCATCTGCCACCTCTTCGGGCGCGCCGTCGCGTTGAATCCAATCCCCGCGTTTGTATTGACTCGCGTAATCCGATGTGGAGGTGAGTCCCTCCGCCATCGCGTACGCG
Source organism: Candidatus Defluviilinea gracilis (assembly GCA_016716235.1). Lineage (NCBI taxonomy): Bacteria > Bacillati > Chloroflexota > Anaerolineae > Anaerolineales > Candidatus Villigracilaceae > Candidatus Defluviilinea > Candidatus Defluviilinea gracilis. Next base: position 1,601,837 of record JADJWS010000001.1, read on the forward strand.
TCGATTTTGTTTTGGATCTTGTCTGAAAGTTGTTTCTTGATCGTGCGCCCATCGCCCTCGACGGTGATGGATTGGGGGATGTGCTTCCAGTACATGATGCGATATTTAGCCATGTGAACCTTTGCGGAATTATATATAATCTATCCGCCTATTCTACGGTAGGTTATCAGTGTGGTCAATGGCTTCTGTATCGTGTCAGAGCTAATGAACACGATTTTCTTTTTGAGCATGCAAACTACCATAAGAGATAACAAAATGAGCGGACGATTTGTCCGCTCACTCTGATGACTGATCACTGATTACTTTCTCGCTGTTACGAGTACGCCATCTCCGGCGCCCGTTGCTTCTTCATCTTCTTCAGCAACTTCGCGGCGATCATGTTGTCGCGTCGGTTCTGCGCGGAGCGGATGATCAACTTCATGAACTTGTGATGGTTGTACGATTTATCGTTCATCAATGAGAAATCGGCCGAGCCGGGTTCCTCGGGCGAATAGAAGATTCCGCAGTTTGGGTTGATCTCCAACATGTACAGCGTGCCGTCTGCCGCCATGCGATAGTCGCAACGCGCATATCCGTTTCCGTTCATCGCTTTGAACAAGCGCGCGGTTTGTTCACGCAACGTTTTTTCGATGCGCCTATCGGTCACCGCCGCCACCGACATCTTCTCGTAATCCACCCATTTCATGTCGTAATGCTTGAATGACTCGCCGTCGGGGAAAATAAATTCCACAGGTTTGAAGGTGATCGGGTTGTTCGCATCGTCGGGATTTTCCGCAACGAGACACGTGAACTCGCGTCCTTCGATGAACTCTTCCAACAGCGCGCGACCGAACACCTCGATCTCGCGTCCTACTTGGACTTTGAGCTGGTCCACATCCTCACAGCGTGACTCGCGCGTGATACCGACGCTCGCATACCCGTGAGGCGGCTTGACCAGCACCGGGAAGCGCAAACGCTTGGCGACGCGTTCCACATCTTCGACTCGGTCCACCATCACCCAATTCGGCGCGGGGACGTTCGATTTCTTGGCATAGGCTTTCATCTCCTGCCGCGAGGGATCGAAGAATTTCGAATCGGCGCCGGTGAATGCCACGCCGAGTTTTTCCATCAGCGTGACAAGACCGATTCCCGAGAGCGGGTCGTCGGGCGTGCCGTCTACGAGATTCACAAACACATCCACGCCTTCGTCCATCAATTCGCGGATCTGTTTTTCCACGCCTTTCGGGCGCATCGGATGATGTTTCCATTTGAATCCATTCATGTGAGGGGATGGATCGTAGGGCTTGTCGTTCGGATCATCCGGCAGGCTTGATAACACACAGAGATACATGTCGAGTCCTTTTCTTTTGCGATCGATCAAGTTGTTCGTGTCTGTTGCTGGCGTTTTCTTGATCGCGTTGTTTGATTCATCATTGTTATCTTTGTTGATCGATATTGATTCAAAGTTAACTTCATTGAATCGTATGATGATGAACCATAACAATATAGATTGTATATCTATTATTCGTTTTATGTAAAGGGTTATCGAGCATGAAATTGTTTAAAATATTGTAAGTCTTTTGTGATGTTGTCATGTGTAAGCGCATTGATCAATAAAAAGAAATGGTATATGATTCGATTCCGCTGTGTTCAACATAATGTCGAAATAAAAACCGCCGCGCAATTTGCGCGGCGGTCATTTTTGCAAATGAATAGTTTGATCGTTTCGAAACCGACGAAGATATTCTTTGCCGTGTCAACAATCAACCAAGTCAATTGTTCATCGCCTATCGTTCGACTCTTTTTGACATCAAGATATCGGGTTTGCCTCTTCCGTTCGCATCGGGCATCACGCCGGTGATCACGAATCCCATCTTTTGATAGAACTCGAACGGATGACCTTTGATGTTCCTGATGTTCTTGACTTGATCCCAAAGATTTTCATAGAGATCAACATTGGATAACGAAGTCATATTATTTTCATCGTCCGACCCAAGCGTGATCGTCAACCCGCCTCTCTCGCGGACCCGCGACTCGAAGTCTTTCACCAAAGCCCTGCCTATGCCTTTACCTTGTTCCGATGGCTGAACCGCCAGCGGATGCAGTTCCCACACATGACCGTCGTATTGCGGGATGCCGCCGATGAAGCCGAGCAGGTTTCCATCATTACCCACCGCCGCGCGGCAGATATTTCCTTCTTCAAACAACTCGTTTGCTTCTTCCAACCCATCTTCCATCGTGGGCCAGGCGTCGGGCCAATGTTCGCGGAAAGCATCTACAAGGAGTTGGGCAGCTTGTTGAATAAATTTCCTGTCGGTGGATTGTGGGGTAATGATGTTCATATTTGATGGCATGTCACTCTGAGCGCCAGCGAAGAGTCTCTGGCGTTATCAGCAGAGATGCTTCGCTACGCTCAGCACGACATACGGCCTACTTCCAAAACTGTGGAAGATATTCTTTGTAACTCGTTAGATAATCGTCAAGTATTTTTCTTGCCGTATCAATGTCTGTAATGACGGGGTCGAGCAGAAGACATTGCAATGCTTTCTCTCGATTTCCTTCCACAACCGAATCAACACACAATTGCGCGACAGTGATTTCGCGGCGACATAATTCTGCGATGGGTTCGGGTAATGCGCCGACGTGGACGGGATGAATCCCCGCGCCGTTGACTTGCACGGGCGTTTCAACGGATGCGCCCAACGGCAAATTGGCAATTTGCCCAACGTTAGGAAGATTCGCGGCGAGGTGATAATGACTTCCCGCGCCAGCGATGTTCTCGATCATTTCCAACGCGCCTTCACTGTCGGTATTTAGCAAGCCTTCGATGGTCGCGTCGCCTTTCGCCATTTCATCGAGGCGATGTAGTTGAAAGCCGCGGACCGATTCGAACAACTCCCAATCGTAGAGGCGGATGTTGTAATGTTCCCAGGGTTTGGTTTGCGAGTCGCTCATCCAGGGGAGGTATTCGCAGAGGTGAGTATCGCCGGGGACGGGGAACAAGCCGAAGGCTGAGAAAATGTCGCGGGTCAGCGGCTCAAACTGCCCGTCGAGTTGAAAGAAGCGTTGTTTGAAGAGCGGATATAAATCCTCGCCCGTGCGTTTGTCGTGCATGGAGAGAATCCACGTGAAGTGATTCAATCCCGCCGCGCGGATGTCAATGAGGGGAACGATCTGCTCGCGCACGCGTTGTTGCAGCGGATGTTGATCCACCGCCGCATGGACGCCCGTGAGCCCTTCGGGGATTTCGATGCCGAGGTCTTTCGCCAACGCAACGCCGACCATCACATAGCCCGCATAAATTTGATGACACAAGCCGACGCTTTTTATTTTGCTGTGACGATTGACCGCGTCGCAAATGCGGATCATCGGATTGGTGAAGTTGACGAACCACGCGTCGGGGCAAGCCTGTTCCATATCGCGCGCGATCTGCATGATGGGACCGATGTTGCGCGCGGCGTGCGCGAAGCCGCCTGGTCCGCCGTTTTCAGCGTAGGGCTGACGCACGCCATATTGAATTGGGATCTCAAAATCGCGTTGCCATAAATTTTCGCGCGCGCCCACTTCGATGGCATTGACGACAAAATTTGAATCGCTCAATGCGTCCAAATGATTCGTGTGCGCGGTGATCGTGAACTGCGAATCCCATTCGCGGTTGAGGCGTTCCGCGAGCCGCTGGACGATGTCGAGAGTGTCCGCGTTGCGATCCACGAGCGCGAGCGTGGAGCCTTTGAGTTTTTGCGAGCGCATGATGGCGGAGAGCGTGTTCTCGCCGAACGATGCCGAGCCTGCGCCGATGACGGTGATCTTGGTGGGGAGGGTCATGTGTGCTCCAATTTCAAGTTTCAGAATAGATCTCTTGTATACATCAGTTTTATTTCGTCGCAAAGTCCATTGAGAAAATCTCTTTTTTTACTGTGACAAAGAGACTTTCGCAAGAGAGAGAACAAAAAGAGACGCGCTGATTATAAATCAGCCGCGCCACTGCTATACTGAACCACGGTCGCTTTCTGCGCTTTGTTCTTACCGCAAAGACCGCAAAGAACGCAAAGTAAATGCCTTTATCTTGGCGCGCTTCGCGGTTCAATTTTCCGTTTTACAAGACCGCAATTTGTGACCGTGCGCGGTATATCTGGTTGACGATCACTGCTCGCGGGCTACTTGTTCACCGATCGTTACTTCCGCGGTCATGCCCCACAACAAGCCTTGAACCTGTTCGTCCAATTCAATCGCGACCTTGAAAACCACATCGCCGCCGACTGTGTTTGCGACAGGCGAGATGGCGATCACCGTTCCGTTAACCGTTTGATTCAACGATTCCACAAATACTGTTGCCGAATCGCCGACGTTCACTTTCGCTATGTCGCGTTCACTCAAATCTGTGGTTTCGACGCGCAGGTCGTTCAACGCGGCAAGTGTGACGGCGACTCGCCCCTGTTCAATGAATTCACCTTGGGCAATATCCACTGAAGCGACAACTCCTTCGAACGGCGCGGCGAGGCTGGTTTGCGCCAAAGCGGCTTGCGCAATTTCCAGCGCGGCTTGAGCTTGCTTTACTTGAATATCCGCGATCTCGATGTATTCCTTGGGCAGTTGCGTCCAAAAAATTTTTCCGTTGCGCTGTTCTTTGATGCGGCCATACCGTTGAAGTTCAGCGTTGATCTGCGCGGAGCGGAGCGCGGCTTCGGCGGCGGTGACGGTGAATTGCAATTCTGGCGCGTCGAGCGTGATCAACACATCACCCGCCTTCACCGAATCGCCTTTTTTTATCAAAACTTCTTTGACCAAGCCCGATGCAACGAATCCCAATTTTGAAACTTGCGCGGGGACGAACACAGCCGAGGCAACGATCGATCCTTGCGCCAACGGCAAGGCGAAAACGCCGCGCATTGGGAGCATACCCATTGCCAAGGCAACGATCAAAACAAAACGAATAACCAAACGAGTTTGCTTCATTCTTGCTCGCTCGCCTGAATTTCCACATCCGCGCTCATGCCCCAGAGCAAGCCTTGCGGCTGGTCGTTGAAGTCGATCGTCACCGTGAAAACCACGTCGCCGCCGAGCGTCGAGCCGATGCGGTCCATGCCGATCACTGCGCCGGCGAATTCTTCGTTCAGCGCCTCGATAAAAATAGAGGCTGAATCGCCGGGCTGTATCCTCGTCACGTCGCGTTCGCTCAGGTCGGTTGTTTCGATGTGAAAACCCGAGAGATCGCCCAGCACGATCACGATCTGCCCCGGCGTGACGATCTCTGCAACGGCAATATCCACATCCACGATCACGCCATCGAACGGCGCGAGGAGCGTGGATTGCGCGTTGAGTGTCGCGTTGGCTGAATCGAGCAACGCTTGCATCCGTTCGACTTCGGCATGGGCTTGATCGAGATGGACTTGATCCGTTTTATTCCGCGTCAAAAATCGGACGTGAGCCTGCGCCGCCTCCAGATTCGCTTCCGCCTCTTTGACCTTTGCTCGCAACAGCGATGCGTCGAGCGCGACCAGCGCATCGCCCGCTTTGACCTCGTCGCCAACCTTGACCTTCACCTCCGCCACTTTGCCGACAGATGGAAACGACAGCCGCGCCTGACGAACAGGGACGATGATTCCCGACGCGTCGATCGCATTTCCGCTTTCCGTTTGTTGATCCGGCGGCGTGTTGCCGCCATCAAGCGCGATGGTGGGAATGGGCGCGGGTGTAGATGCCGAACCGCAGGCTGAAAGAACCCACCCAAGGAGAATGACGATCACAATGAGCGCGTTTCGAGTGCATGAAAGAGGGGCGCTGTTCCGCCGCTCTGCGCGTCGAGTTGATGTTTTCATGTTGTGATCCCGGCGTCTTTCACGATGAGACCGTCTTCCAGCGTGATCACCCGGTTGGCGTAACCGATCACGCGCGGGTCGTGCGTGGCAAACACGAACGTGACGCCGGTCTCTTGATTCAAGCGTTGCATGATATCCATCACTTGTTTGCCGTTCTCGGTATCGAGGTTTGCTGTTGGCTCGTCGGCGAGGATCAGCGTGGGGCGAGTGGCAAGCGCGCGGGCGACGGCGACGCGTTGTTGTTGTCCGCCTGAAAGTTGATCGGGGCGGTGATGGGCGCGGTCAGAGAGTCCAACCGCCTCCAGCATTTCGTTGACGCGCCGCTTGCGGTCTCCGCCTTTGGCGCCGTTCAATAACAATGGCATCTCCACGTTTTCGTAAGCGGTGAGCGTTGGGATGAGCGCGAAAAATTGAAAGACAAACCCGATGGAATGTTTTCGCAGGTCGGCGCGTTGGTTGCGATTCAAGTGCGTGGCGTCCTGCCCGTTGACGAAGACTTGTCCGCTGGTGGGCTGGTCGAGCAAGCCGATGAGTTGAAGCAGGGTGGTTTTGCCCGAGCCCGATGGACCGACGAGGGCAGAGAACTCTCCGCTTGTGATGGAGAGGTTGACGCCGCGCAGGGCGCGCGTTTCCACTTCGCCAATTTTGTAGACGCGCGTCGCGTCGATTACTTTTGTGACTTCCATTTCAGCCTCCCATTCCATGTAACGCTTCGACAGGTTCCATACGCGCGGCGAGCATGGCAGGATATAACGAAGCGGCAAGCGTAATGAGGTATGTGACAATGCCCAGCACAATTGTGTTTTCGAGCGTCAGGTGGGCATAGATGCGATCTTCAAAGAGCACGCCGGTGATTCCGTAGTCGCCGATATAAACTCCATTGACTGTGAAATATGCGACCATTGCGCCGCCGATGAGGAGTCCGCCGATCACGCCGCCGGTGGCGAGCAGGGCGGCTTCAGCGAGGAACTGCGCCATAATGCCGCGCCCCTTCATGCCGATGGCGGCGAGGATGCCGATCTCGCGCTCGCGCTCGAACACCGCCATGACGAGGGTGTTGGTGACGACGGTGGCAGTGATGCCCAGCACGATCAGGTACAACACGATCATAAATGCGCCGGCATAATCCTCGAATTGAGTGATGAATTCATTCTGGTCCTGCCAGGTGAGCGCCTTGTAGAGCGACGATTGTAGCGCCTGCGCCACCGGTTCCGCTTGTTCGTTCTTCTGTAACAGGACAAAAATTGTGCTGGCATGATTTTCTGTCACAGTGAATGCCTGCGCCTTCGAGATCGGCATCAGCACATTGAGTTCGTCGAAACCGGGCGTGCGCGTGGTGAAGATGCCGCGCACGGTGAACAATTGCTCGTCTATATCGCCGTTGGAGGTGTTGACCAGCAGGTTGACCGCGTCGCCGACGACGAGTTTCAATTTTTCGGCGAGGGTGTTGCCGATCATGATGCCCTCGCGGTCGTCAGGATGGATAAATTCACCGTCGAGCAAGCCCTCGCGGAATGGCAGGTTTGCATCCGAAGTCGGGTCGATACCGATGATTTGCACGCCTTTCGATTCATCGCTGAGAGAGAGAATCCCGCTGGCGATCAGGCGCGGCGTGGCGGTGATCACCTCGGGAAGCGTTTTGATCGTTTGCGCCACAGCCTCCGGGTCGGCGATCAGGTCATCCCATTTCAGGCTGATCTTTCCCTCTTCGTAGGATGCGGGTCGAATCTGCAAATGCCCGCTCTGCAAGCGGATGGTGTTATCCAGCGCGCCGCGCATTTCGCCTTCGAGAACCGAGACCATGAGGAGCAGTAACGCCATCCCACCGGCGACGGCAAGCGAGGAAAGCAGGGAGCGGGTCTTATTGCGCCCGATGTTGCGATAGGCTAGTTTGAATAGTTGGATCATAAGAATCTCTTTGCTTTGGTATCTTTCCTCTTTCTTCTTTCGTTGACTCGCCTTGTGCGGAACGTCCCGAAGGTTCTCGTGAATCAGGTTGGGCTTATGCCCAACCCTTCGGAACAGCGCGCGCCCTCGGTGATCGATTGCGCGAAAGAAGGAAGAAGCAAATCCTTACACGTGGTGTAACGCCTCGGAAGGCTCGCGCCGCGAGGCGATGACAGCCGGAATCAACGCCGCAACAATAGCGATGACAACAACGACCATCGCGCGGTTGCCGATGTTGTCCACCCCGAGGGTGGGGTAAACCTTGCCGCTGATGAGCGCCATATATTCGGTCATGCCGGCAAATTGGCTGTAATCCATGCCAACCTGCGCCATGCTCCCGTTGATCAAAAGCCCCAGGACGATGCCAGCCATCGCGCCGACTATGCCGATCAGCGCGCCTTCCATAATGAAGGTGGCAGCGATCTGGCGGGGCTTGAATCCCATCGCGCCCAGCAGACCGATCTCGCGCGTCCGCTCGTAGACCGCCATAAGCAGGAGATTCAAAATGCCGATGCCGGCGATCATCACGATCACCACGCTGAAAATATCCATCACGGCGGTTTTCTGCCCGATGGCATTCCCCAGTTCGGGATAATTTTGTTCCCACGATTCCACTTCATACCCCGAGAGGAATGAAGAAAGCGCGGCGACCACCTGTGATTCTGAGCCGACCTGGTCGAGCGTGACCTGCACCTCGGTGGATTGTCCGCGTAAGTTGAACAGGCTTTGCGCCTCGGCGAGCGAAATATACACCGCGCCTTTTTCGAACGACGGCAAGCCGATATCGTAAATCCCGATCACGGTCATCGTGCGCTGTCGGTTCTGTTTGTGGATGTCGCTCCCCACCACGGTGATACGGTCGCCGAGCATGATGGATAGCGCCTCCGCCAGCCCGCGCCCGATCAAGACCGAATCTCGGTCATCGTCTGCGAGCCAGCGACCCTCGTCGATGTGTTCGGCGATCAAGCTGACCGGCGCCTCCGCGCTCGCCTCGATGCCGATCACGTTGAGGGGGAACGCGCCCTCAGGGTTGCTGACCAGCCCGCCCGTCTGAATGCGACGCGAGGCGGCGGTTACATCCGGCTGTGCTAGCGCGGCTTCCACGACAGATGAATCATCCTTCAATGGAAGAAGCGGGTTGCTATCCACCTTTTCACGATAGCCTTGCGCATGGACTTGCACATTGCCGCCCAGCACGCGCACCGCGTTGCCGGCAATGGCTTTGTTGAAGCCGTCCAGCAAACCATCGTAGAACATCATCAACGCGAGCGACAGCCCCATTGCCAAAACAATGATGACCGTGCGGCGGCGGTGTCGCCAAATGTTGCGCCAGGCGAGGCGGAGATAAAGAGTCATGATGTGTTTCCTTTTGCTAAAAACTCTTTTTGAATTCCGATTCGGTTTTGCGTAAACCGTATTCCATCACATACAGCATCTTATCGATCTTTTCCCGTGTCTTCGCCGAACGCACCCATTTGATAATATCTTTTTGTTTCATGCCTTCGCTGATGATATACGTCGTGATGGCGTTGCTCCATGTTTCCATGATCATCACCGCCAATTCCACATCCACACTCGGGTCCACTTCGCCGTTCTTCATGGCTTGCTTGATCATCGCCGTCAGCGCCTCTTTCGCTTGCTCGTGGTATTCGGCAAATTTTGCCCCGTAATACAAGCCTTCGACGAATAACACGCGGCTGGCGGCTTGCGCCATGCGAGGGTAAGCGGAATTGAATTCCATGGCGGCCTTGATCATCCAGCGGAAATATTCGAAGGTGTCCAGGTTCCTGCCGGGCGGGCGCTTGTCTTTGAAAAATTCCGTTTTTTCACGCGCCACCACATCCATCAAATAATTGAAAACGTCCAGTTTGTCCGCAAAGTATTGATAAAAACTTCCCTTGGCGATTCCGCTATTCGCCACAATGCGGTTCGTGGAGGCGTTCTCCAGACCGTACTCGGCGAATTCTTCGATGGCGGCGTTGACGATCTTCTCGCGCTTTTCGTTGGGGAGGTTGTGGAAGGTCTGCTTGGGCATCGCGGATATGACCTCGTGGTCATGTGACTTGATGGTCACATTCTACGACGATTCGTGTGTGTGTCAAGGGGATACGTTCCCGCGTCTTTTCCGATTGACCCCTGGTCCGCCCGCGGATTTATTGCCTCGCCTCCGCCCACAGACGGCAGACCGCGCTCGTTTTCCGCCCATCGTCTCACGCCTGATAGCTCTCTCGCTATGCGCCGCCCAGGGAGAATTTTTTGCGCAAATTTCCCCACGCCGTTTTCACCGTTAACCCCGCCCGCCAAAACGCAACCGCCGCCATCCCATGCGCGAGGACCGCAAACAGCGGCGGAGTTTGAAACGTGTAATACGTCCAGCACTCGCGCGTGGTTCCCCACAGTTCGAGATAATATCCCAGCCCTGAGCCAGCGATGAAGGTGAGGATGGCATAGCGGTGATCGGTTGGTGTGAGAATGAGGAGAATGGAGAGAAGTAGCGCGAGCCAGGTGAAAGACTTGTCGAATGTTGGGGCAACGAAGACCAGCATCAAGGTCAGGAAGGAGGCGAAAACGATCCAGTACAGTGTTTTAAAATTTAACACAAAGGACACGAAGTACACAAAGGAATTCTTTTTTAAATCCCTCGTGACCTTTGTGTCCTTTGTGGTAAGAAAAAGAATTGCGCGTGTGATGCGGTCTATCGAGAGTGATGCGATGGGCCAGGCGGGGATGATCCACAACGGCGGACGTTCGGCGGTGTAGTAATGCCAGAGATTCGTTTGTGTGCCCCACGATTCGATTGCCAGCCCGCCGCAGATGCCAACGAAGATAATGAGCAGGTCGGTTTTGAGGTTTGCCCGCGCGATGATCGTCACCGACATGAACCCAAAGATGCCTAGCAAGAGCCAGTCCATGGTTCGCCACCATGCGCCGTTCCAATCCACGTACTTGAGGTATTCTTCCGCAAGGGGCCACCAGATGTAAACGATCAGGAAGACCGTGAGGATGAACCCGCCGAGGAGTATGGACGAGTCGCGCGTCCAGAAGTTGCGAAGCGTGTTGCGAAGCGTGGACATGGGCGGGATTATAGCAGGGAGATGAAGGCTCAATCGCGGAAGGAAGCGTCGGTGGCGGGACGGGGATGATCTGTTACGAGTTCAAAGGCGGGAGCGGGACGTCATCCCGAAAACTTCCTGAAAAATTCGGCGGGTGGACTGTCGGCGCGTTCGCGCAATCCAATTTTGGGTCGAGGTTTCAATTCACGGTGGCGGGAGCGCCCGTTGGGAATCATTTGAAAGAGGGCGCGGTGTGGTCGGGCGGCGAAAACCCGTATCACGATGACGGCTCGCTGATCGTCGTGCTGGCGACGGACGCGCCGCTGTTGCCGCATCAACTCAAGCGGATCGCAAAACGCGCAACGCTCGGCATGGCGCGCACGGGCTCGCTGGGCGGCAACGGTTCGGGCGATATTTTTTTCGCGTTCTCGACCGCCAACCCGAACATCGCGCTCGGCAAAGAAAACGGACTCGCCGATCTGCGCGCGCTCGATAACGAGCATCTCAATCCGCTGTTCGCCGCGTCGGTCTTTGCGACAGAGGAGGCGATCATCAATTCAATGGTCGCGGCGGAGGATATGACGGGGCATAACGGTTTCACGGTGAAGGCTCTGCCGCATGAGGAGGCGAGGGAGGTGTTGAGGAGGTACAATAGGTTAAGTAAATAATCGGCGGAGTTTTCGATAGTATTCAATTGTCGTATACTTTCCACGGGTATATAATATGTAGGTGTGTACATAAAGATTTATCGAGGGATTATCAGGCATTTACCTTACAAAATCCAATGTACTTTGGCTTGATTAGAAACACATTGTGTCGCAAAAAACCATACTTAATTTGAGTTGTTAGTACACACTAATCAATCTTGAAGATGTCTCACCTAATGAAAGAGGAGATTATGTTATGAACATTGAATTAATTGCAGCAGCGATTACAACCGCGTTGGCGCCTTTTATGCCGTTTCTGATTGAAATTGGAGCGACAACAAGCAAGAAAATAGTAGACGTTGTAAGCGAAAAAAGCGGGGAAGAAGCCTGGAATCTGGCGCAAGAGTTATGGAACAAGATAAAAATCTATTTTGAAAATGATGCAGACATAAAAGGTGCAGCTCTTATGGTTTCTGCAAAACCAAAAGACGAATCCCGACAAACTTTATTGGCGGTTGCACTTACAGAAAAGTTGAAAGAGAATCCAAAATTGGCACAAGAGTTATTTGATCTATTGGGGGGACAAAGTGCTGTGCAAAGAGTTTTAGCTAATCGCAAAAGCTGGGTCAAAGATGTGACACAAAAAATAAACGGAAGCGGCGAGCAAACTATTAAAGCAGATAATAACAGTCGAATTCAAGGCGTCAAACAAATTAAAAAGTAGATTCTTTAGTAGTGATAAAGGAGGTAATGATGGATTCACAAAATGATGATCATACAAAACAGGAAATCAAGGTGGAGCATGGTGTCGTCAAGAATGTGATTCAAGCGGTCATTCATTTACCGTCATGGGCGTGGGTAATTGGAGCAATTGTTATTTCGATTGGCTTATGTACTTTTGCTGCAATGTTCAATATACCAACATTGCAAACATTTATTCCCACAGAACCTCCATTTGCGACTGCGTCTACTGACCAATCGCTTATTATCATAGCAGATTTTGATAATCGTAGTGATGGAAAATATGAGGGAATTGACCCAGCACAATACATTTACGAACAATTGAGGGTACAAGCGGAAAAAGATAAATTAGACATAAGAGTTGAACGCCTGCAAGAGGTGGTTAACGACAATACAGTAAAACCTGTTGGAGAAGCATATAACGCTACACTGATGGTTTGGGGATGGTACGATTCATTAACTATAACGCCACGTATTGAACGCATAAAAATATTAAAAGGCGATATTTCCAATCGGGAAGGTGCGCAATTAAGCCTTACCGAACCTGATAACGTGACTTTTGGCAAGATATTCACTGCGGAATTGCCCGCTCAAGCTGGGTATTTAGCCATGTTCACGCTTGGAGCAGATAAATATTTCAACGAACAATTTGATGACGCAATAATTTACATGAACAACTCAATTGAATTTGCTGACAAAAGCGGCGAACAGGCAATCGGCACTGAAGAGGCTTATTTTATTCGCGGAAACGCCTTTCTTCACACGGCAGAAGATGACAACGCTATTGCCGATTACAATAAGACAATCGAATTAAATCCAGATTATGCGCCAGCCTATAACAACCGCGCGATTGCATATTTTAATAAAGGAATCTTTGACCGCGCTATTACAGACAGTAATAATGCAATTGAATTAGATCCAAATTATGCTGAAGCATACACTAATCGCGGAATGGCTTATGTTTACAAAGGCGAATATAAGAAGGCGTTTTCGGATCAGAATAAAGCAATCGAATTAAACCCAAATTATTACATAGCTTACAATAATCGCGGGCTGGTTTATTCTTACAAAAATGACCATGACCAGGCTATTGCTGATTACGACAAGGCAATTGAACTAAATCCGAATTCAGCAAAAACTTACTCAAACCGCGGGAATGCCTATTTAGCCAAAGGTGATTATGATCGCGCCATTGCTGACCATAACAGAGCGATTGAGTTAAATCCAAATTCTGCAGAGTTTTATTACAATCGCGGGAACGTCTATTTGGTCAAAGGGAGTTACGACCAAGCTATCGCCGACTACAATAAGGCAATTGAATTAGATCCAAATTTTGTTGAAGCCTATAACAATCGCGGGCTGCTTTATTCTCGCAAGGGCGACCTTGACCAAGCTATTGCTGATTACAGTATGGCGATTGAATTAAATCCAAATTTTGCTACAACTTACCTTAACCGCGGGACTGCTTATGCCAGACAAGGCGAATATAATCGAGCAATTGTAGACTACGACAAAGCAATTGAACTAAATCCAAATTCTGCCAACGCCTACATGAACCGCGGGCTGGCTTATTCTTACATGGGTGACCATAACCAATCTATTGCTGATTACTCAAATGCAATAAAACTTAATCCAGATAATCCTGATGCTTACAATGGTCGTTGCTGGGAGTATTATACTTTGGGCGATTACAACAACGCATTACCCGATTGCGAAAAAGCAGTAGCCATCGCACCAGATACAGACTACATTCTCGATAGTCGCGCTTCAGTCTACGCGAAGTTAGGGCGCACAGAAGATGCCATCAAAGATTTTGAGCGTATTTTGGAAATTTCCAACGATATAGAGTTGAGAAAACATGCTGAAGATGAATTAAAGAAATTAAGAGAGCAATGATCTGGCATCACCTTATGTGAAGCAATTTCGTCAAGCAGTTTACGAACTGAATAATAAGTCGAAGGGGATTCTAACTTGAAGATCAATCATCGGCGAATAAACGTGCAAGAGGAAGATTCCTTGTCTCTTTCTGAAACCTATTGTCCCACCCTCCGTATGTGTTTGTAGTGTTCATTCCATGGAGTTCTCATGCCCAACATCCTTGAATCCCAAAATCTCGTCAAAAAATACGGAGACTTCACCGCCGTCAAAGGAATCACCTTCGACATCAAAGAGGGAGAGATCTTCAGCCTGCTCGGTCCCAATGGCGCGGGGAAGACGACGACCATCTCGATGCTGTCCACGTTATACGCGCCCACGTCTGGCGATGCAACCATCGGCGGACATTCCGTGACGAAAGACCCGATGGCGGTCAAGCGCGTGATCGGAGTCGTGCCGCAGGATTTGGCTCTGTACGAAGACCTCACCGCAAAAGAGAATCTCGTCTTCTGGGGGCAGATGTATGGACTCGGTGGCAAGTCCCTCAACAGCCGCGTGGATGAAGTGTTGGAGCAGATCGGTTTGACCGATAAAGCCAAGAACCGAGTCAAAACCTATTCGGGCGGGATGAAGCGCCGCGTCAACATCGGCGTGGGTCTGCTTCACAAGCCGCGCCTGCTGTTCATGGACGAACCCACCGTCGGCATTGATCCGCAATCGCGGCGGGCGATTCTCGATACGGTCAAAGACCTCAACAAACATGGCATGACCGTTCTCTACACCACGCACTACATGGAAGAAGCCGCCGAACTCTCGAGCCGCGTCGGCATCATAGATCATGGCGAACTCATCGCGCTCGGCACGCAGGACGAACTCACCAAACAAGTCGGCGAAACTGAAACACTTATTTTGCATATCGGCGAAAACGAAGACCCCGACGCGCTCGCCAAAGCATTGAGCGGAGTCGAAGGCGTGCAAAAAGCGGATGTGACCGATCACGAGGTCAGCGTCATCACATCCGATGCGAAAGACATTCTCGCGGCGGTGGTTGGCAAAGCCAACGAGCGCGGCATCAAGATCCGCTCGATTGACATCCGCGAGCCGAATCTTGAAGCGGTTTTTCTTCACTTAACAGGGAGAGCGCTGAGAGATTAGAGAGTGGAAAGTAGAGATTGACCCGCTCTCCACCTTCCACTGCCTACTGTCCACTTTCCAGCCCTCACACATTCCACACGTAAACACGTAGGCACGTAACCTGAAACCTGAAACCCTCAACACACTATGTAACTCGTAACTCCTATCTCCTATCTCCTATCTCCGAACTCCTAACAACCGGATCCCCCTCATGCTCAAACTCCTCCTCATCGGCATCAAAGACCTCAAACTCATGTTCCGCGACCGCGCCGCGCTCATCTTCATGCTCCTCGCGCCGTTCCTGCTCACCATCGGACTGGGATTTGTGACGGGTCGCTTCAGCGGCGGCTCGACCGGGCTTTCAGACATTCCCGTCGTCATCGTCAATTTGGATCAAAAGGAGTTGGGCAACGCGCTCGAAGAATTATTCAACTCCGCCGATCTGGCAGACCTGGTGGAACCGACCACTTCATCCGACCCCGAGGCGGCTCGCCGATTAATCGACAGCGACCAAGCCTCAGCCGCCATCGTCATCCCACAAGGATTCACCGACAGCGTCATCCCTGCCGAGGGGACAACGTTCGACTCAACCGCCGTTCAGCCTGCTCCCGTTCAAATCGAAGTGTACGCCAACCCATCGCGTCCGACAGGCGCGGGCATCATCAAAGCCATCGTAGACGAATTCCTCTCGCGCGTCGAAGAAGGGCGCGTGAGCGGCACGACCTCCCTCGTCGGCTTGATGCAAAGCGGACTGTTGAATCCGCAGGACGTGGCGAGCGAAGCGCAAGAGTTATTCGCAAACGTGGACGAATCCGAATCCACCGCCATCACGCTCAAGACCGACACCCAAGGCGCGGAAGCCGTTGAGTTCGACCTGCTTGCCTACTTCGCGCCGGGCATGGCGTTGATGTTCCTCATGTACACCGTCTCGTACGGCGGACGCTCCATCCTTGCCGAACGCTCGCAAGGCACTCTTCCGCGCATGTTGATCTCGCCCACCTCCAACGCGCAGGTGTTGGGCGGCAAGGTGTTGGGAATCTTCTTGATGGGCGTCGCGCAGGTCGGCGTTTTGATCCTCGCCTCTTCGATCTTCTTTCAGGTGCAATGGGGCGACCCGCTTGGCGTTTTGGTTTTGATCCTCGCCGCAGTCTTCGGCGCCACGGGCTGGGGCATGTTGATCACCGCCTTTGCCCGCACGCCCGCGCAAGTGGGAAGCACAGGCGCGGCGGTCATGCTCATCTTCGGCATCCTCGGCGGAAGTTTCATGAGCCTTGAAAACTTCCCGCCGTTCATGCAGACCCTCAGCAAGATCACGCCCAACGCCTGGGGCATGGACGGTTTCGTCACCCTCGCCCTCGGCGGCACGTTGAAGAATCTAACCGAACCCGTCACCGCATTGCTCATCATGGGCGCGTTGTTGTTCGCCGCCTCGGTCGTGTTGTTCAATCGGAATGGGATCGCGCAACAGTAAATCTGACGCAGAGTCTCAGACACTGTTTCTTAAGTACACGGATTTGACGGGTTACACGATCAAACGCGGATTTTTAAATGGTTTTCTCCGTGAACTCCGTGCTATCCGTGTCCAAAAAAAAGACTTATAGGACTTACGCAGTTGAACCTGTTGCGCCGTAGTTGCACTGCGGCGGCGGCAGTACAACTGCCCGCCAACTGCGGAAGTTCTGACTTAAGAAACACTCTCAGAGACGCGGAGAAAAAAAAGAATCTCCGAGTCTCGGTGTCTCTGTGGCAAGAAGGTCAAAAACAACCATGAAGAAAATTTTCGCCATCGCATGGAAAGACGCCATCGTCCGCTTTGCCAGCCCATCGGAGTTGTTGTTCTTCATCATCCTCCCGATCGTGTTCACCTTCCTGCTCGCCGGTGGGACGCCTTCGAACGACGACGACAACCGCATCCGTGTACCGGTCGTGGATGAATCGCAGACAGCCGTTTCGCAACAGATCATTGACGAATTGGAGAATTCGACGGCGGTTCGTCCCGAGGTGGTGACGCGCGCCGAGGCGCAGAGTCAATTCGACGACCGTCGCGCCGACGCGGTGTTCATCATCCCCGCGGGTGTTGACATCGAGGCGCTGCAAAACGGTTCCGCCCAAGTGGAGATGCTCCAACAACCCAGCAACCTCAACGCGGGCATCGCGCAACGCGCCATCCTCACCGCCATCCGCCGCGTGAGCAGTTCGGTCTCCGCCGCCCAGAATGCGGTGAGGCAACGCGAAGCGAAACAAGCCTTTGCCTCCGACGCGGAGAAACAAGCCTATTTCGAAAGTTCGCTCACGCTGGCGCAGGACATTCAAGCCGACGCGCCCGAACGAGTGACCGTCATCGAAGGGACGACGCCCGACCGGGTGAATTATGACCCGCGCGCCAACTCTTCGGCGGGACAATTGATCACGTGGGTGTTCATTCCGCTCTTTGGGATTTCAGCCCTGTTTGCAAGCGAACGACAAGGGGGAACGCTGCGCCGCCTGCTCACCACGCCAACCACGAAAGCGACATTTCTGCTCGGCACGATCTCGGGGCAGGTGGCGATGGCATTGATTCAAATGTTCCTGCTGGTCGGCTTTGCGATTCTGGCGATGAAATTGAACTGGGGACGCGATCCGCTCGCGTTGTTCGTCATCCTGCTTGCCTCGGCGCTTGCGGCGGCGGCGTTCGGCGCCACGCTGGGAACGTTCATCAAGACCGAAGCGCAAGCCAGTGGGGTGAGCATCATGTTCGGCATGGTCATGGCGCTCATGGGCGGATGCTGGTATCCGCTGGAACTATTCCCGACGGCGATTCAAAGCGCGGTGAAAGTGTTGCCAACCACATGGGCAATGCAGGGCATGCTCGATCTCGTTGCGCGCGGCGGAGGCTTGGTTGATATTCTTCCCGAAGCGGGAGTCTTGCTGGTCTTCGCGGCGATCTTCTTGAGCGTGGGAGTTTGGAGATTTAAGTACGAGTAACACTGGGCGCAAACAGATATGATTTTCAGTTGCGCGCAAACATGAACTCACCCGCGAAAGATGCATTTGGGGGTGAGTTCATGTTTTTGATGGCTTGGTTGTTTCGCTTACTTCAACATCGGCATTTTAATGCCGTGACGTTTCGCCGCCTCGAGGGCAATCTCATACCCGGCGTCGGCATGACGGACAACCCCCATGCCCGGGTCAGTCGTCAGCACGCGCTCCAACCTGCGAGCCGCTTCCGGCGTCCCGTCTGCCACGATCACCTGGCCCGCATGTTGCGAATACCCCATGCCCACGCCGCCGCCATGATGGAACGATACCCAGGTTGCCCCGCCCACGGCGTTGATCAGCGCGTTGAGGATCGCCCAATCTGAAATGGCGTCTGAACCGTCTTTCATCGATTCGGTTTCCCTGTTCGGAGAAGCGACCGAGCCCGAATCCAAATGGTCGCGTCCGATCACGATCGGCGCTTGTACTTTGCCGCTCGCAACCAGTTCATTGAACTTCAACCCGGCTTTGACTCGCTCGCCGTAACCCAGCCAGCAAATCCGCGCGGGCAATCCCTGAAACGGAACTTTCTCGCGCGCCATCTTCAACCAGCGATGCAAATGCTCATCCTCGGGGAACAACTCCATGATCGCTTGATCGGTCGTGTAAATATCTTCCGTGTCGCCTGATAACGCCACCCAGCGAAAAGGACCCTTGCCCTCGCAAAACAATGGGCGAATATATGCGGGAACGAATCCAGGAAACTCAAACGCGTCGTTTACGCCGTTATTGAACGCTTGTTGCCGCAAGTTATTTCCATAGTCGAACACTTCCGCGCCCGCGCGTTGAAATGCCAGCATGGCTTGCACATGTTTCGACATCGAATCCATCGCCATCTTTTTATATTTTTCTGGATTCGACTTCCGCAACTCGTCTGCCGCGGCGATCGATACACCCGTCGGGACATAGAACAGCGCCTCATGCGCCGACGTTTGGTCTGTCACCACATCGGGGACGACTCCACGCTTCGAGAGTTCGTCGTACACATCCGCCGCGTTGCCGATCAACCCAATGGATTTTGGGATTTGCTTCTCCTTGAACTCTTCAACAAGGGTCATCGCTTCCTCAAGATTATCCACGACCATATCCACGTAGCCGATGGCGCGGCGGCGTTCGGCGCGTTCGGGGTCCACTTCAACGATCAGCCCCACGCCTTCATTCATGGTAATGGACAGCGGTTGCGCGCCGCCCATACCGCCGAGACCGGCCGTGAGAACAAATTTGCCTTTCAGCGATCCCCAGCCTTTGAGCTTTGCCAACGCGCCGAACGTTTCGTAAGTGCCTTGCAAAATTCCCTGCGTGCCGATGTAGATCCACGAGCCAGCGGTCATCTGCCCGTACATGATGAGTCCCTTTTTGGCTAACTCATCGAAGTATTCCCACGTTGCCCAGTGCGGCACAATGTTCGAATTGGCGATCAACACTTTGGGCGCGTCTTTGTGACTCTTGAAAACAACGACAGGCTTCCCCGATTGCACAAGGAGCGTTTCGTCCGCTTCAAGATTTTTCAACGACTCGAGGATCGCGTCGAACGACTCCCAATCGCGCGCGGCTTTTCCGCGTCCGCCGTAGACGACGAGATCGTCGGGCTTTTCCGCCACCTCGGGGTCGAGGTTGTTTTGGATCATGCGATACGCCGCTTCGCTGAGCCAGTCTTTGCAGGTGAGTTGAGCGCCGCGCGGCGCGCGGATAGTTCGAGGTGCAGACATGACGCGTCTCCTTGTTAATAATGATCTGTCGGCAATTATAGCCGAGGGGATTCATGTTCCAAAACATTGGGCATCCAAACAAAAAGAGGATGCCATGCGTTCGGCATCCTCTTGCTCAGTGAAACGAAGTCGATCAGCGCTTGAACAACGGCAACAACTTCATGATTTCAGTCATATCGCCCTCCACCTTGGCTTTGCCCATCATGAATGCCTTGGCAGGGTCGAGTTTTCCTTCCGCCACAGCCAGAATATCGTCCGTATCGGCGGTGACTTTGAAATCAGGGGAGGCATGAACGCCCTTGTTGATCGTAACCTTGCCGTCTTTGATTTCAGCGTTCCATTGACCCGCCTGGGAACCAGTCACATTTAATTGAACGGAAGCGTTCACCCCTTTTGCCTGGTCGACCTGAAAACTCTTTGGAGCCATTGCAATTAGACCTTCGATTGTGTAGGACATGATTTGTCTCCTTGAAAAATATGAGATCGAACAACAAGCGCATTATAGCACGTGAACAACGGGTATACTCCCGTCATGCCCATCCTCCTCCGCCCCGCCACCGACTCTGACCTACCCATCCTCTACAAGCAACAACTCGACCCCGAAGCGACGACGATGGCGGCGTTCCCAGCACGGGATGAAGAGGCGTTTTACGCTCATACAAAAAAGATCATGGCGGACGAGTCGGTGATCTTCAGAATCATTGTCCACGATGAGCAAGTGGCGGGAAGCATCGGCAGTTGGGAAATGGAAAGTCACCGCGAAGTCGGGTATTGGATCGGAAGGGAATTTTGGGGGAAGGGAATCGCGACGCAGGCATTGACGCAATATTTGGAGGTTGAAAAGATACGTCCATTATCCGCGCATGTGGCGAAGCACAATGTTGGGTCGAAACGCGTGCTGGAGAAGAATGGATTCAAGGTCATTGGGGAGGATTCGTACACTAATCCAGCAGGTGTGTTGGTGGATGAGTTCGTTTTGAAATTGGAGTAACTTGCCTTCAAGAAGTTCAGGATCGATACTCAATTTGATCTCTTGAACCGCGAAGTGACTCCATGGCGCCATGCGACACACGCTAAGGGCGCCAAATTTTAATTCCTTCTTTGCGTTCTTCGCGCTCTTAGCGGTAAATATTGAAGCTTACCCACCATCAATCATCAGGGAGAGGGGTATGTTTCAACAGATACGTTGTCAAACTTCCATGTTGCGGCGGCATGGTATAGATGAAGAACAGGTCAGGCTCGTCGAACAGGGACGGTTCCCACTCAGGGAAATCTGCCGAGATCGAAACCAGCCTTGATCCGCGCTTCATCTGTTTCTCCAAATACGGAGCGAGCCGCGTAACTTCCCTCGATGTGGCGTAGATGAAAATAACATCCGCCTCGCTCAAATCCGTTTTGAGATAATTTCCCCATTTGAGTTGAATTTTATTCCCAAGCCCGCTTGCGACAATCCGCAACCAGATCAACGCGCATTGGACAGGTCCCACTTCGATGCCAACAGACTTTGCGCCAAATTCTTGCGCGGCGATCAACAACACGCGACCATCGCCCGCGCCGAGATCGTAGAGAGTTTCATTCGGCTGAAGGTTCGCGGACTTCAACGCCTTGCGGATTCGGTCTGGATGCGTGGGACGCGAGGGCAATCCATACAATGCGGGGATGAAGACCCATAGCAAGCCGAGGAGGAAGAGAAAGAGGAAGAAGCCGTAGAGGATTAGGATGATCATGGTAGTTGAGTCCGCTTTTGTAGATTACAGGACTTACGCAGTTGGCGGGCAGTTGGACTGCCGCCGCCGCAGTGCAACTACGGCGCAACAGGTTCAACTGCGTAAGTCCTAGATTAAGAATTTAACCGAGCAATCCTTGCGCTCTGTTTTGAAATACGGAGTCGCTGAGTCACGGGCTTTTTAAATTGGTTTATTTCGGCAGGCTCAATACAAGTTCTCAGCGTCTCTGTGCCTCGCCCGTCCCGATGCTTTTTCGGGAGTGGTTAGGTGTATTGCCCGATTATATGGAAAAGCGCGATCAATCATGATGGCGCGAAACATACCACACAGCCGCCAGCCCGAGTACATTGAATAGTATCGCTACGCTGGTCACCAACGAAAAACCGACAGCATATAACGCGGGTCCAAGCAATGCCCCGAGCACACGCCCAACCGAATGAGCCGCGCCTGCCAGCGACAAGGTTGTCGCGCGAGCCGAAGGCATCACTTCCGACATCAGGGGAATGATGCTGACAATTGTAAATTCAAATGTGATATAGAACAGGAATAACCCCGTCAACGCTCCGAGTTGCGTGCGACCGATCAACGGCAGGAGGATCGCCGCCGCGCAGTTCGCAAGGATGCCGATCCCCGCCGCGCGCACTTTGCCCACGCGGTCGGCAAACAACGCGACGAATCCCTCCCCGCCCAATTCCGACAAGCCGATGAATACCGACGCGCCCGCCAGCGCGGCGATCTGCAGTTTGAATGAATCCTCCAACCACAAGGCAAAGGTGACGTTGATCACTTCATTCCCAGCCGTGATGGATAAACCGATCATAAACGCGATCAACACCACAGGCGATTTGAGAATTTGCTTCAAGTTGCCAAACAACCCGTCTTCGTGATGAACGGGCTTTGTTGAATCGGTCAGCGTGAATGCGATATATAAGAAAGCGAGCAAGCCCAACAAACCGAAGATCAAATAGGGCGTCGACCATGTATAACGGGAAAGGGTCCATCCCACCAACGGCGCTCCAAGCACAAACGCCAGCGACCACGCGAACTCAGTCACCGCAAGCGCCGTGCCGCGTTTTTCATACGCCACATGGTCGGCAATGTACGAGGACAACGACGGATCGAAGAATGCTTTAGCCAACAGACCGAAAACAAGCGCAATGCCGAGCGTTGTTAGGGTGGGCGATATCGCCACCACTGCCGCGCCGCTCACGAACAAACCCAGACCCAACAACATACCGAATTTACGTCCGCGCGCTTCGATGAGCGGGATGACAAACGCGGCGAATGCGCCAACCATGGCGCGCCGCGCGATCAACTCCGAGATGGCGTGGGGATCCACGCCAAGCCTGCTTGCAAAGACCGTGATGAACGGATAGATCATCCGATACGGCGTGTTGAGGATCACGCGGATGAGCGTGAACGTGACGAGTTTGAAGTAACTCACAAAGATTTTTCCTTATTGACGATGTAATGGCTTTGGGGCATGGTATGATTTTACACGATGGATGCTTCGTCTCCGCTCAGCGTGAAACCGCCCGCCAGCCTCGCATTGGATTCTCTGGGCATCGAACACCGCCTCTTTGTCCACGGGACGGCTGTTTCATCCTTCGAGGAAGCCGCGTCCGCCCGAAACCAGCGACCTGAGCAAGTTGTCCGCAGTATTTTGTTTCAGATACGAGCAGGCGAATTTGTGATGGTGCTAATCGCAGGACCCGTGCAGGTGAATTGGAAAAAACTGCGCGACCTCGTCAAACGTTCGCGCATCCGCATGGCAACCGAGGAGGAAGTGTTGGAAGTGACGGGTTACCGAGTCGGGACGGTGAGTCCGTTTGGGGTGGCGAGTCAGTTCGAGGTCATGATTGACGCGAGCGTGTTGAAAGAGGATGAAGTCTCTATCGGGTCGGGAGTCCGCAATACGGCGATCATCATGAAGAGCGAGGATCTTCGTCGCGCGTTGAAAGACGCGGAAGTCGTTGCACTCGCGGAGGACTCTCCATCGCAAGGGTCGGTAAATTAATAATTTCTATATGTTTGTTCGCTCGCAGTTGCACTGCGAGCGGGATGCAGTACAACTGCATCCCAAACAGGGAGATGACTCTCCATCGTAAGTCCTACGTTCGCATCCGGTGTAAAATGACAGGGTTTTATTTTTCGGTTTATTTGAGGCGATCATGATCCCATTGAAAGACCTGTTGAGGATGGCGAGCCGCACGTTCGCCATCGGCATTGAACAATTGCCCGCCGTGTTATGCGACGCGGGAACGGTGGCATACCTGCTCTTGCGCGTGTCCGATTATTTGGAGGACAACGAGGAGATGCCAGCGGAGAAAAAGATCGAACTGTTGAATCTGTGGGCGGATGTGCTGAACGGCTCGGCAAACGTGAGCGATCTCACGAGTCGGATTCAAGACGCCGACACATCGAACCCAGACGCGGTGGTGGCACAGCATGCGGAGGATATTCTGGCGCGGCTGGCGCTACTCCCAAAAGAGGTGCGCGAGATCATCACGCCGCATGTGATTCACAGCACGCAGGGCATGGCGCGTTGGGTGGCGCGCGGACCGCAAGTGAACGACGAAGCCGACATGGACGATTACATGTTCGAGGTGGCGGGGCGCGTGGGCTATTTGCTCACGCATCTGTTCGCGTGGTATTCGTTGTTCATCCGTTTCCGCATCAAGGAGTTGCTCCCGCTCGCGCGCGAATTCGGGCTGGCTCTGCAAACCGTCAACGTGATTCGCGGCTTGAGGAAAGACTACGAGCGCGGCTGGGTGTACATCCCGAAAAAGTTTTTGGAAGCGGTGAATTTATCGGCGCATGAATTATTCCTGCCAGAGAACCGCGCCGAGGCGATCAAAGTGTTGGACATGCTTGCCGACAAGGCGGAGCGTCACTTACACGCGGCACTCACTTGCGTAAAAACTCTTCCACGCTGGCAGCACCGCATCCGTCTCGCGTGCATCTTCCCACTCATGTTCGCCATCCGCACGCTCGCCATCAGCCGCCGCAACACGGACGTGTTCAACTCGGAGGCAAAAATGTCGCGCGAGGAAGTGAAACGCATCGTGCGTGACGCCACGCTCTGGGGCTGGTCGAACCGCTGGCTGGATCGGTATTCGAGAGAGTTGAATGTGGTGGCAGAAGAGTAAAAAAACATCTAACCACGAAGGGCACAAAGAACACAAAGGGGGAAAAGAGCTTGGTTTATAGGTTTGCCCCTTCGTGACCTTTGTGTACTTTGTGTTTAAAAAGGTTCTCCCATTAAAAACGGCATAGTCATAATTGGGGTTAAGGTTTGGGGGTTATAATCCACGCCATGAAACGGATCGGCTTACTTCTAATTTTTCTTGGTGCGGTGATGAGCGTCTTCCAGCCTGCGCGCGCGCAAAGCGACGAGCCGCTCGCGCTGGTGATGACCGCCGACGGGCCCATCATGCCGCCGATGTACGAGTACATCAAACGCGGGGTTGAAACGGCAGAACGAAGGAACGCCGAAGTCCTCATTATTCAACTCAACACGCCGGGCGGGCTCATTAGCACAATGAAATCTATCGTTGCGATCATACGCGCCAGCGATGTGCCTGTAATCGTGTACGTTTCGCCGCGCGGCGCATGGGCAGGGAGCGCCGGCGCGCTCGTAACTATGTCGGGTCATGCTTCGGCAATGGCTCCTGAAACCGTCATCGGTTTTGCCAGCCCCGTGGGCGGCTCGGGAGAGGATCTTGGCGAAACGATGAAGGCAAAAGAGATGGAGGCGCTTACATCTCTTGCGCGTACTCTGACCGAACGACGCGGCGCTGAAGCCGTTAAGCTTGCCGAGGCAATGATCGTGGAAGCCAAAGCCGTCACTAACCAGGAGGCGCTCGAAGCCGGGTTCATAGACTTTGTTGTGGACGACATTGACGACCTGCTCGAATCGCTCAACGGTTTCACCGTGCAAATGAGCGATGGGCCGCGCGTGTTGAACACAGAAAACGCGGATGTCCAGCCGCTGGACATGAGTTTCATCGAGCGCTTCATCCTCCTGCTGATTGACCCGAACATTGCGTTCCTCTTAATTGCCATCGGCGTGCAAGCCGTGCTCATCGAAATCTCCAGCCCGGGCGGATGGGTCGCGGGATTCATCGGCGTCGTCTGCCTCACGCTGGCGACGTACGGCGTGGGCGTGTTGCCCGTCAATTGGTTCGGATTTATTTTCATGGCAACCGCGTTCGTCTTATTCATCCTCGATATCAAAGCGCCGACTCACGGCGCGTTAACCGCGGCAGGAGTCGCGTCGTTCATCGTCGGCGCGTTGGTGCTGTTCAATTCGCCGGGCACGCCGCAATTCCAACGCGTGTCTGTCCCGTTGGTGATCGCCACCGGTATTTTGCTGGGTCTGTTTTTCTTCGGCATCCTCGTGTACGCGTTACGCGCGTTGCGCGTGCCGGTCAGCGTGGGGGTCGAGTCGCTCGCGGGAAAAATAGGAACAGTTCGAAGTTGGGATGAAGCGGGCGGGCAAGTCCAGTTAGAGTCCGAGTTGTGGAGCGCGTCATCAGTGAACGAATCTGAAAAAATCAGTAAGGGAGATAAAGTGGAAGTCGTCGAAGTCAGCGGAATCCGATTGAAAGTGAGAAAGAAGTAAAGCGGGATACCATCCCGCTCCACGCTTCAACCCCCATTATGTCTGTTACACCAACTCGAGACCGAATCATCCCCCCCAGCGACGTGCGCCCTCTGCGCCGCCCCGAATGGATCAAGGTGCGCGCGCCCGCGGGTGAAAATTACGAACGCATTCAAACGTTGATGCGCTCGAAATCGTTGCATACCGTGTGCGAAGAAGCGATGTGCCCGAACCTCGGCGAATGTTGGGGGAGCGGCACCGCCACGTTTTTGATGCTCGGCGACGTGTGCACGCGCACGTGCGGATTCTGCGACATCAAACACGGCAAGCCGACGATGATGGATTGGGGCGAAGCCGAACGCGTGGCGCAAGCCGTCAAATCCATGGAGTTGAAACACGCGGTCATCACATCGGTGAATCGTGATGAGAGGCGGGATGGCGGCTCTCCGATTTTTGCTATGGTGATTCGCCGCATTCGAGAAGTTCTGCCAGGCTGTTCCATCGAAGTGTTGATCCCCGATTTCAAAGGTTCGATTGAGGCGTTGAAAATTGTGATGGACGCGCGACCTGAAATTTTGAATCACAACGTGGAGACCGTGCCGCGCTTGTTCAAGCAAGTCCAACCGCAGGATAACTACGATTGGGCGGCGGCGACTCTCTCGAACGCAAAGAAACTCGACCCCGATGTGTTGACCAAGTCTGGAATCATGGTCGGTCTCGGTGAAGAAATGGACGAGATCAAAGCCGTGATGCGCGATCAACGCTCATGGGGCGTGGACATTTTGACCATCGGTCAATACCTGCAACCGAGCAAGAAGCACATGCCCATTTCGAGATATTACACCATGGAAGAGTTCGCCGAACTGCGCGACTACGGCAAAGAGATCGGTTTCAAATGGGTCGAGTCGAATCCGCTGGTGAGGTCGTCGTATCACGCGGCGGAGCAGGTGAGGGCGTTGAGTGTGGTGCATCGGAAGTTGTATGGGGAGAGAGTGGAGAATTAGAGGATTAGAGGATTAGAGAATTGGAGACTGGAGATTGAGACTCCCGCTGGCGAATCGTCGGCGGGAGTTTTTGGTTTCTCGGTTTGAATTGAGCGTATAATTTGTACAAAGGTAGTTGGGCTTCGTCGCCCATATGAGTTGGGTCTTATCAACACAATGAAAAAGTCAAACAGTTCTGCCAGATTAATTATCGTTTGTGGTCTGCCTGGCTCAGGAAAGACAACTTTGGCAAAGTGCCTTGAGGATGACCTGCACGCTGTTCGCCTATCGCCAGACGAGTGGATGGATGCGCTCTCCATTGATCTTTATGACGAAGAAACTCGAGCAAGGATTGAATCGCTCCAATGGAAGTTAGGTCAACGACTGCTTGAACTTGGTCTTGTGGTCATTATTGAATGGGGAACATGGGGAAAATCTGAGCGTGATGCATTGCGTGAAGGCGCTCGTAATCTTGGCGCTGCTGTCGAACTGCACTACCTGTATGCGCCTCCTGAAATTCTTTTCGAGCGCATTCAGCGCCGAAACATGGAGAATCCACCAATAAAACGTGAAGATGTTTTGCGGTGGGCAGAGATGATTCAGGTTCCAACGGAAGAAGAAATGAGCTTGTTTGACCCTGCGAGTGAATGCAAGCAAAATTTGGAAACATTTTTTCATGAAGACGCAGTAAAACAAACGCGCAGTGGACGATGAGGATTCTACTTTAATTAGACTGCCTAAGAAAGCGTTAGGCAGAAGAATCGCTTACGAACTAACAAATGATCTTACCCAAAAAACGAGACCCTCGATTCATCACCACCCGTCGCGGCGGGACGCTCACAGACTCGGATCATCACCTGCTTGCGGTTTGGGCGGCGGATTGCGCAGGGCATGTATTGCATCTGTTCGAGGAGATTCAACCCAATGATGATCGTCCGCGCCGCGCCATCGAAGCGACTCGCGCGTGGGCGCGCGGGGAATTCAAAATGATGGAAACACGCGCACTGGGCGGTCATGCAATGGGTGCAGGGAGGGATTTGCGTGGAGCCGCGCGTTTCGCCGCATTTTCTGCGGGGCAGGCGGCAGTGACGGCGCACGTCGCGGCACACGAACTTGGCGCGGCGGCATATGCGATCAAAGCCGCGATGGCGGCGGCAGTTGAGGGTCAGGAAAAAGAAGCGGGGCGTCTCGAATGCGAGTGGCAGCGCGCGCAACTTCCAAATGACATCCGCGCTCTTGTGCTTGACGACCAGAAGTTGCGAAATGAGATCTGTTGGTTCGTATTCGATCAATGAGGAGCGCAAAGTGACAAAGCAAATTGTTTTGACTGGCGGGTCGTCTGGGATTGGATTGGAATTGCTGAAGATTCTGTTGGAAAAAGAACATCGGGTTGCTGTTGTTGTGAGAAACCAAGAGCAATCAGATGAACTTCAAAATAATTTTCATTCAACCAACCTGGAGATTTTTATCGCCGATCTCAGCGTCCAATCGGAGGTCGTCAATGTTGCCACGATGATTCGGGAAAAACTTGGCAAGGTGGATATTCTGTTCAATAACGCGGGAGTGTTGCTGGAAAAAATCGTCAAGTCGAAACAGGGCAACGAAATGCACTTTGAGGTGAACACGCTTTCCCCATATCTATTAACTCAGAGTTTGAAACCAGCCCTGACCCAATCCGCCGATCCGCTCGTGGTGAATACCGCAACGGATGGGTTACATCAGATCCCAAAGATCAAAGTCGGCGAACTCCTCCACCCCAAAGACAACCAACCCCCAATGGGCATGTACCTGTACTCGAAGCTTGCTCTCGCGCTGTTAATGAAGCGCAATTCGGAAAAATTCCGCAGGGATGGAATCAGAGTGATAAACGTTTCACCCAGCGGAAACAAAACAAAGATGTCCATGGGCAAAGGAATGCCGATTTGGATGAAACCTCTTGTGACATTATTTTACAAACATCCTCAGCACGGAGCCAAACTGCTTTACCGCGCGGCGTTTGGAGAAGAACATCTTGGGAAAACCCAAATTTACTTGCAGAACAATACCGTGAAAGAAATTCGAACTTCGATCAACGATGAGCAGGCGTCAGATTTGCTGAGCGGATTGAAAGTGGGCGCTATTCATTGAAACAATAGTCGGCGCTTCACGAAAGTTCAGGCGTCAGTTGCGCTGCGTCAAGAACTATTTTCGTGATCTATGGATAATAGACCTTTTGCGAAGTAAAACTTACTTCTGCAAGGGGACTACTAACCTTTCAGGGCAATTTTCATCACCCCCTAAACCTCGCATACGACCCCAGCACGCGCAGTGTCAGCGCGTATTCGTTCAGGTGGTCGAGCGCGCGGTTCGAGGCTTCCTCGTTCGCCGAACCGATGAAATCAATATAAAACAGATATTCCCACGGCTTGCCCTGCAACGGGCGCGACTCGATCTTGGTCAGGTCAATGTCGCGCAAGGCAAACACCGACATCGCCTTGAACAGCGAGCCGGGCTGGTTCTTCAACGTAAACACGATGGACGTCTTCGCTTCGCCCGCCGGGACAACTGCTTCTTTTTGGATGGCGAGGAACCTCGTGTAGTTCTCCGCGTTATCTTCAATTCCCTCTTCCAGAATCTGCATGCCGTAAATTTCTGCCGCGCGGCGCGAAGCGACCGCCGCCGTGTCGCGCGCGCCCGACTCTTTCAGCATCTTCACGCTCCCCGCGGTGTCGTACACAGGCTCCGCTTGGATGCCGCGCTTTCGCAAATACTCGGCGCACTGCCCCAGCGCCTGCGGATGGCTGATGGCTTTTTTGATTTCATCCATCTTCACGTTAGGCAACGCGATCAAACAATGCCGCACGCGCAATGGATACTCGCCTACGATGCGCAGGTCGTTTCGCAACAACAGGTCGTAATTCTGATGGATGCTCCCCGCCAGCGAATTTTCGATGGGGATCAATGCCGCGTCGCTCCGCCCGCTGTTGACTGCCTCGAACACCGCGTCGAACGACTCGCAGGGGAGCGACTTGACCTCCCCGAAATAATCGAACACCGCCTGCTCGCTATACGCGCCATGCTCGCCTTGAAATGCAATCTTCATAAAACCTCCAGTCTCAGGTCAAAGGTTGAATGTCGAAAGTTGCGAAACCTGAAACCTTGAACTTGAAACTATTGTTCTTCCGCCCACTCCACGATCCTCCTGAACCCCGTCTCCACTTCCTCATCCGACGCGGCGATGGACATGCGGATGAATCCCTCGCCCAGTTCGCCGAACGCGGAGCCGGGGACAAGCCCCACGCTTTTCTCTTCGAGAATCCGTTCGCACATTTCCACGTCGTTCATCTTCAACGCGCGCAGATCGAGGAAGCAGTAGAACGCGCCCTGCGGCGGCGTCACGCGGACTTTGTCGCTTTCCAGCTCAGCGGATAATTTCATCACCAACGCGCGCCTCCGCGTGTATGCCTCGCGCATCTTCGCCGTTTCTTGTTGCACGCCGGGATCCGTCAACGCGAACGCGGAAGCTTTTTGGATGAACGGCGCAACGCATGTGATGCTGTTCTGTCCCGCCTTCACCGCGTTCGAAATCACGCGCTTGGGCGCGGCGAGAAAACCCACGCGCCAGCCGGTCATCGCGTAGGTTTTCGAGAGGCTTTGAATAATCAATGTCCGTTCTTTCGCGCCTTCAAAGGAGGCAAGCGAGGTCGGCTTTTCTTCAAAATATAAACTGTCATAGACTTCATCTGTAATGACCCACAGGTCGCGCGCTTTCGCAAAGTCCTGCAATTTTTGCAGATACTCGCGCGAAGGGACGATGCCCGTCGGGTTGGAGGGATAGTTGACGACGATGGCGCGGGTCTTTGGCGAAACAGCCCGCGCCCACGAGTCGAACGAAGGGATGAATCCAGCCTCCACGGGGGCAGGGACGCGGGTCACTTCCGCTCTCAGCATCATCGCTAAATTGACGTGAGTCGCCCATGTGGGGTCGGGGATCAAGACCTCGTCGCCGGGATTCAAAATGGATTGCATCGCCGAAAAATACGCGTGGATGCCGCCGTGCGTGACGATGATCTCGGAGGCGGGGTCGTACGAAACGCCTTCGTCGCGCATCAACTTGCTGGCGATGGCAGAGAGGAGCTCCGGTCTGCCGCGCGAGGGTCCGTAGTGTGTCAGTCCCTCTTGCAGGGCTTTGCACGCCACGTCGATCACCGCTTGCGATGTCGAAAAATCGGGGTCGCCTTGTTGCAAACCGATGATTTTTTTTCCGCTGGCTTTGAGCGCGGAGATGCGGTCGCCCATCGCCACTGTGGGTGATTGGCGGAAATGCTCGAACTGTTCATTGAGATTCATGTTGTGACTCCGTTTGAAAAAAGCCCCCGCATAAGCGAGGGCTGAATAGATTATCCTAACGCCTGCTTCGCGGCTTGAATCACTTCGTCGTAATTCGGTTCTTCTCCCAGAGTGGGCAGATAGTTCACGTAGGTGAGTTTTCCATCGCGCCCGACGATGAACACCGAACGGCGTAGATAACGCCGCTCTTTGATCAATACGCCGTATTTGACTCCGAACTCCGCATCCACCACATCCGAAACGACTTTCACTTTCTCCACGCCCGCCGCGCCGCACCAGCGTTTTTGAGCCATCGGGAAATCGGTGCTGATGGTGTAGATGATAATCTCCTCGCTGAGTTTCGCGGCTTCTTCATTGAATCGGCGCGTCTCGCGGTCGCAGACGTCGGTATCGAGCGAAGGGACTGCCGAGAGGATAATCACCTTCCCCTTCGACTCCTCCAGCGGATTCACGCGTCCCCACCCCGGTACAACTGACGTGAAGGCGGGAGCCGTATCGCCCACTTTGACCTCATCGCCCAACAACGTGGCGAAATTTTCGCCGATCTTGAACACATCCGAACGAACAGTAACCATTTGATTCTCTCCAATTGATTGATGAGCGTTATTGTACTAGATAAATCACGCAAGTGAAACGAAGTCTTGACGGGGAGTGTCTAATCGAGAAAGTAAATTCGGCTCAACCGTTATTAACGGGAAAGCCCAAAAACCTTAGCCACGGATTTCACAAATTCACACGGATTGTTTAAAAAATTCGTGAACATCCGTGTAAATTCGTGGCAAAGAATCTTCCTGCGAGTCGTAATCCCCTCAGAAAGGGGAGAGCCGTAAATTCTTTACCATGCGTGAAAAATATTTACCGCAAAGCACGCTAATGCGAAATCTTGAAAATACGACAAATAAGTCATATTTTTATATTAAATATCATAAATATTGTGGTATGATTGGCTTTGAAATCAAAGCGGAGGTACCGATTCATGAACGCGAAACACACTGTCAGCAAAGAGGAACAAATCAAGAAGGCGGAAGATTTTCGCAACCTTCATCACGGTTCGATCCTGATTTTGCCCAACGCCTGGGACGCCGCCTCTGCCAAGATGTTTGAGCGGGCGGGCTTTGACTCGATCGCCACTACCAGCGCGGGAATCGCTTCTTCTTATGGTTATCCTGATGGCGAGATGATGAGCCGCGCTGAAATGCTGGAAGTGGTTCAGCGAATCGCAAAGTCGGTTGAACTGCCTGTTACAGCGGATATGGAAGCGGGGTTCGGCGAGACGCCCGCCGAAGTCGCCGAGACCGCGCGTCTCACGCTTGAAGCGGGCGCCGTTGGGTTGAATCTGGAAGATGGGACGATCAACAAACCTTATCCATTGGAAGACATCGCGCTTCAAGCGGAAAAAATAATAGCCATGCGCGAAGCCGCGCGGACGTTCGGAGTCCCGTTGGTCATCAACGCGCGCACGGACGTATACGAAAAATCCGATAAGCGCGACAAGGCCGCATTGGCGCAAGCCATCCAGCGCGGCAATGCGTATCGCGAGGCAGGCGCGGACTGCGTCTTCGTGATCAGCGTGGACGACAAGCAGACCATCGCCGAACTTGTCCGCGAGATCAACGCGCCGATCAACGTTCTGGCTAGGCACGGAAGCCCGACCATCGCAGAGTTGAAAGAACTTGGCGTGGCGCGAGTCAGTTTCGGGTCCATTCCGATGCGGGCGACGATGTCGTTGGTGGGAAAAATCGCGGACGAGTTGAAACAACACGGCACGTACAGTTTCGCGCGCGACATCCCGACCTACGTTGAGGTGAATCGTTATTTCAACAAATAAACAGGAAAGGATTTATCAATGAACATCCACGACGACCCTGAAGATCTCGAATACCAAACCGCCATGAAACTTCAGTCGCGCCAGATATCGGACGAACAGTTTCACAAGTTCGAAGGCTATGCCGCGGAAATATTTACCGCCTTTGGGCTGGACTTGAACACGCCCGCCACGAAAGATACGCCGCGCCGCTTTATCAAAGCGCTGTTCGACTCTACAGAGGGGTATGACGGCGACCCGAAATTATTGCGCGTTTTCGATACCGAATGCCGCGGCGAACCCGATTGCCGCTTGAGTCAAGTGATCGAGGGCCCGATCCCATTCTTTGCGTTGTGCGAACATCACGCGCTTCCGTTTTATGGGATGGCGTATGTCGGATACATCGCGCATGAGAACATCGTCGGTATTTCCAAATTGACGCGCCTCGTGCGCCTCTTTGCCAAACGCTTCTCCGTGCAGGAACGGATCGGTCAGCAAATCGCCGACACGCTCGAGACGATGCTCCATCCGCATGGAGTGGCAGTCTATCTCGAAGCGCATCACCTGTGCATGGAAATGCGCGGCGTGCGCGAGGTCTCGCCGATCACACGCACCACGGTCTGGCGCGGACATTTCGCGGAAGACGCGGCGCTTCGCTCGGAATTTTTTACCGCATGCGGTTTACAAAGGAATGAGAGATGACAATGCGACAAGGTGAAATACCCGAAATTTTGGAGTGGGCTGAATATTATTGACCGTGGTGTTATGTTGCGGCCGTGCGCCTGCAAAAAATTGCGCCTGAATATGAAGGGCGCGTCCGTTTGGTGGAGCGGGCTTTTCCATTGGAAGTGTACGGCGGCGGCCCGCCCGACCGCAAAGAACTCGAATTGGAAATCTGGCTTGCGGCATTACAAGAACCAGCGGCGACGTTCAAACCGTTCAGCGATGATTTCCCCACGACCACGCTTCCCGCTTTCGACGCGGCTTGGTGCGCGTTTCAACAAGGCGAATCCGTCGGACGCGATTTTGACTTGCGAATCCGCCGCGCGTTTTTTGCCGAAGGGCGCAACATCGGCAAGCCCGAAGTGATGCTCGACCTCGCCCGCGAAGCGAATTTAGACATGGATCATTTCACTCGTCTCTTCAACAGCGCTGAACCGCGCGCCGCCGTGCTTGCAGAAGGCAAACTCGGCAAAGAAAAATTTGGCGTGCGCGGCACACCCACCGTCATGTTGAACGACGGGACGAAACTCGTCCATAAGATGTCGTACCCAAAGATCCAAAATTATAAAATTGTTTCGATTGGAAAATTGCCGTGTTGCGGCGAAGGCTGTTATCAAGCCACGCGCCAAATGTTTGAAAGAGCGCTCGCGCAGGAAGTAAAATAAATAAAAAGATCTGACTGCTCAGCCGCCAGCCACACCTTCCATTAGGTCTCTATAAGGCGCTCTTGTTCTTTGCCGAAGCAGGCTCCTAATGATATGGGATTGCTTCGGCGGAAAGAGCAAATGCCCGCCTCGCAACGACATGGCGAAGTAGTTACAAAAAAAACCTTGTGTCCTTCGTGACACTTCGTGGTTAAGAAAAAAATCAAAACTCAAAGGATGAAACAAAATGGAACCGCGTCTCAATTATTCAAAAGTCTCGCCTGAAGGTGTGGAAGGGCTGAGCAAACTCGAAGGCTACGTCCGCAAATCGGGCTTGGAACACAGTCTGCTCGAACTGGTCAAACTGCGCGCCTCACAACTCAACGGTTGCGCCTATTGCATTGACATGCACACCAAAGATGCGCGCACCAACGGCGAAAGCGAACAGCGTTTGTACGGAGTCAGCGCGTGGCACGAAGCGCCGTTTTACACCGACCGCGAACGCGCCGCCCTCGCCTGGACCGAAGCCGTCACGCTCGTCAGCCAAGACCATGTGCCAGATGAAATCTATGCCGAAGCGCGCAAACATTTCAGCGAAAAAGAACTTGTGGATTTGACTCTCGGCATCATCGCTATCAATTCATGGAATCGACTGGCGGTCAGTTTCCGCTCGCTGGCGGGATCGTATCAGCCCGATCATCCAGCCGTGAAGAAGGGCTAGAGAAAACGTCCCGAAGGTTGACTGGATTCAACGATGTGTTTTCAAGGAAACCTTCGGGACGATATTTTGAGAGGCTTGACTTGCTTGACCAGAACGCTTCATTCGACCTTCAGCCTGTTTCGCCGTTTCGACTCGATCTCGCCGTTTGGACTCTGCGCCGCCGCCCCGACAATCTCTTCGACCGCTGGAACGGCACAACGTATCGGCGCGTGTTGATTGCAGATGATAAGCCGTTTGAAATCGCAGTGACTCAATACGCGGAATCAAAAAACTTGCGTGTTGAAATAAATGGAACGAGATTAACTTCTTCGGTCAAGACAACTGTCACCGCCGCGCTGGAGCGTTTGCTCGGACTCAACGTTGATTTGCAAAAGTTTTATCGCCTGAGCAAAACAGATCACTGGCTCAAGCCGCTTGCGAGTCAATTTCAAGGCATGAAGCCGCCGCGTTTGTTGAGTCCGTTTGAAGCGCTGATCAACGCCGTCGCCTGTCAGCAGTTGACGCTCACGATGGGCATTCGCCTGCTCAACCGCCTCACCGAAGCATATGGCATGGCGCTCAAAACGGAAAATGGAATCGTCCACGCTTTTCCGCGCCCGCAGGATTTAGTCACTGCCGATTTGGAAGATTTACGCGAGATGAGTTTCAGTTATCAGAAAGCCCGCTACATTACGAATATCTCGCGCCTCATTATGGATGGCGAACTTGACTTGGATGCGCTCGCTCAATTAAACGATGAAGAAGCGGTTGCGCGTCTGTGCGAATTGAAAGGCGTGGGACGCTGGACAGCGGAATACGTTTTACTGCGCGGGCTGGGTCGCACGCACATCTTCCCCGCCGACGATGTGGGCGCGCGCAACAACCTGCAAAAGTGGCTGGGACTGCCTGGCAAGATGACCTATGCCAACACACGCGAAGCGTTGATGCGTTGGGACGGATTCGGCGGGCTGATCTATTTCCATCTGCTGTTAAAAAGTCTGGCAGAGAAAGGTTTGGTGTCGATTTGAAAAACCCCGGAGAGCGGACTTGAGTCCGCTCTTTAGGCGGACTGGAAGTCCGCAATCCGGTATGTAGGTTTTATCAATAAGGAGTGATCATGTTGAAGATAAAACGCGTATATGAAGCCGCCGCAAAAAGCGACGGGACTCGTTTTCTCGTCGAGCGGTTGTGGCCCCGCGGCATGAAAAAAGAAACGCTGAAAATGAAAGCCTGGCTGAAGAACGTCGCGCCCAGCGCCGACTTGCGGAACTGGTTCGCGCACGATCCGCTCAAATGGGCGGAGTTTCAGAAGCGCTATCAAGCCGAACTGAAAGCCAACTCCGCCGAGTGGCAGCCAATTGTAGATGCCGCCAAAAAAGGCGATGTGACTTTATTGTATAGCGCGCACGATACGGAACACAACAACGCTCTCGCGCTTAAAGCGTTTTTGGAAAGGCGCTTGAAGTAACGCAAAATTCATTTTGCGTTACATGGCAAAGTGAACCTTGCCGCACGCGAGACCGTACCGCAAAATTCATTTTGCGACGAGACAAATGACAACGTGAACCTTGTCGTACCGCAAAGTTTACTTTGCGTAAAATGGCAACGTGAACCTTGCCGCACACTACTGGTTAAAAACGGCTTCGCCAAGCGAAACGCCGATTTTAAAAACACAACCCAAAAGGAGACATACACCATGTCCGAAAGCACAACCACGTTAGACGTCCGCGAAATTCCCCCGCGCGAGCGTCACCCGAAGATCTTCCAAACCTTCGACGCGCTGAAAGAAGGCGAGTTCTTCACGCTGGTCAACGACCACGACCCGAAGCCGCTCTTCTATCAATTCTCGCACGAGCGCGGCGGATTGTTCGGCTGGGAATACCTTGAAGAAGGTCCCGAAGTCTGGCGCGTGAAGATCAGCCGCGTCGCCGCCTCCGCCTGAATAGCGGAAAGACCGAAGCGGAAGACTCTCATCGAAGCCAACAAAAAAACATCCTGAAGGTTTTAATCCACACCGCTTACGGTTTGGACAACCTTCAGGATGTTTGGTCAACGATTCGGGTTCTCAATCAGACAGCACAAGAAAGGAATGAACATGAAAATTGCAAACATATTCGAAGAAGTCCAGTTCAACGAGAAAGACCCTCGCGCCGAGCCTCTGCATGTTGACCGTGAAGGACGCGCGATCCTTTTTACGCTCAAAGCGGGTCAATTCATCCGCGAACATAACGCGCCGAGTTCGCCGTTCTTCGTGGTCACGCTCCAAGGACAAGGCATCTTCACCGGCGGCGACGGCGTCGAGCGCACCTGCGGACCGAACACGCTCCTGGTATTCGACGCGGGCGAAAACCACTCCATCCGCGCGCTGGATGAATTGGTCTTTCTCGGTATTTTGCACGGCGCGCCGCTCGCGCAGAAATAATCGGCTGGTTTTGTTTTATCGTGGGGTAAAATATTCGGCAGGTGCAACATACATATGAATCTCGAACACGAATTTTTCGGTCCCAACTATGGGTACATCCTCGAACTGTACGACCGCTATCAAAGGGATCCCGATTCGGTAGACGAATCCACCCGCCGCTTATTCAGCCAATGGACTCCTCCCGCCGTCCAGCAACCCGCGATTGAATCCGGGATTGACCTGCGCCAACTCATCGGCGCGGTGAACCTAGCCCACGCGATTCGTTCGCAGGGCTATCTGGTCGCCAAACTTGATCCTTTAAGCGCATCCCCAGCGACGTATCCGACTCTGACGTTGGATTTCCACGACCTCAATCAGGGCGATCTCTCCCAACTCCCAGCAGACGTGGTGAAACTGCGCGGCGATCATCAGGCAGAGAACGCTTCGCAAGCCATCGAAAAATTGCGCTCGATCTATTGCGGCGCGATCGGGTATGAGTACGGTCACATCCGCAACCCTGAGGAACGCAACTGGCTTCAACAAGTTGCCGAGACGCGGCGTTTCCATCCGCAAAAACAGACGCTGGATGCGACCCGCCTCCTCGACCGCCTCAGCCAGGTGGAAGCCTTCGAGGTGTTCCTCAACCGCATCTATCCCGCCAAGACGCGCTTCTCCATCGAAGGACTCGACATGCTCGTCCCGATGCTGGACGAGGTCATCCGTGAAGCGGACCGTGAAGACATCCGCGCGGTGATGATCGGCATGGCGCATCGCGGACGTTTGAACGTGCTGGCGCATATCCTCCAAAAACCGTACGAGCAAATTCTGGCGGAGTTCAAAGACCCGAAAGACCGCTCGCGCACATGGGACGAAATGGGCTGGACGGGCGATGTGAAATATCACGCGGGCGCATCCAAAGCCATCGAAGGCGCGGACCATGTCGGCTTGGTCGTGAGTATGCTCGCCAACCCGAGTCATCTCGAATTGGTTGACCCCGTCATTCAAGGCATGTCGCGCGCCGCGAACAGCAAAATGGATTCCCGCGGCGCGCCGCAAATGATGCCGAACGAGTCCCTGCCGATCCTCATCCACGGCGACGCGTCGTTCATCGGACAGGGAATCGTCGCCGAATCGTTGAACTTATCCCAATTGTCGGCGTATACCACAGGCGGATGTTTGCACATCATCGCCAACAATCAGATCGGGTTCACCGCCACGGAACATGAATCGCGCAGTGGTCTGCACGCCAGCGACCTCGCAAAAGGATTCGAGATTCCCGTCATCCACGTCAACGCCGATGAACCCGAGGCGTGCTTTGAAGCGGCATACACAGCCATCGCCTATCGCCAGAAATTCCACAAAGATTTTGTGATTGACCTGATCGGCTATCGCCGCCACGGACACAACGAAGGCGACGAGCCGCGCTTCACCCAGCCGACGATGTACGCCAAGATCGAGTCGCATCCTCCTGTTCGGAAATTATGGGCGGAGAAGTTGGAAAAAGAAGGAAGCATCCAAGCCGCCGAGGCGGAACAGCTCCTGCAAAAATATTTGAACGAACTGCAAGAAGTCAACCAAAAACTGGACGCGGAACGCGCCCTGCAAGAACCCGTCCCGACGATGCCCCCGCCGAAAGCGGCGCAAAAGGCGCACACGTCGGTCCCGCTCGAACGTCTGCGAAGCCTGAACGAGTCGCTGTTGCAATTCCCCGCAGACTTCCACCCGAATCCCAAATTGCTTCGCGCTACCGAGAAACGCCGCCACGTGTTGGACGACGCCGACGCCTCCAGCGTGGATTGGGCGACCGCCGAAGAGTTAGCCTTCGCCTCCATTTTAGAGGACGGCATCCCGATCCGCATGACGGGACAGGATTCGGTGCGCGGCACATTCAGCCAGCGTCACGCCGCGTTTTACGATGCGGAAACGAATCAAAGTTACACGCCATTGCAATCCATCCCACAGGCGAAAGCCTCCTTTGAAATTTACAACACACCCGTCAGCGAGGCGGGTCCCGTTGGTTTTGAGATCGGCTACAACCTTCAGGCTCCCGAGCGGTTGGTGTTGTGGGAAGCGCAATACGGCGACTTCGCCAACAACATTCA
The DNA here is from genome assembly GCA_016716235.1 of Candidatus Defluviilinea gracilis. Classification (NCBI taxonomy): domain Bacteria; kingdom Bacillati; phylum Chloroflexota; class Anaerolineae; order Anaerolineales; family Candidatus Villigracilaceae; genus Candidatus Defluviilinea; species Candidatus Defluviilinea gracilis. The sequence goes on from JADJWS010000001.1 coordinate 1,641,772, forward strand.
AACGGTGGTGGATGAGTTCCTATTTTCAGGGCGCGCAAAATGGGGGCTGACTCCCTCGCTCGTTTTGCTGCTGCCGCATGGCAACGAAGGCATGGGACCCGATCATTCATCCGCGCGCATCGAACGCATTTTGAATCTTGCCGCGGCGGGAAACATGCGCGTCGCCATCCCAACGACTGCGGCGCAATATTTCCATTTGTTGCGACGACAAGCATTACTGTTGAAGACCGATCCATTGCCGTTGACGATCTTCACGCCGAAGGGATTCTTGCGGCATTCGCTTGCGGCTTCGACTCCGAATCAACTTGTCAATGGAAGTTGGCAGGCATTGCTCGAAGAACCGACGACCAAACGAAACAATAAAGCCATCAAGAATTTAATTCTATGCAGTGGTCGCGTGTACTTCGATCTCGTCAGCGATGAAGAACGGCAGAACAGCAAGAACACCGCCATCGTTAAAATGGAACAACTCTATCCGCTTCCTTTGCAAGCCATCGAAGAATTATTGAATGGATATTCGTCGCTTGAAAAAGTGATCTGGGTTCAGGAAGAGCCGATGAACATGGGCGCGTGGGATTTCCTCCGCCCGCGTTTGAAACAACTGCTCGGAAAAATTCCGTTGTATTATGTCGGCAGACCCGAAAGTTCGAGTCCTGCCGAGGGTTCGTCCACGCTGTATCGAATCAATCAAAAGGCTTTGGTGCAACGCGCGCTCAAATTTGAAGAGCAGGCGCATGTGCAAAGCGTGAGCATCGAGAGAGGTTAACATGTCCATCGAAATCATCGTCCCCGAAATGGGAGAATCGGTCATCGAAGCCACCGTCCGCGCGTGGCTGAAAAAAGAGGGCGACTTTGTCGAAGCGGGCGAAGCGCTCGTCGAGTTGGAAACGGACAAGGTCAATCTCGAAGTCGGCGCGAAAGCCTCGGGCGTGTTGGCGAAGATTCAAGTTGCTGAAGGGCAGGATGTGAAAGTGGGCGACGTGCTTGGCTCGATCAATGCGGATGCAAAACAACCCGCTTCAAAACCCGACCCTCAGCCCGCCTCGCCAAAACCTGAGCCTTTACCCACGCCTCAAGAAAAACCGCAAACCGTCCAGCCGCAGGTGACTCCTGTCGCATCAAGAGTTGCGCGCGAACAAAACGTGGATGTATCGAAAGTGCGCGGCACGGGTCCCGATGGGCGCGTCACAAAATCGGATGTTCAACAATATGCGCAGAAGCAATCGTCGGCGGGGAGCGAGGCGGCGAAACAGCTGTCCAAGCCGAGTCAAGCCGCGGGCGTCGAATCCGCTGAACGGCGGGAAGAGCGTGAGCGCATGTCCCGCAGACGGCGCACGATCGCGCAGCGTCTGCTTGAAGCGAGTCAATCCACTGCCATGCTGACGACGTTCAACGAGATCAACATGAGCGCGGTGATGGACTTGCGCCGCCGACGCAACGAGGCGTTTCAGGCGCGGCATGGAATCAAATTGGGATTCACATCGTTCTTCACGAAGGCGAGCATCAGCGCGTTGAAATCGTTCCCGCGCTTGAACGCGGAAATTCAGGGCGACGAGATCGTGCTGAAAAATTATTACGACATCGGCATCGCGGTCGGCGCGGAGGAAGGTTTGGTCGTGCCAGTGTTGCGCGACGCGGACCGTCTCACGTTTGCCGAGATCGAAAAACAGGTGAAAGTTTTTTCGGGGAAGGCGAACGACGGCTCGCTGTCGGTTGAAGATTTGCGCGGCGGGACGTTCACGATCACGAACGGCGGCGTGTTCGGTTCGATGCTCAGCACGCCGATCTTGAATCTGCCGCAAGTTGGAATCCTGGGCTTGCACAAGATCGAGGAACGCCCCATCGCCGAAAATGGACAGGTCGTGATCCGCCCGATGATGTACGTGGCGCTCAGTTACGATCACCGCATCGTGGATGGACGCGAAGCCGTGCAGTTTTTGGTGCAGGTGAAAGAGTTGCTCGAGGATCCAGCGTGGATGTTGGTGGAGGGGTGAGGGTAAAACTGATTCTTTCCGAAACTAAACATGTTGCTCCCCAGTTGTTAGGGAGCAACATGTTTTTGTTGACAGCGCTTCACGAAGGCTAGGCGACAGTTCGATTGGTTTGGCAAATCGCGCCGCCTACCTTGACGCCGGGCAACTGCGTCAAGAACCTATTTTATTTCTCCTCCAACGGATTGAAGCCGCGCCCCAAAATTTCCTGCGCGGGAGAAACGATGACGAATGCGCGCGGGTCTTCTTTGGCGACAGCCGCTTTCAAGTTATGGACTTCGGTGACCGTGAGCGCGCACACGAGGATCGAACGCTCGCTTCCCGTATACATACCCTTGCCTTGCATCGCGGTCACGCCGCGCCTCAGATCGGCGAGGATGCGTTTCGAAACAGCCTCTGCCTGGCTGGTGATCACGAGCGCGAGCAATTGCCTGCGGCGGTTACGCGGCGCGAGAAACGCGCGTAGACCCTTGGGCTTTTCCTCGGCGGCAGATAAGCCATGGACTGTAGCATCATCCCCAAAACGCGGGAGGATCTCGCCTGTGGCGCGCGTCATTGTGATGGTTGCCAGGGCAATGACCGTGAGCGTTAAATAAAAAACAACGCCAAACAAGATCATGATCTGTCCCGGCACAGGTCCGATGGCGCTGCGATTGACGAATTCGGCGAACGAATTCGCAGGCTCTGGAAACAACCAGATCTTCGCCGCCCATGACGCGTACAGGATGAGCAAGATCCAAAAATAATTCCGACGCAGACGGCGGCCAAACGCCTCCCAGATCGAAATGGGGAACTTGGGAGAAAGCAGATTCTCCGCCAGGCTCTCTGCCCATTCGGGGGAGGGATGGAACGGCGGCACGAGCATCGCCGCGTAAAAATCCGTTTCCATCAAGCGCACGCGGTAACTCCATAGTTCATAATAACGATAGCGCCGCGCCTCGATGAACAGGAACCACAACACCAACAATGTGTTCAGGAGGATGATGGCGTGATGCACGGATGCCTGGCTGAACGCGATGGACAACGTGGCGCCTGTGGCAACCACCGCCCAGTTTGTGGTCGTATCCAGCCGTTGACGCCAGACATTGGCGCGTTGAATTTCGGCGCGAAAGAAATGCACCATCGCCGTCACAAATTCGCTGGATTTGAGTTGATAGCCGCGATACGTCCAGACGGGCTCTTCGGACCCTTCCACTTTTGGATTCTTTTTTGCTTTCGTAGATTTGATTGGCATAGGATATTCTTTCTGGATGAGGCTTCAGACTCACCTTGAGTTGATTCTGTTTCGCCAGAGCGAACCTTACATTCGCGTGAATCATGTCATCCCTTTGGGATTCGGAATGGCACGCCATGATTCTAGAGTCCGATCATCCCCTCGGGATTGGCTCTATGGCAAAATCTCGCGCAAGCCACAGCAACAGACTTGCGAAATAAATTTCGCGTTACTTCTTCAACTTATACGCCTCTTTCGTCGGTTTGAGCGGACGCGTTAACCAATACGGTCTGCGATTTCCATCGGGGCTGACTTGATTCGCGGGGCGGGTCATTGCCAGCCATTCGCGATATTTTTCCATGGACTTATTCGTGTCCACGAAGAGATCGCCCGCTTTTTCACCCGCTTCGGCTTTGCGGACGTTGAATACTTTTTGCAGCCAGCAATGGACTCCGCTGATTGGGTCAGGGTGAACGGCGTGAGCGAGGTTCTGATTCACGCCGACGTTGCTCCACCAGATGCGACTCGTGTCGGGGTCGGACGAAGTCCACGCCGTTGCGCCGTGGATGACGCGCATGAGGAATCCGCCTTTGCCATCGTCGTGCAGTTCAACGAGATTCGATGAGCCTTTGTTCACGCCTGAGTCTTCGTTCAAACGCCAGCGTCCCAAGTGGTGACTAATGGCAATGATGCCAGGCTTGATTCCTTCGGTGACCCAAACAGAATCCACGAAGTGACCGATCTCCGTCTCCACTTTGGCGAGGTCGCCTGTTTCAAGCCCGAGGCGGCGCGCGTCTTCGGGATTCATCCAGATGGGATTCTTGTGCGAGATTTCATACAGCCACTTCGCGTTTGCGCTGCGCGTGTGGATCAGTGTCGGCAAACGGAAGTTGGGCAGAAGGATCATCTCGCCTTTTTCGCGGTCAATGGTATCGGGATGAACATGACTCTTCACTGCCCAGGGAATCACGTTTTCTTTTTCGCTCCAGCCCCAATTGGCGAGCGTGTCGCTGAAGAATTCGAGTTTTTTCGATGGAGTGTCGAAGCCAGCCTTCGGTTGTCCGTCCACCATCACGCCGACGATTGCGCCAGAAGAGTCTAAGGCGCGATCATGCTCATCGGAGGCGAATCCAGCCTGAGGCTGAGTCTGAAGCGTTTTGTCGAAGGGAGAATAATTCTCTTTCTTCACTTCAAAGACTCCATACTTCCGCATATACGCGAGCGGAGTCAAGCCCTCGCGCGCGGCGGCTTCGGGGAGTCCAGGCACGGAGTTTTCAAATATCCATTGATAGTATTCGTCCACAGTGATGATCTCGCCCTTGCGATACGGCGACTCGAACCACTGACGAATGCCGAGCGACCCGTCGGGGTCCATGCGCGCGGAAAGTTGAATCCACCACTCGTTCTCTTCCCACACTTCACCAGGGTTGGCTTGATAGGTGAAATCAACGTTGATGCTCGCGCGTTCCATCGCCACGCGCCGCACAGGCTGGCGGAATGCGATCCATTGACTGTTGTGTGTTTCCTGACTCATCAGGTCGTGGCGTTCGGGTCCGTGACCTGTGGGCAAAACATAATCCGCAAACCATGCGGTTTCATTCCACGTGGGCGTGAGCGCGACATAACATTTTATTTTTGAGTCTTCGCGCTTGAGCGCCTTGAGCCACATGAAGCCGTCGGGGTTGACCCACAGCGGGTTGTAGACGCGCGTGAAATACACGTCAATGTCGCCGCGACCTTCTTCGAGCATGTGCGGCAAAAGAATGGACATCTCGTAATGCGCGAGCGGATATTCGATTGGATAATGCAGTTCGTTCCACGTTTCAGGAGCGGGCGCGCCCTTGAACGGCTTCGGCACAAATTTATTCCAGTTGGTCATGGATGTGCCGCCCTTGTTGCCAACGCTTCCAGTTAAGACATTGAGGAAAAAGAGACAACGCGCAACCTGCCATCCGCCGAGATTGCCAACGCTGGCGGAACGCCAAACGTGCGTGGCAAGTTTCCCTTCGCAGTTGGCGACGAGTCGCGCGGTCTCCTGAATGCGTTCGATGGGGACTTCGGATTCTTGCGCGGCGCGTTCGAAGGTGTATTCGGAGTAGAGGGATTTAAGGAGGCGGTCGAAGAGCGGGAAAAGTTTCAGGTTCCAGGTTTCAGGTGTCAGGTCGGTGGAAGCGAGTGCGCTTCGAATCTCCGCCGATAGCTGGTCGCTGTTTACTGACAACTTTCCCTCGGCGACTGCTTTCAGTGTTTCCTTCCAGTTAACCCATTTCCGCATGAAGTCTTTGTTGTAGAGATCATTTTGGATTAAGTGATTCGCAATGGCGAGGAGAATTGTATTTTCACTGCCAGGATATGTCGGGAGCCAGACATCGCTCATGGAAGCGGTGTTCGAGAGACGCGGATCGAAGGTGATGAGTTTCGCGCCGTCGGTTTTCGCTTCGATGATGCGCTGCGCGTGCGGGTTGAAGTAATGTCCCGTTTCGAGATGACTCGAAATGAGCAGAATGACTCTGGCATTTGCAAAGTCGGGACTCGGTCTGTCCTGTCCGATCCAAAAGTTGTAGCCCGCGCGTGACGACGACGAGCAGATGTTGGTGTGACTGTTGTGACCATCCATGCCCCAGGTCTGCACGACGCGGTTGGTGTATCCGTCTTCACCTGGACGACCGACGTGATAGACAATTCCATTCGGGCGGCGGAGTTTGCTCTCGCGCATTTTCTCCGCGATCTCTGTGAGAGCCTGTTCCCAACTGATGCGTTCCCATTTCCCTTCGCCGCGCTTGCCGACTCGTTTCAGCGGATACAAAATCCGTTCGGGGTCATAGACTTGATTGTGGGTGGCGGGTCCCTTGGCGCAGTTACGTCCGCGCGAGCCAGGATGGACGGGGTTGCCTTCGAACTTGCGAATCTCGTAGGTGTCCTTGTCCACGTAAGCGAGAAGTCCACAGGCGGATTCACAGTTGAAGCAGACGGTGGGCACGAGAGTGTAATTTCTCGCTACGCGCTTGGGCCACTCTTTTCCATCCCACTCTGTCCAATCATCCCATACTTCGGGAGGCGGATACTGGCTGATGCGCCCATCGGGGTGGACGACCTCGGTCAGTTTGACGGGCTTGCGGTCAGAGTCCGCGAAGTGAGGGAGGGCGGTGCCTGCGGAGGTTTGAGGAGGGGTGAGGGTCATGGGTAAGTCCAGGTTACGAGATACAAGTTATGTAATTTCAAATTTGGTTTTTAGGGCAATTTCCATCTTGCAAACAGCAGTCATACGGGTATATAATGAATTTGCCAGCGGACGAAGTCCAACGGTCAAAAGCGTTTTGATCGCTCATCCTGTCTCGCGAAAAGCAGCCATGTGGCTGCCTGCCCCCTTCTGTTGAAGGATACGGGCTAGCGAGGCGGGTTATTTTAATAAGGGCGGTATAACTCCAGTCGTTTGATCTTCCTTGAAATCATGTCAAATGCCTCCGAGTCGTTTTGCGAATCCCTGCGCATGACCGCGCCTGCCACAAGGTCAGCGACTTGAATCAGAGATTCGCGATGCGAACTGCGGACAATTACCCGTTTGAAGAGTCGCGGCATGTGACGTTTGAGCATGGCGCGGCGCAACTCGGTGCGCAGGTCGGGGGTCGAGCCGAACTCATCGAGAATTAGGGTGGCGCCCTTTTGCAATTCGGCAGGGATGATGTCAAGCAATTCCGTGATGAAATGTGTATAAATTTCAATGCTTTCCGTCGTCTCGAAAATTTTCGGCAGGCGAGTCTTATCCACGATCAAAGCCCATGCGTCAAACTTGGCGTGTGCAAGCGCTGAAAACACCTGATTGCGGACTTCAGCCGATGCCATTTTATGAAATTTGAATTCGTGTGTTTCACGTAAATCCAGCGTTTGGCGCAGGTTAGACAAAGTTTGCCTTAAATCGTCGGGGAATTGGGTGGAGATAAAAGCAGGCACGAAATACCGCGATGCGCCTTTATTGAAACTCAGACTTACGTCGCCTGCTTCGTCTCCAGCAAAAGTAAGAGTGATCACGACTATTAACCTACGAATTCGGAATATACTGCGGCGCCATCACGAAGGCGTATTCGTAGAAGAACAAGCCGATCAGCGCGGCGAGAACGGCAACAGGCAACGCGGATGCGAAGAAGATCATCAGCACAAGCGGCATGACATGTCCCAGCGCGATCCCGCCCCACCAGTAATGATTGCGGAATTTTCCGTGCGTCATTTCGCGCGAGGCGAGCATGGCGGTATCGGTCGGAAAGGAATTGAGTTTGCCAGCGAAGGTCAAGAGGAGATTGATGGCGATGCTTATTGGGAAGAGAACGGTCAGCAAAGCAGTTAGATCAGCGGGGAAGTTGACGAAGAGATTCAGCGCAAGGAATACTCCGCTTGCGGTCATCATGGATTGGGAGAAAAGTTGAAACGGCAATAGGTTGTTCTGCCATATGTCGCGTCCCTCGGCTTGACCGAGCAGGAAGGCGGTGTAAATTACAGAAAACAATGCCAGCGGAAGCGTTATCCACGCGGCGACGGGACGAAGTGCAAAGACCAAATCTTTTGAAATCCAATTCATGGATGCCGCACCTTCGATCAGCCACCACAGCCCCCCAATGGCGGTGAAGCCGACCAAAATGAACGCGCCTCTCGCTACCCACGACTTCCATTGCGGGCGCAACAAGATATTCAAGAAACGTTTGGGTTGTGACAAATCTTTGATCAGCAAAATCACAGTGATGAACATGAAGAGCATCGCGGTAAATCCTGCGGCAAGGAAGGTTGCTGAGTCGAAGCGGAAGAGATTCAACATCGCGCCAAGACTCAACAACATGAACAATCCGCCCGCGATGTTTTTTGTGACGAGATACGCGGGCAGTTCCCAATGCCATTGGATTTTATGCTGTGCGTTGTACGCGGTTTGTACCATGTGCTCCGCGACGCGTCCGCCGATCTGGATCGGACCGTTGAGCGGTTGTCCCTGTGGCTGCGGCGTGCGGATGGGTGTGCCTGAATGCGACGTTAGAGAACGTCGCTTACGCCCACCACCCGCGTAGTCAGCGTTCTCTAACGCTGACGATGACGATGACGATGGCTGTAATACGGGCAACGCGAACGCGGAAACATTTTGCTCCGTGACCTTATCCGCCCACATGAATGAATTGTGCGTTTGCGCGGCGGAGGGATGCAGCGACCAATCGTTGCCGTTGATGTAAAACAATTTCGGCGCGGTTCCCTGCTCGGGCTTGCGAACGGTCGCTTGCGCAGTGGACAGGCGTCGGCTTATTTCTGAAGCGGGGTCGTTCAAATCTCCAGCGAGGATGGCGTGTTCGGGGCAGACGACGACGCAGGCGGGTTCGAGTCCCACATCCAAACGATGCGCGCAGAAATGACATTTCGCGGCAGTGTTCGTTTCGGGATCGAGATAGATCGAATCATACGGGCAGGCTTGCATACAGGATTTACATCCAATGCAAATGCTCGGATCGAATTCGACGATGCCGTCATCGCGTTGATACATCGCCGTGACTGGACAGATGCGCACGCACGGCGGGTTGGCGCAATGATTACAACGCGTCACCTGAAAGCGGCGGCGCACGTCAGGGTACGCGCCTGTCTCCACATACTTGACCCACGTGCGATTCACGCCGAGTGGAACTTGATTCTCGGACTTGCACGCGGTGGAACACGCATGACAGCCGATGCACTTGCTTTGGTCGATGAGGAAGCCGTAGTTTTGAGTCATGAAAACCTTTGAACCGCGAAGCACGCAAAGGTCGCTAAGAAAAAATTTTTATATCTTCGCGTTCTTAGCGCTCTTCGCGGTTAATTTTTTAAGTGGCTTGCGGAGGTGTGACCGCATTCATGATCGCCGTTGTGAAATCTGTCGGCGTGACGCCAGGGGATTGGATGTTGAGGCGGTAATACGCTTCTTCGATCTTGGATTTGAGATTCTCTGGCGTGGCGGCGACACCGCGCAACGATTGTTCGAGCGCGCCCAATGCGAAGACGGGCAGCAGCGTGAAATCGCCAGAGATGGCGACGTCGTCAATGCGTCCCTCGCGCAGGCGGGCGATGATGCGGATCAGACCGCCCTGCGACTTGAACGCCGCTTCGACGATGTGCACATCCTGATGGATCTTCACGCCCTGCTGTTTGAGTTGACCTTTTTGATACAGCCATTCATCGGAGACGAAGCGCGCGTCGATCTCTTTTGCCATCGCTTCCTCCTCCTCCGTCCATTCGCCTTCGTACACTTCCATGCCCAGCGCTTCGGAGACTTTCTTCATATACAAATCCTTGACCATAGCACGGTCGGGAGTCGAGCCGAGTTGTTCGGTCATGGTGGTCATGTAGGCTTCGAGCGATTCAAAAATCTTGTCGCGCATTTTCTCGGACGGGACTTTCAACACCTGCGACATGGTCTTCTTGTCGAAGGTGTACATCAAACTGCCGACAAGAACTTCCGCAATGCCCATCTGCGCCGCGCCCGTGCCGCCGATCTTCTTGCCGTTGACATGCACATCGTTGATCGGGCGATGATTCGCATTGACGCCCAGCGCCTGATAGGTTTGCACGAGCGGGTCAATGTAAAGTTTGAAGCGTTCTTCGAGCGTGGCGGGCAGGTCTTCCTTGTGGAAGATCCATTGCGTAAAGAGTTGACCGTTATCCAAAAACACCGCGCCGCCGCCCACTTCACGACGATAAACGGGCAGGTTGTGTTTTTCGCAGTAATCGAGATCAACTTCTTTTTGTATATCCTGATGATAGCCAATCGAGACATACGGTCCGTTCGGCGAGACCATGATGATGGTGTTCGGCGTGTCTTCTTTCATCGCATATCCGACCGCGTGATAAACGGTCTGCGAACGCAGTGGGGATACGCCTTCCATGTAGAGCAAACGGATTTTCTTGGACATTGGGATTCTCCTTTTGATGGCAGGGTTGGTAAAAGGTACACAGGTAAACAAGTACACACGTACACAGTTCAATCAATGCACCTGAGGCAGTTGACTTTCAATTCCTTGATTCTCTCTTTATATTTCTCTGCCGCCGCTTCACCCGTGACGAGATGGCTGGATTCCGCTTCGAGATTCATTGGTCTCACCTTGACGAGCCAGCCCGTTGTGTACGGCTCTTTGTTGGCTAACAAAATATCTCTCGCAAAACCGCTTTCGTTCGTCTCGATGATCTCACACGAGAACGGCGCGGGGAACGGTCCCACCCACTTGGCGGATTCAATTGTCGCCAATGCCTTGCCCTGCTCCACCTTTTTTCCGACGCTCCGAAAACTAACTGCCGCAAATTTTCCGCAACGCGTCTGCGCCACGTCGGTCATGCCGAGAGTCGCAAAGTCGCCATCGAATCGAATCCACACATCGCGTTCGATGTCGTAGGTCAGGTCTTCGGGAATGTCGCAGGCGTAGAAGATCATGAGGTTGAAGGTCAAAGGTTGAAGGTTGCAGGTCAAACATTCAACTTGCAACCTTCAACCTTCCAACTCATTTACTCGAAATTCAAATTCTGCTCTTCCATAAATTTCCGATACGCTTCCGCCGCCGCCTCGCCCGTGACAAGTGAGCCTGATTCGCCCGCCCAATCCGTCGGCTTGAGTTTGACGAACCAGCCTTCGCCGTACGGGTCGGAGTTGATCAGCGACGGCTTCGCCTTGACCGCTTCGTTCACCTCGACGATCTCGCCCGTCA